>JBHEPH010000011.1:0-61159 GCA_046260395.1 Gemmatimonadales bacterium
GAACATCAGCGATGACCTCTTCATGTACTGGACGCGACCCCTGACAGGGCTGCGACCGAACCAGCTGTACGACGTGACGGTCACCGTGGATTTTGTCAGCAACTACGGGCAGGGATGCCAGGTCGGCAATGCCGCCTCGGTCTGGATCAAGGCCGGGCTGGTCCCGGAGAAGCCGGAACGCGTGCTCGACAACGACAACTGGGTCCGCCTCAACGTGGACAAGGGCCAGCAGGCGAGCGGCAGCGCGAATGTCCTGGTACTCGGCGACATCCGCAACGGCCAGGCCGGGTGCTCGGGCACCGCCCCGTTCGCGACCAATCGGCATGTCAGCGCCACCCGGGCCCTGCGGGTCCGGGCCTCGGAGGATGGCAGCTTCTGGGTGCTGCTCGGCACCGAGTCGGGCTTCGAGGGAGCGCACGAGATCTTTTTTACCCGGCTGCGGTTTGACCTGAGGCCGGTGCAGTAGGTTGGAAGCGAGAAGGGAGAAGCGAGAAGGGAGAAGAGGCATATCTTCTCCCTTCGCTCGGGTTCCTTCGCTGATATCCTTTCTCGCTTCTCCCTTCTCGCTTCTCCCTTCACTCCCACGCAATCCCGTAATCCTCGCCATGGTGCGAGGACCCGCCCCACATCGTCCCATGCTTCCGGTCGAACCAGATCGCGTTGATCGGCCCGCTGGTGCGTTCCTGGAACTCCAGCGTGTAGCCCATCCCGCGGAGTTCACCGCGCACCCACTCCGGCATGCTCTCGGCCAGCAGCATTCGACCGGGGCGTGAGGTGTGATCACCGAACGAACCCCGCATCTGGAACGAGTTCATGTTGGGCGCCTCGGTGGCCTGCTGCACCGTCATCCCGAACTCCACCATGTTCAGGAAGAACTGGATGAGGTTCTGGTCCTGCGAGTCGCCGCCCTGCACGGCGAAGCTCAGGAACGGCTCACCGTCCTTGAGCGCGAGTGAGGGCGTCAGTGTCACCCGCGGCTGCTTGCGGGGTGCCACGACATTGAAGGGCCCGTCCGCCGCATCGGTGACGAAGCTCTGTGCCCGCTGGCTCATCCCGATCCCGCTGCGCCCCGCAATGACCGCCGGCGGCCAGCCGCCGCTCGGCGTGATGCTGACCACCCAGCCCTCGGCGTCGGCCGCCTGGATCGTGGTCGTGCCGGCGTAGAACGACTCCAGGAACTCTTCATCGAGCCCGGCCCCGGTGGCGGTCGCGTCGACCGCCTCACCGGTCACGCTCCAGCGTTCAAGGAGCTGCCGGAAGGGGTTGCTGCCACCCTGAAACGGATAGGGATCGCCTGGACGGACCGCCGGGTCGTTCCGCTCCCAATTGATCTGCCCGTAGCGCTGCCGGGCATACTCCTTCGAGAGCAGGCCCCGCACCGGTTCCTCCGGCGGCGTGTAGATATCGCCGTAGTAGAAGTCGCGGTCCGCGAACGCCAGGCTCATCGCCTGGTAGACGGTGTGCAGGTAGCGCGCGCTGTTGTAGCCCATGCCCTTGAGGTCGGCGTGCTCCAGGATGTTCAGCGCCTGCAGCAGCGCCGGGCCCTGGGTCCAGACATTGAGCTTGTAGACGTCAATGCCCTTGTAGCTGATGGAGACCGGCTCCTCGATGCGGACGCGCCAGGTGGCAAGGTCCTCAAGCGTCACCGGTGAGCCCTGCTCGCGGGCACCGCGGACGTACTCGGCGGCGATGTCGCCCCGGTAGAACCGGTCATGGGCGGCCATGATCGCCTCTTTCCTGCTCTTCCCGGCCCGCAGCGCGGCCGCCTCGGCCTCCACCAGCTTGCGCAGCGTTGCCGCCAGGTCCGGCTGCCGAAAGATCTCGCCGGCGGACGGGGCCTCCCGCTCCTGGCCCAGGTGGGGCAGCATCACCTCACGCGAATACGGCCACTCCTTGAGGCGGCGCTTCCCGGACTCGATCCGGTTGGCAACCTCGGCATCGATCGGATAGCCATCCGCCATCTCGATGGAGGGCGCCAGCACCTGGGCCAGGCTCATCGTGCCATACTCGGCCAGCATCACCATCAACCCGCCGGGCGTGCCCGGGGTCACCGCAGCATCCACCCCGTACTCCGGCGGATACCGCAGATCCTTCCCATGGAAGTACTCCGGCGTGGCACCGCTTGGTGCCCAGCCCAGCGCGTTGATCCCGATGACCTTCTTCAGGCCCGGATGGTAGATCAGCGCCTGGGTCTCGCCACCCCAGTGCAGCACGTCCCACATGGTGGCGGTGGCACCCAGCATCGCCACGGCGGCGTCCACGGCGTTGCCGCCCTGCTGGAAGATCATGGCGCCAGCGGTGGCGCCGAGCGGCTTGCCGGTGATCGCCATCCAGTGCGTGCCGTGCAAGGGCGGCTTCATGGTGCGCTGGGCGGCGAGCGCGGGCGCGCAGATGGTCAACGCGAGCAGGGCGACGAGGAGACGGCGCATGGCAGGGTCCGGGAAAAGGAGGTACCTGAAGATAGAGGAATACGATTGAAGAAGGGAGAAGCGAGAAGGGAGAAGCGAGAAGCCGATGGCTCCCCCCTCCTCCCTCCGCAGTTCCGGACGGGGCGCACAGATGTGCGCCCCTACCGCTCACTGCTTACTGCTCACTCCATCACGTGCGTGGATTCAAGATCCGGTCAATCTCCGCCCGCACATCGCGCAGGTGCATCCGGGTCATCGCATCGCCGGCGCGGGCCAGCGCCCGCTGGGCCATGCCGTCAATCTCCAGGAGCTCGCCACGCAGCGTCGGGCGGGTGTCGGAAACCGGGCGCGGCGCCGGTGCCGTCGGCGGCAGGTTGGCCGGCCGTGGCGGATTGAGCTGTGAGTCCACCGCGTCCAGATAGGCCCGGTGCAGGTTGCGGCGGTACACGTCCACCGTGACGCTGGGCCGGCTCAACTCCGTCCAGACGCCGGCGCGCAGCTCATTCAACATGTCGGCCACGGTATAGGCCCGCGCCGAGCTGCCCGCGAGCGCCTCGTACTCAATCAGGCGCTCGAGGCGCGAGGAGGAGATCAGCGACCGGATCACGCTCCCCTGGGCTGTGCGCAGCCGGGTCAGGACGCCCTCGGCCTCGATCCGCCGCAGGATCCCGGGCTCCACGAACATCGCCGGCGTGGTGAACGCGTTCTCGCGCAGGAAGCGCATCGCCGCCACCTGCCGCTCGCGGCTCACCGGTTCGAATCGCGGCCCGGTGCCGTACCGCTCCTGGGTGTCCGCGCCGCCGATAACCGCCGCGACGTGGCTCAGGTACCGTTGCCACTGTTGCACCGCGTTGGTGTACAGCTCACTCAGCTGCGAATAGTCCTGCCCGGGAACCTCGGCCACCGGGATCAACGACTCCATCACCCGTCGCAGGTTGCGCAGCGCCAGTGTACTCGAGTACACCGCGTCCATGTCTCCGACCGCCTCGGTGATGTTCCCCGGGTCGTTCGGCGCATCGCTGGTGGTCCAGCGCAGCCACGGGATGGTGTCCTGCCAGCGGCTCCAGCTGTCCAGCGTCGGCCACTCCTCGTCGGGCGTGCGGGCGCCGGGAATCGGCTTGTACGACCACATCACCGCGTACTTGTCGTACGGCCCGACCTGCGGAATCAGCAGGTCCACCGGGATGTTGTCCTCGGGCTGGGCCACGTAGTTGAAGCGCGAATAGTCCATCATCGTGGACACGTGGCCACCCATGCGCCGCAGGAACGCCTCGCTCCGCAGGCTGTCGGGGTGGTACATGTGGCTGGCCTTCATGTTGTGCGGAAAGCCGATCGAGTGGCCGATCTCGTGGGCCACCACGTACTCCACCAGCTTGCCCATCAGGGAATCGGGCAACGTCAGCGCCCGGCCGCGCGGGTCCAGCGGGCTCACCTGGATGAAGTACCAGTTGCGCAGCAGGTTCATGACGTTGTGGTACATGTTCACTTCGCCCTTGATGATCTCCCCCGACCGCGGGTCCACCGTCTGGCCACCGGTGGCGTTGGCCACCGTGGACGGGCGCCAGTAGACGATCGACTTGCCCAGCGAGTAGTTGGACCAGTCCGGATCCTGCTCGGGCGAGGGCGCATACCGGCCGATGATCGCATTGCTGAAGCCGGCCTCGCGGAACGCCGGGTTCCAGGCCTCGATCCCCGACTTGATCCAGGGCTTGAGCCAGTCCGGGGTGGCCGCATCGATCCAGTAGACGATCGGCTCCACCGGGTCGGAGATGGCGGCGGTCGGATTCTGCTTCTCCAGCCGAAAGCGGCGGATGTAACGCCGCGATTCGGCGCGGTGCTCGGGCCGGCCGTAATCCACGCGCTGGAAGGAATTGATCCCCACCCGGCTGTCCGAGAGCCGCGGCATCATCGGCGTTTCGGGGAGCTTGTACATGCTCCAGCGGAACTTCGCCGTCGTGCTCACTGCCGGCGCCGTCTGCGGGGCGCCAGGGGGCCGGATCATGCCCGTTTGGGTGGCTTCGACGTCCACGGTCTTCTCGCCCGCCACCACCCGGTCGATCCAGCTGCGATCCCGCGTCACAGCGGAGAGCCCGCCGAAATCAGGGTTGGTGGTCAGGAAGAGCGAGGTCACCTCGACCACCGCCGCGCTGTCCGGGCCGAAGGTCTCGATGGCCAGACGGGCCAGCACCGGCCCGCGGGTCATGCCATCAGTTGCCAGACGGATTGCCTGGGTGGAGTCGGCCCGCACGCTGTAATCCGGCGAGCGGACCACGATGAAATTGCCATCGCGGTTCCAGGTCAGCACCCGGTTGACACCGCCGCCGAAGAAGCCGCCTGTCTGCTGGGAGGTCTCGACCGTCCGGGCTCCGAGGAACATCTCCTTGCCCAGTTCGGCCCGCGGGATCTCAAAGTAGAGCCGGTCTTCGACCATATGGGTCTTGAACAGCCCGCTGCGGGTCTGGGCACGACCGGTGATGACCTGGGCGTAGGGCCGGGGGCCGCGCGCCTGCGCACCGGCGGCTGCCGGGCGTGTGGCAGAGTCCTGGGCCACGACGGGACGGATCGTCGTCGTTGCCGGGGTGGCGGCGCGCGCGGCGCAGCCAGCGCTGCCCACGATCATACCGAAGGCAGCGAGGGAGAGCAGGGAACGAGGGACCATGGTGGGGCGACTCGGAGTTGGGGTGGGACAGTGCCGCGCCCCTGGCGGGGCGGACGGCAATCAAGAAACAGTGAGGGAGTGCCGGCACCGCCGGCAACCCCGGAAAACTGCACCGATTCCCGGGGTGACGCAAGAAAGGCGGATGGGCGGACGGATCGTGGGGGATCCAACCGCCACGCGGCCGGATGCCCATCACCTGCGGGCGAGGCAGGCCTCGCCCCTACGCCTCTATCCACCTATCCGCCTACCCGCCTGTCCGCCTCCCCCCCAACCCCGGCTCCACCCGAAACCTCGCCACCGCCGGCAGGTCGTCCTCGTCCCGCTGGATGGCCCAGACCGTGTCGCCGTCCGCCTCCATCAGGGTGGTCCGGGGCGGGAAGGCAATCCGGCCCAGGAAGGTGCCGTCCGCCTCGAACACCTCGTACACCACCGGCGTCTGGAAGCGGACGACTGGGCGAAGTGTGTCGCGGCTGACGGGCAGCTCCGCGTCGGGAATTGGCTCCGAGGGCGCCGTGACCCGCACCCAGATCCGGCCATCCCGTGCCGCGAACAGCCCCAGCAGCGGCGCCTTGGTGGTGGGCAGTTCCGGGCCGCGCCAGGCCCATCCCGGTTCGGTCTGCCGCATGTTGTAGGTGATTGACTCCCGTTCCTGACCCCGCTCCTCGGCGGGCACCGGCACCGGCTCGAGCTCCCGCCGGATGATTACCGGCCGGGCATCCTTCCGCTCCAGCACAATTTCTCCGGTGCCACCGTGTGCCGCAACGAAGTGACCGTCCGGATGCCAGGCCCAGAAATAATTTGGCGCATAGCGCGACCCCGTGGATGACGTGCTCCCCTCCCTGCGCGCCACATACGTTTCCCGCTGCACCGGCAGGTCAACGGCGGCCAGGGAGTCGCCGAAGGCCCCCTCCTCCTTCAGCCTCACCAGGCCCATCCGGCCGAGAATCTCGCCCTCACGTGGTGGTGTGACGGGTCGGCGGAGGTAGAGCTGGCCTGACTGGTCGGTAACCAGCCCATGGCTGGTATTGAAGCCGGTGGGGACTGGCCAGTTGTGTTCGAGGCTGCCATCCTGGGCCAGGAACGAGATCCGGCCGTTGCGAGCGTCGAGCTGGGCCAGGCGGCCGTCGGGGAGCAGCACCATCCCGTTGTTCTGGTTGAACTCACCGGGGCCGGCGCCCTGGCGGCCGATCTGTCGCAACAGCGCCCCATCAGGAGCGAAAAGGAAGAGGCTGTTGGACGGGGAGTCAAAGACCCAAAACCGCCCCTCCCGGTCCACGTCGAACTCGGTGACCTGGGTAAAGAGCGACACGTCATCGGCGTCAGGGGCAATCGCCATCTCGCGCACCAGCGCGCGCACCGCCGCGGCAGGCACGGCCCCGCTGACGCGGGCCACCAGCGTATCGGAGGTGGAGTCGAACACCGTGGCCAGGCCGGCGCTGCCGGCAGCGGCCGTCTCCTGGCCACCGCAGGCGACGAGCAGCGATAAACAAGTCGCGGTGAACAGGGAGATCCGCATCACGAGTGCCTCGTAGAGGGGTATGTCGAGTAAGACGCACCCAGTCCACGAAAGGTTGCGAAGGCGGCGACCGGATCGCGACAGCCGCCCCCTGCTGGCATCCCCATCCCACTTGTCGCATACTTGTCAGGATGAGACACCCCGCCTGCCCACTCGCCTTCCTGCTGGCCCTGTGCCTGGCTCACGCCCCAGCGCTCGGCGCGCGGCAGGTGCCCGACCCGCCCGACACCGCCGCAGCCGCGCCGGCACCGGACCCTGAACCGGTCACCGTCCAGCGCGCCGACCAGGACGAGACCATCCGCAACACCCTCCAGGCGGTCTTTGACCGGGTTCCCAGCCTGAGTCGGGTGGATGTGACGGTGGACGCCGGTGTGGTCCGCCTGGAGGGGACGGTCCTGAGCGCCGAGACGCGGACCCAGGCGGGTACCATGGCCGCGGGGCTGGAGGGCGTCCTCTTCGTGGACAATCGGATCCGTGAGTCCACTTCGATGGAGGAGCAACTCGAGCCGACCTGGGCGCGCATGCGTGAGCTCGGCTATGGCATCGTGGCCAAGCTTCCCCTCGTGGCCCTGGCGATCGTGATCATTGGGCTCGCGTCGGTCCTGGGGAGTCTCCTCTCCCGTTGGGGTGGGCCATCCTTCCTGCGAGCCCGCAATCCCTTCCTTCAGAACCTGATCCGGCGCCTCCTGCAGGCGGCGGTGGTCCTGGGCGGGATCTTCGTGGCGCTGGACCTGCTTGACGCCGGCAGGCTGGTGGCGGCGGTGGTCGGCACTGCCGGCCTGGCGGGGCTGGCGATCGGCTTCGCCTTCAAGGATATCATGGAGAACTACCTGGCCGGGGTGATCCTGGCGGTGCGACAGCCCTTCGCCAAGAACGACCACCTCCGCGTGGGAGAGTTCGAGGGCAAGCTGGTGCGCCTGACCCCCCGGGAAACGATCCTGATGACGCTGGATGGCAACCACATCCGGCTCCCGAACGCGCTGATCTTCCGGAGCCCGATGCTGAACTACACCCGCAACCCGCTGCGGCGCTTCCAGTTCGATGCGGGAGTGGGTCCCGAGAATGACCTGGCGCGGGTCCGGGACGTGGCGGTGGGGGCGCTAACGGATATGAAGGGGGTGCTCCGGGAGCCGGCACCGGAAGCGCTGATCATGGACCTGGGTGATTCCGCGGTGACGGTGCGGTTCATGGCCTGGACCGACCAGCGGCAGGCCGAGTTTCTTCGGGTGCGCAGTGAAGCGATTCGGCTGGTCAAGTCGCGACTCGAGGAGGCTGGCCTGACCATGCCCTCGCCGGAGTACCATATCCGGATGCGCGGCGAGACTGCCGCCACCGTGACGGCCGCCCCGGCGCCTCCCGCGGCACCGCCAGTGGTCACCACCGCCAACGTCGCCGTGGACCACACCGTGGACAACCAGATCGAATCAGAGCGTCAGGTGAGCGACGAGCCCGATCTGCTCGATCAGGGCACGGCGGGTAAGAAGCCCTAGGTGGTGCGTCGGCGATCCCCGGCGTTGAGCCGTAGGGGCGAGGCATGCCTCGCCCGCGACTGCGACCACCGCCCGTAGGGACGGGGCATGCTGATGCCTCCGTCGTGGGTGAGCACCCGGTTGACGCCCATCCTCACCCCTTCGGCTGCAGCAGCCGGCGGAACGGGCGGTAATCGCGGAGCGCCTCCAGGTCAGGATCGCGATGCAGCTCGATCCATTCCGTGCGCCCCTCTGCATACGCGTCGTGGAGCAGCGACACCGCCCGCGCCTGATCGCCGAGCAGGGCGGCGATGCGCGCACACCAGTACGTATGCAGGCCGAGCAGGTACGGTCGCGTTTCCGCAGCCAGGTTCGTGAAGATGCGCTCGGCCTCCGGGCGGTCGCCGCGCCGGGCGGCCAGCGTCCCGAGGCGTCCCCGCACCCCGATGTCCTCGGGATGTTCCACCGCAAGTTCCAGGAGTATCCCGCGGGCGTCGTCCCACTCCCCGGCCAGGTAGTAGGCCTCACCGAGTGCGCGGCGGAACCCGGGCTGCTGCTGCACGTCGGCCGGGCGCTCGAGATACCACCGCAGGCTTCTGGCGAACAGCGCCTCCGCCTCGGCGTGCTTGCCGTGGGCGCGCAGCTCGGTCGCAGCGTCCCGCATGAAAAGGCCCGTGCGCTGCTGTGCGGGGCCAGGTGTTGCGGCCAGCGCGTCCAGCGCCTGGACGACCTCGTTGGCGAGTCGCCCTGCCGCCAGCGCGCGCAACTCGAGCCGGAGTGCCTCCGGCACATCGGGGAACTGGGCGCGGGCGTTGCGCGCGTCCTGCGCCTCGCGGCGGTGGTCGCCGAGCAGGTGCCGGGCCGCGGCCAGGTTGGCCCAATACGGGAACCAGCCCCGGAGGTCTCCCCGGGTCGGATCGAGCTCGGCCAGTACGCGCAGGGCCTCACGCGGCCGGTTGAGCGACAGGGCCTCCCGCGCCACCTGCCCATGGACGATGGTGTTCGGCGCGAGCTGGGCCACGCGCCTGGCGGCCTCGTAGCTCGTGGAGTAGTCACCGCGACCCCACGCCGTGGCCGCCGTGATGGCCAGCCTGTCATACTCGGCGAGTCGATGACGATGGGGTTCCACCAGGCGGGCCAGGGAATCCACGGCGGCATGATTGCCCAGGTTCGCATGGGCGATGGCGGCGGCAACAAGCGGCAGGGTGTAGGTCGAATCGTATTGGAACGCCCTGCCGAACCGGGCGATGGCGCCCTGCCAATTCGTCGCGATGAAGAGCTCCATCCCGGCGGCGTACTCGCGGTATGCATCGTAGGACGGGGTGCGGCTGGTGATGCTGGCGTACTCACTCATCGTGCGGTCGACGTACGGCGCCAGCCCCGCCATCACGCGTTGCCGAAGGGTCTCGACCGCTGCGAGCGGACGGCTCCGATCGGCACGAACGGGATCCAGCGCGAGCAGGACCTTGCCTTCGATCGCGTCCGTGATCCGCGACTGCACCACAAGAGAGTCGCCTTCCAGATAGTACGATCCTGCGATCACCAGCCCGGCGCCGGTTTCGTGGGCGAGGGTCGCGACCCTCTCGGCGGTGTCGCCCGGATCGAGGAAGCTTGGGCCGAGTCGCGCGGAGTTGAGGGTGGCGGTGAACGGCACTACCTCAACCAGACCCGTCTGGGAGAGCCCCTGAATGATCCAGTCCGTCGCCATGTGCCCCACCGGATCGAGCTCCCGCTCACCGGTACGATTCTCGAACGGGGCGACGAGCACGCGCTTGGGATCGAGCAGCGACGCCTCGCCGCGATTCTGGAGATAGAACATCGAGCCGGCTCCGACGACGAGTGCGGCGCCTGCGACAACGAGCCAGAGGCCGCGTCGCTGCGCCACCGGTGGGGGGACGGAGGGGCTCTCCAGTGGGTCGAGGGCGGTCGTTGGAGCCGGTGTCGGGGGAGGCGGTGTGGGCCGAGGACCGATCCCCTGGACGGGCGGCTCAGCCTTTATCCGGTCCACCAGGGCCTGGGTTTCCTCCGTCGGGGTCAGCTCGTACTCGCGCGCGAGGTGACTGACGAACTCCTCATAGATGCGCACCGCGCCCGCCCGATCACCGGCGCGCTCGAGGACGGCGAGCAGCCGTCGCAGCCCGGCCTCGTCATCGGGTGACAGGAGCTGCGCCCGTCGGGCCCAGCTGGCGGCTCCCGCGCGATTGCCCAGCTGCTCCTCCTGGTCGACCAGCGACCACGCCGCCGCCGTCGCACGCTGACGCAGGCGTTCACGCTCCCTCTCCACCCAGTGCTCGAATTCCGGGGCGTCGGAGCGGAAGAACCCCTTCAGCAGGTCACCGCCGTACAGGCCAAGGGCCTCCGCATGGCGGCCCTGGTCGAGGGCCTGCTCGAAGGCCGCGGCATCGCACCAGAGGTGCGTGCGCTCGACCAGCACCTCCTCGTCGCCACGGGTGACCAGGACGTCCGGTCCGAGCGAGGCACGAAGGTGATGGAGCGCCTTGCTGAGGGCACCCCGCGCCCGCTCGCTGTCCAGTTCCGGCCAGAACAGCCCCACCAGGGTGTCGCGGCGATGGACGTCGCGGGCACTCGCGGCCATGTAGGCGAGCAGCGCGAGGCGCTTGGGCTGCATCACGACCTGACGCAGCTCGGCATTGTTCGCGTCGCGCAGGTCGACGGTTCCGAGCACGCTCAACCGGATCATGCGGGGGAGATCGCTCCCCCGACCCGGTCTTCCCATCGAGGGAAGAGCAGGGTCGGAATGTGGGAAGGGGGCCCGGCTATCCTGTGGGGAAGGTAGGCGCGCTTCCTTGGCGCGCGCAACCGTGCAGAAGCCATAACGCCTTCTGCCACAACGTCATCCGTCACCGGAGAGTGCCATGCCCAACCGCCTTCCCCTGCTCGCGCTGAGTCTCCTGTTCGCTGCCTGCGACGCCGGGCAGCTCGCCGACCCCGCTGCCGACACACCGGCCGGGGCCCCCCAGGCCAGCAAGGCCGCCATGTCCAGCGGCCTGTTTCGCATCGAATCCCCGATGTTCCCGTTCTACTCCCGGACGGAGTCGCCCGCCAGCGTCGGCGGCTTCGGCTATCGCACCGACGAATGGGCGGCCATCACGTTCTATCGCGACCCCAACTGCGTGCCCGCGGGCTTCAACCTGTTCGACTTCTATGACATTCCTGGCGCGTTCTTCTGCCCGTCGCTCGTCGATGGCTTCAGCCTCCACGTCGAGCCGCTGGGCATCACCCCGCCGAAGATGAGCAATCTCTCCGGGAACGCCGTGGCGATCTGGTTCGTCCCGTGGGACGCCCCCTTCCAGGAGGCGGTCGCCAATGGGTCGCTGACGATTGCCGATCTCGAGGCGATGCCCGGCCTCCTCAAGGGCGTGGCCACGCAGTTCCGGGAGACGCTGCATTCCGTCGAGAATCACCCGGTGCCGAAGATCGTCATCAGCGCGCGTGGTGGGATCCTCGGGGGGGGCTCGTTCCGCTACAACGTGACCTGGCAGGGGTTGACCGTCGAAACCGTCAGGAACGTGCAGATCGAGATCAAGTAGCGCAGGTCAGTGGTGCAGGTACGCCAGCACCAGGGAGCAATCGGTACCAGACCGGAACCGGGACCAGGCACGTCGCCTGATCCCGGTTCCTGCTTCCAAGGCAGACCGAGCCCCATGCATCGACCACGCTCAGGTCTTCGCAGTCAGCCGGCTCGCCGACCCCCGCGGGTGTTCGTGCGTGGTCCAGGAGCCACCGCACCACCTCGAGCTCGGCGATACGAGCTGGGCGCGGCACCATGACCGATCCTCTCGTGCGGACTAACGACGGCGAATGAGCCGCGCGGCCTCGCGAGTCACGCTGCGTCGGCTCCGTTCGCGGGTGAGGCAGACTATCGAATCGGAATGCATTGCAGGTCAGCAGCGGTGTCGATAGGCCCGGCGAAGTGCTTCCGCACCTCGCCGACGGCTTGATCCAGATCGAACAGGCTGAACCACTCCGCGAATGTGGAGGGTCCCTCAATGAAGTGACTCAGCACCAGCCGCTTGGCCTGGGCGGTCCGTGCGACTTGGCCGACTGTCGCAGGTTTCGCATGCACTTGCGCAATAGGCGGGGGAGCCTGTTCTGTCAGTCCAAGGTGCATGACCAGCACGTCGGCGCCCGCAGCAAACGCGCTGAATCTTGAATCGCTGCCGTTTTGATCGCTGCCGAACACGATGCTGCGATCGCCCACCTGAACCCGATACGCGATGGACGGCACGCTACCGTGGGGTACACCGATGGCGCTGATTTCGAGGCCGGTGTCTGACAACACCTGCTGGGCCGTGGCGGCACTGGCATCAACGACGAGAGGGGCGAGACGGACGCCCTGCCCGGACTGACCCAGGGTTCCGGCGAGAATTGGGAAGACGCCATTACTCCCATCGAACAGCCTCCTGAGGAACGCATCCAACGAGGGAAACGCCCCGCCGCCGGAAGGCCCCGCAATCTTCAACGGCTGCTGACGCGCCAGTTCACTGAGCCACAGCAGGGCGGGGAGGTCGGAGACATGGTCGGGATGCAGATGACTGATGGCCAGCAGAGCCAAGTCCTGTAGCCGCGCACCGGCCTCGCCGAAACGAAGAAACGTCCCGCCGCCAACGTCCACCATGACCACGGCCCGACCCGCACGCCAGACGAGATAGCCGGTTGAAGCGCGTGTGCCTCCCGCGTGGGGTCCGCCCGACCCCAAGACCTGAACCGCAAGCGGCTCGCTGGAACACGTCGCTTGAGCTGAGGCCTCGACCGCGAGCGTGAGCACACCGGCCGCAATGGCGACAGTCAACGACCAGGGCAGCGATCGACGCCTCATGTTTCGCACCCTTCCTCTGGAGTGTCTGCCTAACGGCCTGCGGTCCTGCGACGGGGCCAAGTACGGCCAGGCGCCAGGTCGGGAGGCTACGGCCCGAAGGCCAATCCCGTCAGCCCCGGCTCGAGGCCTGCCATCAAGTCAGCTACTCGAGACCATTCTACGTCAAGACATTGGGTTCGGAGCGGGCAGCCGTGAATGCGACGCGCGACTCGGCAGGGCTGCCCCACCGTCCATCACCGCCTCCGCCAGCTTACCACAATGCCGTATTGGGAAAAGTTGACATCCTGGACCAAGCCGTCGGCCCTCACAAACGACGACCCGGTGAGGATTCTCACGTCGAGGCCGACACGCAGCTTCCCACCCAAGGCATACAGAACGGCTGCATTGAAATATGGACCGGTGCTGCGCCCGCTGTTCCACTCTCCACCATCCTGCGACAGCCAGGACACCCCCATCCCGCCCGAAAAGATCACCCTCGTGGACGCTCGACCTTCAGCCCGAGCCCCGAGGGTGTACTCGTTCTGGGTCCCGTAGGTATCGGTCGCGCCCGCCCATCCTATCACGGGCCGCACTGGCCAACCCTTGAATTGAACATCTCCCCGCAGTTCAATGGCCACCATTCCCGTACCGTCCGAGAACGTGCGCGTACCAATCAGCCCGTCTGCCGCGACGCGTTGGGCACTCCCGTTCGTCCCAAGCAGGAGGAAGAGGAGCGCCGTTGTCGTGATTGACCTCCAGACCATTGCGTGTCCTTTCGTGGAGAACCCTGATCGCCTCGCCCCGGAAGAACCGGAGAGAGGGGCGCGAAATGAAATAGACAGGCTCGCTTGCGCAAGCGCGTGTCACGTTGGCCGAGACAGTTCCTGGTGCTGCGCTGACCCGGAACCCGCATTGAGGGAATCCCGCGTATCCGCAGTCGGCAGCATCTGGCCGGGATCTGCACGAGCGATCCGGAGCATGCTCCCGGCAGAAGCCACCCCAAGCACAGCGGCTATGCCAAGGAGGGGAACGGTTTCCGGACTCCACGTCCCACCCATCACGAGGTCTGCCATGCCGATCACTGCCACGACGCCAATCCCACCCGCGGCGCCCAAGGCGAGCATGCGCCTGTAGGTGAGCGACGAAAACGTGAGGGACCGACCGCTGATCGCGAGCCCGATGGAGAACAGACTCCCAGCGAGTGCGCCCGCAACGGCGAAGGTTCGCGCACCCTGTCGGAACCACTCCCACAGCCACTGGGGGCTGCCGTCGCCAGGAGCCGATGGAAACGACGGCCCAGCCAATTCCCAACCGACCACAAGGAGGCCACCAATAAGCGCCCATGCGGCGGCCCAAGCGATCGCCGTGCCAGCCATGCCTCTCATCAAGCGCGCCAGGCGCAGCGGGGACCTCCATGCGATGAGTTGTGGCCACATAACAGATTACAAATCAGCGGCGAACATTCGTCCACCACGCGAGTCGGGATCACCAGGCGGGCCGGAACGCTATGCCGAAGCTTGAGATCATCGCTCGGTAGTCCGTCCGGACGCCGGTGTCAAAGGACACGCGTGACGATTGGAGTCCGCCCTCAGCGAACAGCGCCCACCGCGTGAAGACGTCGTATCGAACAGCGGCACGCAGGTCGACAGCGGGGCCAGTCCCGATGCCGTCGCCGGTTGTGAAGCCGTCGACAACCGGCGTCAACACCATCAGGCCGACCATCGCCTTCAGGTCGACCGCCGTCCTGGCATTGAGCCGCACAGAATACAGAGGACCGACCGTGACGCCCGCCACTTGCCACCAGTCATCGTCCCCGCCATCCCGACTGGGGTATTCGCTGTACGACAACGCGGCGGCCACCCCGAGCCGCCGTCCGAAGCGGTAGCCGAGGTTCAAGAGGGTGTTGGTATAGCCGGACGTGGCGTGTCCGGCTCGCACGTTGGCTGATGACGCGTCGGCGAAACTGCCGTATGGGACGGACGGTCCGATGCCCAGGCCGATGAACCCACGGCGTTCCACGTCCTGCGCAAGCGCTTGCCCCGAGCCGAGCAACAGGATGACAGGTAGACACCATTGCACCGGCGGCGGCATGCGCATGCGTAACCTCCTTCTATGTCGCGCTGACTTGTGTATCGGTCTCCCCGCCCAACCGCTGCACGGCTCGCGGCATGATCCCGAAACACTGTGGGCGCGAGGCTCTGCGTGTCCCAATGCCACCAACGAGTGAGCGACGGCGCCGCCACCGGAGCGCCGGGCGAACAGCGCGCTCGGTCGCCAACCTGCAACAATCCGGAGTTATGCTGCTACGCGACGAGACACCTCGACGGGCCGTCACCCTCGACAATGCCCCCGGGAGGCAGCCTCGGCCACGCACCACCCCTGCCAACTTACCCCTCGGCCCGCTGCCCCGCCACCACCATCCGCCTTCGTCAGGTGGGGCAGGCCCAAGCGGGAAGCGGGGACCGCCTCAGCCCGGAGGTGAGCCCCTGAACATCTCATGTTCAACCGCCGGTGCACCAACCCCACCATGCCCGCGCTGCGCGCGGGCCTTCCTTGGCCTCAGGGGCCCCGTAGGGGCGCGCCCGAGGCGCGCCCCTACGCCTGACTCCGTATCCTGGGCCGATGCCGGGGAACCTTCGCCGCGCCGATCCACGAAAGGGACTCCCGGCGCAGGTTACTCATCTCAGCGAAACACCCGAAACCACGCCCCCAACACCCGCCGCGCCAGCGGCGTCAGCTTCCCCCGCCGCCACTGGTCCGCCGCCTTCCGGTATGACTCGGCGATGGTCGGGTACGGATGCATCGCCTTTCCCATCCCACCCAGCCCCACCCCGTTGGTCATCGCCACCACCGCCTGCGAGATCATCTCGCAAGCGTGCGGAGCCACGATCGTTACGCCTAGCATCCGGTCGCTGCCCCGGTTCAGGTGCACGCGCAAAAATCCGTCGGTGGCACCCTCCAGCACCGAGCGATCGTTCTCGGCCAGCGGCACCGTGATCACATCCCCACCCTCCGCCACGCCCACCGCCGCCACTTCCGGGCTGGTGTACGTCACCCGTGGTGTCACCAGCCGGCTCGCCTTACCTCTCCCGAAGAACAGCGCATTGGCAATGACCATCCGCGCCTGGAAGTCGGCGGCGTGGGTGAATTGCTCCTTCGAGAGGACATCCCCCACCGCGTAGATTCGCGAGCTGGTGGTCCGCAGCCGGTCGTCCACGATCAGGCGCCCACCTTCCACGCGAACTCCTGCCGCGTCCAGCCCCAGTCCATCCAGTCGCGGCGTCCGGCCCGCCGCCACCAGAAGCGCATCGCCCTCGACCATGCCCGCCGCATCCCTGAGGTGAAGCCGGATGGCGCTCGCCTCCCGTGACACCCGCTCCACCCGCGCACCCAGATTCAGGGTGACGCCACTCCGTGCCAACGCACGCCCAATCACCGCCGCGGCATCAGGATCTTCCCGCGGCAGGACGCGCGGCTCCTGCTCCACCAGCGTTACCCTGGAGCCGAGCCCGGCAAACGCCTGCGCCAGCTCGCAGCCGATCGGCCCGCCACCGAGTATGAGCAGGTGCCTCGGCTGCTCGCCCAGCGCAAAGATCGTCTCGCTGGTGTGGGCGCCTGCTTCCGCGAGGCCAGGTATCGGAGGGAAGCTGGGTGACGCCCCGGCAGCGATCACTGCACGCCGGAATCGAAGCTCCGCACCCGCCACCGTGATCCGATCGGGCGCGGTGAACTGTGCCGCTCCGAAGAACAGATCCACGCCCAGACCCCGGAACCGCTCGGCGCTATCGGCCGGGCTGATGTCGGCACGGAGCCGACGCATCCGCTCCATCACCGCCGCGAAGTCACCGCCCTGCCTGGCGCCCGCCAGGATCGCCTTCGACGGCACGCAGCCGGTGTTGAGGCAGTCACCACCCATCAGGCTCCGCTCGATCAGCGCCACGCGGGCACCGAGCCCCGCAGCACCGGCGGCGGTCACGAGGCCCGCCGTTCCGGCACCGATTACGACAAGGTGGTAGCGAGGGGCAGGAGTAGGGTTCACCCAGCCGGCGGGGTGCACGTGGGTCAGCAGGCGTTGGTCGTCAGCGCTGTCGAGTCGGACCCCCGGAAACGAGGTGCTCATCGGGCTCCCACCCCCGTGGCCTCCGCCAGCGCCTTCCGCGCCAGCCGAGTGACGATGGTAAGCACCGTCACGGTCGCCACCAGGCCAATCCCCAGCAGGATCATCTTGCTCCGGGAGTCGGGGCTGGCCTCGCCCGCGGCCACCGTGGCGATATCCCCTGCCAGGCGCCCGGCGGAGACGAACACGAAGGTGCCCGGAATCGAGCCGACCGAGGCGAGCAGGTAGTCACGAAAGCGCACCCGGGTCAGCCCCAGCGCATAGTTGAGGATCGAGAAGGGGAAGATCGGCGACAGCCGCAGCAGCAGGACGATCCTGAAGCCGTCGAGACCGACGGCCTGGTCAATCGCCGCCAGCTCCGGCCGACTGGCGAGGCGGCGTGCCACGGCGCCGCGGGCGAGGTGGCGGGAGATCAGGAAGGCGACCGCAATGGCCACCAATGCCCCAACCATGGTATACAGCGTGCCCCAGCCAATGCCGTAGACCGCCCCGGCGATCATGGTAAAGACCGAGGCGGGCAGCAGGAGGATGCAGGCCACCGCGTACACCAGCATGAACAGCAGCGGCCCGGCCCAGCCGAGCCCGTCCATCCAGCCGGCAAAGGCGGGGACCAGCGGGGCCGCCTGTCGGCCGGCGAACACCAGGATGGCCACGACAGCGGCCACCAGGAATGGCATCCGCCATCGGAGCCGTTGGGCGGGCTCCAGGGGAGAGGCGGTCATTTCGTGGCGGCGCGATAGCGGCCGGGCGTGACCCCGTATTGCTGACGGAAGAGGTTGGTCAGGTGACTCTGGTCGTAGAAGCCGGCGGCGGCGGCGATGATCGAGAGCGGGTCCTCAGACGTCCGCAGGAGATGGGCGGCGTGCTCCACGCGCAACTCGCGGATCCGCTCGCCGATCGAACAGCCAAACTGTTCCCGCCAGGCACGGGCCAGTGTGGCCGGGTGCACCCCCACCGCCCGCGCGATCTCCGCCACCGAGGGCGGCGCCAGATACTGCGCCTGCACCAGATCCTCGGCTGCCCGCAGCCAGGCCGACGGGCGATGCGAGGCCGCGGACACTGCGGGCGCCCGCACCAGCGCCGCCACCAGCTCCAACACCAGCCCCTCCACCGCCACCACCCCCGCCTCGTCAGCCGTCTGCAGTTCGCCCGCCAGCCGCTCCGCGATCCGGTTCCCCGACCCCCCGTGCACCTGGCGACGCTCGTCCAGCGCCCGATGGATGACCGGGAAGTCGGCGAACCGGCTCCGGTCCACGTCGATCCGGACCCCCCGGGTCTCGTCGCGCCCGAAGCGGTTCCAGTGGGTCTCGCCGGCCGGCATCAGCTTCAGCGTGCCGGGGGCGCAGTCTGCCTCGCGCCCGCCGCTGGTCTCCACGAAGCCACCGCGCAGGACATAGCAGATCGTCGGGTCGGTGTGGCTATGCTGCGGCAGCTCGCTGCCGCCGGGGTGCCGGCCGGCCGTCAGCACGAACCCCGGCACGCGCAGCTGGCGTGCCGCCCAGGTCGTCCGTCGCGGTAGTCGGGAAATGAGATCCATCAGCACCCGGATCCGGTCGGGGGGGAGGTCAGCTTCATCCAAGACCCTCGGGCCGTCCAAGACGTGGCCCGCCCTGAATCATACCTTGGGAGACGAAGATCCACGCCCCGGGGGGTTGCCCCTGTCCGTCACCCGGAGCCCCCGTGTTCCGTCCAGCTGCCTTCCTGGCCATGGCCCTGGCTGCCGCCGCCCTTCCCGTCGCCGGCGGTGATGACCCCAGGTCTCGCACGTGACCGGCGTGATGAGGGTCCGATGAATCGAGTGAGAAACACCCATCGAGCGATGGCCCTGGGGGCCATCATCCTGGGACCTCTAATGACAGATACCGCCGCCGCCCAGTCCACCCTCGGCCGGTCCCCGAACCTGCGGCCGGCCTGGTCCACCGATGCGAGACAATCGGCGCTCAGGATCGGCCACCGCTTCGAGCTGATCAGCGGGGGCGATGAACTGCTCAACATCCCAACCCTGACGCTGGGCGTGGGACTCGGTCGTACGCTGACTGCCGGAATCGACTTCACCTCCAACAGCGAGATCGTCCCCGACAAGACCGGCGGCAATGAGACGCAGCTCTGGCTCTCCGCGCCGCTGAGACGGCGTCGGGGGCTGGACGCCGAGTTGACCGTGGCCTGGAATAGCGCCGCGCGGAGTGCCGATGGCGCCCTGTCGGTGCAGGGCCGCGCAGGACGGGCGTCACTGGTCGGGGAGCTGCGTGGGTTCAGCAGCGCCCTGGGAACTGGAGAGGCCGGGGTGGCCGTCGCCGCTGGCGCCGTGGTCACCCTGACGCGGTACCTGGAGCTCTCCGGTGACGTGGGACGGCTGCTGGGGCACGACACCCTCGGGACGGTCTGGAGCGCCGGGATGGCGATGGCGATTCCCGGGTCGCCGCATACCCTGGCGTTGCAGGTCACCAACGGCGGGGCCACGACCCTGCAGGGAGCATCGCGCCCCAAGGTGCTCGGCCCCGAATCGCTCCGGTATGGATTTGTGTTCACGGTGCCGCTGGGCTCGCGGCGACAGTGGGGGCAAATCTTCAAGTCCGACACGGCGGCGGCGCCCATCGACGCCGCGGCCACGGTGGATCTCCGCATGGTGGCGATCAGCCCGCGCGAGGTACGGATCCGCGCCGGCGAGCAGGTGGCCTGGATCAACCACGATCCCCTGATGCACACCGTCACCGCCAACGACCGGAGCTGGGGCAGCGGGCCCCTCGAGGCGGGCGCCAGCTTCGTGCATCGCTTCGACCGCCCGGGTCGCTTCACCTATCATTGCATTCCCCACCCACAGATGACGGGCGTGGTGATCGTGGACCCTTGACGTCCCTGGCACGACCAGCCCCTCGTAGGGGCATTCCTCCGGAATGCGGCTTGCCTGGAATGCCGCCCCACCCCTTCCCGCACGCCGGTTCTCGCCGTACGTTGCCGCATGCCCACACCCGCCGCAGAACCCCCGACTCCGGCTCGCCAGTTCAGGGTGCCGCACACCCTCGTCCTGCTGTTCTGCATCATGATCCTGGCGCTGGTGGCCACCTGGATCCTGCCACAGGGCAGCTTCCAGACCGCGCCCAACGAGGCCGGCCGGATGCTGGTGGTGCCGGGCACCTACACCGTCAGCGCCGAACGGGTGACGCTGATGCCGTGGGCGCTGCTGACCGCGGTGCCGCGCGCCATGGCGGATGCCCAATCCATCATCTTCTTCCTGATGATCGTGGGTGGTGCCATCGCCGTGCTCCGAGCCACCGGCATGATCGACGCGGTGCTCGGCGTGATCCTGCGCACCGTCGGCCACTCCCCCGCCCTGCTGATCACGATCGGCGTCACCATCTTCGCCATCGGCTCCTCCACCCTTGGCGCCTCCACCGAGTACATCCCCTTCGCCGCGCTGCTGGTGGCGCTCTGCCTGGCGATGGGCATGGACGCCATGGCGGCGATCGGCATCATGGTAGTCGGCTATTGCATCGGCTATGGCGTCGCGGTGATGAATCCCTACACCGTCATCGTGGCCCAGAACATCGCCGGGCTCGACCCGGTATCCGGGCTGGCATTCCGCCTGGCGCTGTTCGTGCCCTTCGTGGCCATCGGCATCCACCATGTCTGGCGCTACGCCACGAAGGTGCGGAACAATCCCGCCGCCAGCCTGATGGCCGGCGTTGCCTCCGAGCACCTGGCGGTAACGGAACACCCCGCCCTGAGCGGCCCGCGGCTGGCCATCGCCATGCTGACCCTCGTCGCGCTTGGCGCCATGGTCTACGGTATCCCCCAGCAGGGATGGTACCTGATCGAACTCGGCGCAATATGGCTGGCGCTCGCCATCGTTGCGGGGCTGATCGGCGGGCTCGGCGTGGACAACCTGGCCAAGCGGTTCACCCAGGGCGCCTGCGACCTGGCGGTGGTAGGATTGCTGGTGGGATTTGCGCGCTCGATCGCGCTGCTGCTCG
Organism: Gemmatimonadales bacterium; assembly: GCA_046260395.1. Lineage (GTDB taxonomy): Bacteria > Gemmatimonadota > Gemmatimonadetes > Gemmatimonadales > GWC2-71-9 > JAWXBA01. The sequence goes on from JBHEPH010000011.1 coordinate 20,960, forward strand.
AGGACGGCCGAGTGCTCCACACGATCGTGCATGGCCTGTCGGTGCCATTGCAGAAGGTGGGACCGGAGCTGGCATCGGTGGGCATGCTAGGCGTGCAGACCCTCCTCAACTTATTCATCCCTTCGGGCAGCGGGCAGGCCTATGCCACGATGCCGATCATGGCGCCGCTGGCGGACGTCGTGGGCGTCACCCGCCAGGTGTCGGTGCTGGCCTTCCAGTTCGGGGATGGTTTTGCGAACCTGGTCGTGCCCACGAACATCGTGCTGATGGCGATCCTGGGCATCGCCGGGATTCCCTTCGATCGCTGGCTCCGGTTCGTGGCCCCGCTGATGGTCAAGCTGTTTGCGGCCGCCGCCATCACCCTTGTCATCGCCGTGATGATCGGCTACCAGTAGACCGCGCCACCGTGATACCTTACGGGGTCATCAATCACCCCGGACGGAGCTGGACATGCGTACCCTGAATCGCCGCACGATTGCCCCCTTGCTGGCCACCCTCCTGCTGGCGGCCCCCGCTGGCGTTGCCGCCCAGGGCGAGGTTCATCGCTCTGCATTGCACGATTACCGCGTGGTGACGGTGGCCGAGGGGCTGGTGCACCCCTGGTCCATGGCGTGGCTGCCCAACGGTGACATGCTGGTGACCGAGCGCCCGGGCCGGCTCCGGATCGTACGCGGCGGCCGGTTGCTCACCGACCCGGTCGCGGGGCTCCCCACGATCCGGCAGGGCGGCCAGGGCGGCCTGCTCGATGTGGTGCTCCATCCCAATTTTGCGACCAACCGACTTCTCTACCTGAGCTACGCCAAGCCCAACGCCGATGACTCCCAGGGCACCACGGCGGTGATCCGCGGGCGGTGGGAGAACGACCGGCTGGTGAATGTCGAGGAGATCTTCGAGGCAAAGGCGTGGACCGGCGGGCGCGGGCACCATGGTTCCCGGCTGGCGTTCGACCGCCACGGGTACCTGTTCATCACCGTGGGCGACCGGCAAGCCCCGTCAACGGGCAACCTCGAGGCGCATCCCGCCCAGGACCTGACCAACCATCACGGCGTGGTGATCCGGCTCCACGATGACGGTCGCGTGCCGGCCGACAACCCGTTCGTGGGGCGGACCGATGCGCTGCCGGAGACCTGGAGTTACGGCCACCGCAACCAGCAGGGGCTGGTGATCAACCTTGAGACCAACGATGTCTGGGCCACCGAGCACGGCCCGCAGGGTGGTGATGAGCTCAACCTGATCCAGGCCGGGAAGAACTATGGCTGGCCGGTGGTGGGCTACGGGGTGAATTACCGCAGTGGCACCGCCATCCACAGCGGCACCGTGCGCGAGGGGATGGAAAACCCGGTGCACATCTGGGTGCCCTCGATCGCGACGTCAGGACTGCTGCTGTACACCGGCAGCGCCTTCCCCGGCTGGCGCGGCAACCTGTTCGTGGGCGGGATGGCTGGCGAGCAGCTCGCCCGGCTGACGCTCGACGGCCAGGGCGTGGTGAACGAGGAGACGCTGGCCCAGCGGATGGGGCGGATCCGCGATGTCCGCCAGGGGCCCGACGGCTTCATCTACCTGGCCATCGAGGACCGTGGCGGTGCACCGACGGCGATCGTGCGGCTGGAGCCGGTGGCGCGTCGGTAGCCACCGACCTCCCGTGTGGCCAGACGCCCGATCCCTTCGACGAAGAGGTCGGGCGTCTGCGTTGGCGCGCTGACCGCCCCTCCGTGATCAGGGGTTCGCCAAAATGAATCGCAGTTCATGTCCCGTTCATCGTGTCAACACAGGAATGACCCTATGCTTGCGGGGAGGGTTGCCCCCGGGATCGTCCACGCAGCGGGCCGGACCAGCACCCCGCATCAATCACGGGAGGAACGCGATGCCCCACACCATCCGCCAGGTCGAGTACTTCCACACCATGGTCGCCGACCGTCCCGGCGAGGCGCTCGCCTTCCTCAAGGGCCTGGCCGACCTGGGCATCAACCTGCTGGGATTCACGGCGATTCCCGCCGGGCCGGTCCATACCCGGTTGACGATCTTCCCCGACGACCCGGGACGCCTGAAGGCCCAGAGCCACTGGTCCGGGTTCTCGCTCGAGGGGCCGCACGAGGCCTTCCTGGTTCAGGGAGAGGACATTCCCGGCGCGCTGGTGGGCATCCACCAGCGACTCACCGACCAGAGGATCAGCGTAGTGCTCGCGACTGGCGTGAGCGCGGGCGAGGGTCGCTTCGGCTACCTGATCCATGTGCACCCCGATGACCAGGACCGGGCCGTCGCGGCGCTAAAAACCTGATGGGACGGGGCGGAGCATCGGCGCCGGGATGCCGCGTCCGGCCGGGCGACCCGACACGAGGGGGCGTTCGATGACCGGTCCGTTTCCTGGATGGACCCGCCGCGCATTCATGCAGGTGGCGGCCGTGGTCGGAGGGCCGGGGTGGCTATGGGCCTGCCGGAGCGATGGCGCCGGCCCCGAGGATCCATCCCCTGGCTCCGAGGATCGCTTCCCGTTGCGCTTCGCGCCGTCGGTGAGTCCCGACGGACTGACCCTGACGGGCGCGCCGGGAAGCGCGGACCTCGGCGGGGTGGTGGCGTCAGTCTGGGCCTTGAACGGCGTCGTGTCCTCACCGACCCTTCGGGCCCGTCGGGGAAGCGGGGTGCGGATTTCAATGCGGAACCAGCTCCCGCAGGACCTGATCCTGCACTGGCACGGGATCACTCCCCCGGAAGCGATGGATGGACACCCGCGCCTGGCAGTGGGCCCGGGCGGGAGCTATGCCTACAACTTCACCATTGGCGACCGTGCCGGGACCTACTGGTACCACTCGCACACCCACATGCACACCGGGGAGCAGACCTATCGGGGTATCGCGGGCCTCTTTCTCATCACCGATGACGAGGAGGAGGCCCTTGGCCTTCCCGGCGGTGCGCGGGAGTTGCCCCTGATCGTGCAGGACCGCCGGGTGGACACCGCAGGACGGCCCGTCTTCGACCTCGGCGGTCCGACGATGATGGCGGGTCTCATGGGAACTGAACCGTTCGTGAACGGCGTCCGCCGGCCCTACCTCAACGTGGACTCCGCACTCTACCGGCTGCGGGTCCTCAACGGCTCCAATGCCCGCATCATGCGCCTCGCCATGAGCGATGGGCGCCCGGTGACCCTGATCGGCAACGACGGCGGACTCCTGCCGGCGCCGGTGTCACTGCCCCACGTCGACCTCGCCCCTGCCGAGCGCGTGGACCTCCTGCTGGATCTCCGGTCGCTCGCGGTCGGCGACCGGGTGATGCTTCGCTCAATCCAGTTCCAGATCCCGGGCGGGATGGGCTTCATGGGTGGGGCCAACCTGCAGGGCCAGCCGCTCGATCTCCTGCAGTTCCGGGTCACCCGGCGCGTCGAGGATCCCGCCCTGGTGCCCGACACCCTGCCCCCACTCGATGGCCCCCGGGAAGCGGAGGCCGTACGGGAGCGCACCTTTCGCTTCCAGTCCCTGCAGATGCAGCACACGATCAATGGTGTGAGCTTCGCCATGGCGCGGGAGGATGTCGTCGTGCCCTTCGGGGAGACCGAGATTTGGACGCTGGTAAACGAGTCCGCCCTGCCCCACCCGGTGCACCTCCATGCCACGCACTTCCGAGTCCTCTCCCGGAGCGGTGGCCGCGGCGCCGTGCAGCCCTGGGAAGCGGGTCTCAAGGACACCGTCCTGCTGCTCCCGCAGGAAACCGTGCGGGTGGCGGTCCGGTTCACGGTGGAGCGCGGGCTCTTCCTCCTGCACTGTCACAACCTGGAGCACGAGGACATGGGGATGATGATGAACATCCGGGTGGCCTGAGCGCCCGGCCAAGGGCCCCGACGCGCAACGGCCCGTCCATCCGAAGATGAACGGGCCGTTGCAATTGCCCCTCCTGGGATCGAACCAGGACTCTCCTGATCCAGAGTCAGGCGTGTTGCCAGTTACACCAAGGGGCAGGGATCCATGGAGCTGAGGGGGATCGAACCCCTGACCTCTGCATTGCGAACGCAGCGCTCTCCCAGCTGAGCTACAGCCCCGGGGTCCGCCTCGAACCGAGAAAGATATCGGAACGGCCGGGGCGGGTCAATTCGACCCATCCTCTCCGACCTCCACCCCCTCGACCTCCACCACCGGATGGTCAAAGGCCAGGCGCTCCACCCGGGCCTGCCGGAGCATCGTCGCGAACGGCCCCACCAGGTCCGGATCAAAGTGGGTGCCTGCCCCGTCCTGCAGCAGCTTCAGGGCCTGCTCACCCCCCAGGGAGGGGCGCCAGGACCGCGGGCTCATGGCGGCATCATAGAAATCACAGATCCGGATCAGCCGGCTGGCAAAGTGTGGCTCGCGGGGGAAGACCAGGCGGGGGTACCCGGCACCGCTCAGGTCAAGATGATGTTCGTAGGCCACCACCGCCGCCAGTTCCATGCGCGGGTGCCGCTGCAGGATGATCCGGGCGCCCTGGACGCAGTGATCCTCGACCAGCCGCCGCTCAGCGTCGGAGAGCTTGCCGGTCTGCAGGAGCAGTTCCTTGGGCACCCGCACATTGCCGATGTCGGCCAGCATCCCGGCTACACCCAGGAGTCGCGCCTCGCGCGGGGCATAGCCGAGGTACTCGGCCAGGCCCATGGCCAGCACGGAGACGTTGCACGAATGGGCGGTGGCGTACTGGTCCAGTTCCCGCAGCTCGAGCAACGGAAGCATCAGCTCGCCCTGCTGCCGCATCGCGAGCGCCAGGGAACGGACGATCGTCTCGGTCTCCACGACCGGCAGTTCCTCGCTGGTGGCCACCTGCTCGTACACCCACCGAGCGCCCTCGACTTCGGCGGTCAGGTCGTAGGAGACGGTGGCGGCCACGACGCGGCGCGCCAGCTCGTCGAGCGATTCCCCGCCGACCGTGACGCGGCCGTAGCGGATGCCGGTGGCCGGGCTCACCGGTTCAAGCAGGCGATCACCTTCGGGGGCCTTCAGCTTGCCATGCACCAGCCCCACGAACGCCTGGAATTCCTCCAGGGGAATCGGGGGAACGAACTCCAGGCGCTCCACTCCAACGCTGGCCAGGCGGTTGGACCAGTCCCAGTCCTTCAGCTCACGAAGGACACGGTTCCCGAACACCACCTCGCCGCCGAGGAAGGTGAATTCGATGCCCTGCCCTTCGCCGACAAGGTGGTTGAGCGCATCCCAGCTGGCATGGATGACCTTGGCGCGCGCCGGGTGGCCCTCGGTGTAGAGCGAGATCGTGCTGAGCGCCTGGCTCAGGGAGGTGAGGAAGTGCACTGCGTTGCTCATCGCTCCACCTGCCTGACCGCATGACGGATCTCGGGGTCGGGATCGGCCGCGGCACGGCGCAGGACCGAGGCCACGCCAGCCTGATTGGCGTACGCCCGCGCCAGCACGGAGAGGGCAACCAGCATATCCGGCGACTTGGCGCGCAGCGTTTCGCGCTTGAACCAGAGCCAGCCGGTGGTGGTGGCCACCTGCGCCATCAGCCAGGCCCGGGCGGTGGTGGACGGCCGGGCGCCCAACAGGCGGATGGCGCTGGCCCGCAGTTCCGGGGCCCGGTACGGTCCCTCGAGGAGCGACACGAGGCGGGGCACCAACTCCGGCGGGCAGTTCTCACTGGCCGCGCTGAGTGCCAGGAGCACGATGCCTTCGTCGCTGTCCGATGCGGCCGTTACGATGGCCTTGCCACGCTGGGTGGGATCGGCGAACAGGAGCTTGTACGCCTCCCGCCGCACCTTCGGGTTGTCATGGGCTGCGTATTCGCCGGCATTGAAGCCCGCGGGCCGCTCCGGCAGGGTGGCGAGCAGGCTCAGCAGGTTCCGCTGCACGTACCATGGCTTGTCCGGAAGGCGGGCCACCAGGAGGGGCCCCAGGCGTGCGCCGAACCGCTCCAGGCGCTGGAGGAGGAAGCGCCGACGGGTCGCGGACTCCGCGGCCTCGAGCCCCTCCAGAAGCGGAACCGCCGCCTCGTCCCCGAGTCCGTCGAGCAGGATGGCCAGCGCGTCGGGATCGGTGCTTTCATCCAGCAGCCAGTTCTTGACATACTCCGGGTCGTACAGCGCCTCTTCGAGCCGTGCCGTGTTCAACCCCCTGGCCCTCGCCTCGGCCCACAGCCCCATGAGCAGGGCCAGCTCTCCCGCAGCGGCCAGGCTCCTGAATGCCACCGAGATTGCCGGGGTGTCGGCCCGGACTTCAAGGCCGAGCTGCGCCAGTCGCAGTGCACCGGGAGACGCCTTGCCGGTCTGGACCCCGGTGGCACCGACCGGGCGAGCCAGGAGGTCGAGCAGCTGCCGGTGCGGCGCGGCAGCCGCGTCGTCGTCCCAGTTGCCGACGAGCTGGCGCACCGAGTCGCGCAGGACCTCCTCGGCGCCGGGCACGATCGGCCCCCGCCCGGACTCCAGATGACTGGCGAGCTTGGCGAGGATCTTGAGGAGGCTGTGGGAGATATCGCGATCAGAGGTCCTGGCAGTGGCCTGGAGGAGATCCAGGACCGCCTTGACAGGCAAAGCCCGGGCGCCGCGGAAGACCATGTCGCGACGTTTTTCGATGGTGGCGCCGAGCGTCAGGAGCTGTTCGAGCGTTTCGTGGTCCAGCGCCGCAAACAGGTCGGACACGCGCTGGTGCGCCGGCGATTCCCGCCCCGCTTCGCCCAGATGGTCGCCGAGCTGGGCCATCCAGTCCACGATCGCCTGGCTGTAGGAGGCATCCCCCTTGCGCGCCCGGATCGCCTTCGCTGCGTCGGCACCGGAGACCGAAGAGGCGACACTCCGCCCACCGGCACGCGGCCCAGCACTCGCGGCCGTTTCGGTGCCCGCATTGCCCCCCTCCTCATTGAGGTTGAAGAGCATCGCGACATGCACCAGGCCCTGCCACAGCTCGTCAGCACGGCGTGCGGTGGCGCCGCCAGGTGTGTCGCCATCGCCCAGTTCGAGCTGGTGAAGGGGAATCGCCTCCACCCCGATGTGGGGCCAGCGCTCGGCCAGGACTTCCGGCGGGTCCAGTCCGAGGGGCTTACCCTGGCGCCAGGTCTCCTGCGCGAGCGCCATGAGGAGGTCGCCAATTTCGTCCTCACCCACACCCGGTCGAAGCTCGATCGTGGCCAGCTGGTGGCGATGGATCCGGTCCGCGAGGTCCCGGAGCACGGCATGGTCCGGATCGGTCTCCGCGCCATCCACCACCAGGGAATGGCGCGAGATGCCGATCAGGAAAGCCGGGCGGCCCTTGAGCAGCCCGAAGAGCTGGGTGGCAAGGACATCGAGCGAGGCCGTGAGCATCGGGTGGCCGGGCGGGTAGGCTCGGGACTTGTTGAGGACGGCGCTCAACTGGACCAGAAAGAGGACCGTGTCCCGAGGCACCAAGGGTGCCTCGTACTCCGGCGAGGGAGGCGGGCGCTGCGGCTGTTGGGTCACCTTGACTGTCCAATATTGTAACGAGGAGCCGGATCAACAAGTGGCGCCAGATGCCTGCCGCCCCCACGAGGACCCCGGTCAGCCGGCACCACGAGTCGGTCACCGGGTATCATCCAGCATGGCCACCGATCTCAGGGTGCACACCCCCTCACGATCCGCACCGCGACCGGGCGGGGAATTTGTGCTGTACTGGATCCAGACCACCCACCGGGCCCACGACAATTTCGCGTTCAATTACGCCGTGGAACAGGCGGATGCCCTGGGGCTTCCCGTGCTCGTCTACCACGGCCTGCGGCCAGACTACCCATGGGCCAGCGACCGCATGCACACCTTCATCCTCGAAGGCGTGGTGGACCTGGCCAGGGACTTTGCCAAGTTGGGGGTGCAGTATGCCTTTCACCTGGACCCGGGGCCCGAGGGCGCCGGACCGCTGGTGCCGCCGCGGCCGGCGGAATCGCCGCTCCTGGCGCTGGCCAGGCGCGCCGCCGTGGTCGTCACCGACTACTTCCCGACGTTCATCGTCCCGCGACAGACCCGCGCGCTGGCGGCCAGGGTGGACACCCCGGTTGTCCAGGTGGAATCGTGCACCGTGATCCCGCTGCGCTGGGTGGAACAGGAGCACAAGACGGCCCGCGGGATCCGGCCGGTGCTCCAGCGGGGACTGCCACATTTCCTTCACCCCCCGGGCACCCTGATTCCCCGGGTGCGCCGCACCATCGAGCTGCCGTTCGACCCGGTGCTGCCGACGTCGCGACGAGGGCAGCGGGGCCTACCGATTCCGGAGCTGGTGGCCGCACTTCCCATCGACCACTCCGTGGCGCCGAGTCCGACCCTGAGAGGTGGTACCGCGGCAGGCCGGAAGCGCCTGGCCAGGTTCATCGAACACGGGCTGCCGCACTACACCGAGGACCGGGGCGATCCGAACATTGACGCCACCAGCCGCCTCAGCGCCTACCTCCACTTCGGGCACCTCTCGCCGCACGAGGTGCTCCTGGCCTGCCGGGAAGCTGGCCCCGGCCACCAGTACGCCAAGTTCGAGGACGAAGCGGTGACCTGGCGGGAGTTGGCCCACAACTTCGTGTCACGAGACACGAAGCACCGGACCGTGGCCGCCATTCCCGAGTGGGCCCGGCAGCAACTCTCCGACCACGAAGCCGACCCGCGCGAAGCGCTCTATGACGAGGCCACCCTGGAGCGGGGCGGAACCCACAATCCGCTCTGGAATGCGTTTCAGCACCGCCTGGTGCGGGACGGGGAGCTCCACAACTACGCCAGGATGCTGTGGGGGAAGTCGGTGATCGGGTGGACCCCGAACGCCGCCAACGCCCTGCGGGTGCTGGAGCACCTCAATCACAAGTATGCGCTGGACGGGCGCGACCCTTCGAGCTATGGCGGGATCCTCTGGTGCTTCGGCAAGTTCGATCGCCCGTTCTACCGGCGGGCGGTCTTCGGGACGGTCCGCTACATGAGCCTGAAGGCCGCGGAGAAGAAGTTTGATGCGCGAAAATACATCAGTGAGAAGTGAGAAGCGAGAAGCAAGAAGTAGGGGCGCACATCTGTGCGCCCCAGTCCCCGGGGGGAGCAGGGCGCAGGGCGGGTGACGCTTCTCGCTTCTCCCTTCTCGCTTCACGCCCCGCGTTGTTTGGGTACGTCGTGCGTCGGATTGGTTACCACCTTTTCCCGCTGATACGCCATCGTTGTCTCCACCCAATCCTGGAGACCCGATGCCGCCCCGTTTTTCCCCGCCGCCCGGACCGTCCATCCTGGTCCTCACCCCCTTGCCCGTCCGGTACCTCGTCATCCTGCGGGCGGCGGACCGCCTGCCCCGCTTCGGTCTGCGCCTGCAGGACCGCCTGCGCACCTCCGCGCTCGGTGAGCTGGTCCGCCAGCGGTGGCTGAACATGATTCTGGAGTATCCGGAGGTGGGGTTTGAGCGGTTCGCTGTTCACCCTGACCGGTTCGAGGCATTGGTGCGGTTGGGAGGCGGTGTGGATGGACGCGTGCCACTGCGGGGGATCATCGCGCACTTCAAGGCGGCGGTGACCCGCGATGCGCCGGGGGAGTCGCCGGTCTGGGACCGGGGGTTTCAGGCCGTGGCGCTCACCTCGCGAAACGGAATCTCGATGACCATTCCGTCGCGGGCGATGACCGTTCCCGGGAAAATGGCCCTGGCCTCCTCAAGCAGCTCGGGGGCCTCGCGGGAGTAGCGCGCACTGATGTGGGTCAGGGCAAGGCGCTCCACGCCGGCCTCTCTGGCCACCTGCGCGGCCTCGGCCGCGGTGCTGTGACCGGTTTCGCGGGCCCGCTCGCGCTCGTCGGTGCCGAATGTGGCCTCGTGCACCAGCAGGTCGGCGCCGCGCGCGACCTCCCGAACGGCGTCACAGGGACGGGTGTCCCCCGTGAGGACCAGGGTGCGCCCTGGCCGCGGCGGGCCCACCAGTTCCTCGGGACCCCGGGTGCTGCCATCGGGCAGGGTCACGCGTTCCCCGCGATGGATCCGTCCCCACAACGGCCCCTCAGGCACCCCAAGCTCCCGGGCGCGATCGGGATCGAAGCGGCCCAACCGATCAGACTCCACCAGGGCGTACCCGACGCTGCCGGGCCGGTGCTCGGTCGGGAAGATCACCAGATCGTATTCCTTGCGGGCCAACCGGTCACCCGGCGCCACTTCCACGATGTCCACCGCGAACTTGTTGCGCTCCACCCCCACGCCCAGCAACCCGCCCAGCACGCGGGCCGCGCCCTTGGGGCCATAAACCGTCAGCGGCTCCGTCCGATCCAGCATCCCCATGGTCCGCACCAGGCCCACGAGGCCGAGGATGTGGTCGGCGTGATAGTGGGTAAAGAAGATTTCGGTGAAGGAAAGTCCGACCCCGTAGCGCATGATCTGGCGCTGGGTCCCCTCGCCGCAATCGAAGAGGATGACCTCGCCCTCGCGGTGCAGGGCGTGCGCGGTGACGTTGCGGTCCACCGTTGGGCAGGCGGCGCCGGTGCCGAGGAAGGTGAGGGAGAGCATGCGGGGAAGATAGAAGGGAGAAGCAAGAAGCGAGAAGTCACCGCTACCCTGCCCACCGGCCCGGGCTCCCCTTGCTCCCACTTCTCCCTTCTCCCTTCTCGCTTCTCACTTCAACCCATGCACCAGCCGCATGAACTCGCCGCGCGTCTCGGCGTTGTCGCGGAAGCTGCCCCGCAGGGCGCTGGTCAGGGTCCGGCTGTTCTGCTTCTCCACGCCGCGCATCATCATGCAGAAATGGGAGGCCTCGATCACGACCCCGACGCCGAGCGGGTCCAGCGCCTCCACCAGCGCGTCGGCGACCTGGTCGGTCAGTCGCTCCTGCACCTGGAGGCGGCGGGCAAAGACCTCGACCACCCGCGCCACCTTGGAGAGGCCCACCACGCGGCCGTTGGGGATGTAGGCAATGTGGGCCTGGCCGAAGAACGGCAGCATGTGGTGCTCGCACAGCGAGTAGAACTCGATGTCCCGCACCAGCACCATGTTGTCGTAGGACTCCTCGAACAGGGCATCACCGATGACATCGTGCACGTCCATGTCGTGGCCGCGAGTCAGCCAGCGCAGCGACTTCTCCACCCGCTCAGGGGTCTTGAGCAGGCCTTCGCGCTCGGGGTCCTCGCCGAGCTCCACCAGGACTCCACGGAGGAGATCCTGGAAGGGTGTTTCCTCCGCTCGGGTGGCGACGGGGAACTGGTGCACAACGGTCACGGGGCCTCGCAGGCTGGGGTCCAGTGGTTGTACGCCGGAGGGGGTGGAGAGGTTCCCTGGGGGGGGAACGGGGAACAGGGAACAGGGAAGAGGGAACGGGGAACAAGGAACACGATTGGGGAACGGCGTCATCCCGAGTCGGGGCCGCAAGGCCCCGGCGAGGGATCTTGTCTGCCGGCCACGGAGTTGTCCTGGGGCAGCACGGTTCCCTGTTCCCTGTTCCCCGTTCCCCTCCTAGAACACCCGCACCTGGATCGTGATCTTCCCGGGATTCTTCTTGATCTCGTCCAGGAGTTGCTGGAATGCCTGGGTCGCCAGGCGAATGTCATCATACAGGCCGTCGTCGTTCATCGCCTTGCCAATGGTGCCCTGCCCGCTGTTGATCCGGGCCAGCAGCGAGTCGAGCCGGGCCCCGGTGCTGGTGAACTGGGTCGTCATCCCGACCAGCCGTCCGGAGAGGGTGTCCAGGTTGGCCAGGGAGCGCTGCATCGGCGGCCCGCCGAGGGTGGAGTCGAGTCGGCCGGTCAGGGTGCGCAGGCCGGCCATGGTGGTGCTCAACTCGGCGGCAGGACCGGTGCGCGGGTCGGACATCGTATTGAGGGTGCGCTGGAGGCTGCGCAGGGTGACCTGCACCTCGGACACCAGCGCCGTGTCCAGCATGGCGTTGAGGTTGTCCAGGGCAAGCCCCGCCTTCTCCGCCAGCACCTCGCCGATCTGCATGAAGCCGGGGCTGACGCTGCCGGGGATCACCTGACCCTCCGCCAGCGGAGGCGTCGGGCTGCCCGGGTCCAGTTCGATGGCCACGTCGCCGGCCAGCCCCACCGCCACGACCGTGGCCGACGCATCAGCGCCCGGCCGGAGGCCTTTATCGAGCGACACTGTCAGCCGGACGCTCCCGTACTCGACCAGCCTGATCTCTTCCACCCGGCCCACCTGCATCCCTGAAATCCGCACCGGCGAGCCGCGCTTGAGCCCCGCCGCGTCGGCGAACTCCATCTGGACCCGCTGGGCCGGGGTGAGGCTCTTGCCGCTGAGCCAGGAGGTGCCAAGAATGAACAGGGCCACGCCGAGGATGACCATCCCCCCGACCGCCACTTCCCGCTTGTAATGAAGATCCATGATGCCTCAGGCCGCAAAGGAGGTGTCGTCGAAGTCGCGCTCGAGGAAGGCCTTCACCTCGGGCTTCTCGGAGGCCAGGAACTCCTCCTTGGTACCCTGGAGCACGATGCATCCCTTCATCAGGAGCGCAATGCGATCCGCCACCCGGAAGGCTCCACGCACATCGTGGGTGACCATGACGCTGGTGACCCCGAGCTCGTCGCTGAGCCGCTTGACCAGGCTGTCAATGATGTCCGCATTGACGGGGTCGAGGCCGCTGGTGGGTTCGTCGTACAGCAGGTACTTGGGCGCACCGGCAATGGCCCGCGCGATCCCGACCCGCTTGCGCATGCCCCCCGAAAGCTCGGCGGGAAGCTTTTCTTCCGTTTCCGGGACCAGGTTCACCAGCGCCAGGCACTGGGCCACCCGTTCCTGGCAGTAGTCCTTGTCGTTGTACTGCGCTGGATCGGTAAGCCCAAGCCGGATGTTCTCAAAGACGTTCATCGAGTCAAACAGGGCGCCATTCTGGAAGACGTACCCGATCGTCCGGCGGAGCGTGGCCAGCTCGTCACGAGGGAGGGCCGCAACGTCCTGGTCATCCACCAGCACCCGGCCCTCATCGGGGTGCAGCAGCCCGATGATGTGCTTCAGCAACACGCTCTTGCCGGTCCCGGATGGTCCGAGCAGCGCGATCGTCTCTCCCTCGCGCACCTCGAAGTCCACGCCGTCCAGCACGACGAGGTCCCCGAACCGCTTGCGAAGCCCCTGGATCTCGATCATCTCAGTTGTTCAGCAGGATCTTGGCAAGGAGCACGTCGAGCAGCAGGATCAGCACCGAGGCGTTGACCACCGCAGTCGTGGTGGCGCGGCCGACACCCTCCGCCCCCTGCTTGGTGTTGAACCCGACGTAGCATGGGATCAGCGTGATCGCCCCCGCGAAGAAGAATGCCTTGATGATCGAATACCAGCCGTCGAAGTCGCGCCAGTAGTACTGCATCCCATACACGAAGTCCGCATCGGTGATTGGGAGGACCTGCTTGACCAGGAACCAGCCGGCCACCACGGCCATGACATTGGCAAACACCGTCAGCACCGGGATCATGACCAGCCCGGCCAGGACGCGCGGAATGAGCAGGTGGGATGCCGGCGAGCGCCCGAGGCTCTCCAGGGCGTCGATCTGCTCGGTCACCCGCATCGTCCCGAGCTCGGCGGCATAGCGGGCGCCAATCCGGCCCGCCAGGATCAGGGCGGTCAGGACCGGCCCCAGCTCCAGGACGATCGACGAGACGATCAGCGTGCCGAGGACGTACATTGGCAGGCTCGACTGCCACTGGTAGCCCGCCTGAAGGGCCGTGACCCCCCCGGCAAACCCGGAGATGAGCAGCACGATGAACAGGCTGCCCACGCCGATGTTGTAGGCCTCGGTCATGGTGCGGGGCAGCCAGATCCGCCACTCGGCCAGGCCGCGCCCCAGCTCCATCACCAGCAGGCTGAAGCGGCCGACATGGGCAAAGGCGCCCATGACCAGCCGCCCGATCAGCCGGGGAGGGTTCAGGACAAGGAGGGACATATCCCTGTATCTTCACGCAGGATGCCACGGAAGTCCATCCCCACACCGATTGAGGTCGCCACTTTCCGGCGCCGCCTGCTGCGCTGGTTTCGCCGTCACGGGCGGGACTTGCCGTGGCGCCGCACCCGGGATCCCTACCATGTCCTGGTCTCTGAAGTGATGCTGCAGCAGACCCAGGTCAGCCGGGTGGCAGGGTTCTATGGCGCATTCCTGCAGGAGTTCCCGACCCTGCCCGACCTGGCGGCGGCCGCGCCGACCGTGGTTCGCGAGCGGTGGGAGGGGCTGGGATACTACCGCCGAGCCGCCAACCAGCACCGGCTGGCGCAGGAGCTCGTCGCCCAGGGAGGCACCACCCTTCCACCCGACCTGGACGCGCTCCAACGCCTCCCTGGGGTGGGGCGCTACACGGCGGGCGCCGTCCTCAGCTTTGCCTTTGAGCAACCTGCCGCCGCCGTGGACACCAATGTGTCACGGGTGATCCGGCGGGTCTTCCACCCGCGCCTGCCCCGCGGCGGGCGGCACGAGCAACGGGTCTGGGAAACCGCCGAGCGGCTCGTGCCGCGGCGCGGCGCGGCGACCTGGGCATTCAACCAGGGAATCATGGAGCTCGGTGCGCTGGTCTGCACCGCCAGGGTCAAACGCTGTGGGAGCTGTCCGGTGCGGGAGGGGTGTCGGTCACGGGAGGAGTGAGAAGGGAGCAGTGAGCAGTGAGCAGTGAGCAGGGAGCAGGGAGCAGGGAGCAGGGAGCAGGGAAAAGCGAACGGTCGCTACAGCGCCCTTCTCGCTTCTCGCTGCTTGCTTCTCCCTCCCCCTACCGCCCCACCGCCCCCGCTACCAGCGCGACCATCGCCAAGGCGAGCGTGACCAGGTCGGCGGTGCGCAGCCGGCTGGAGAGCTGCGCAAAGAGTGGCCCCGACGGCCCTACCGGCTCCAGCCGGGCAATCCGTGAGGCCGTGGGCACCGACACGATAAGCGAGATCAGCCCGGCCACCAATCCCAAGCCCTGCATCGTCATCAGCGCGTGACTGAGTCCCACGCTGGTGGCCTCGCCGTAGAGCTGGAGGGTCAGGATCATTCCGCTCACCACGGTGGCCATGGCCCCGGGACCGATGAGGGTCCGGTAGATCCCGGCCTGAGTCCTGGCCACCACGCCGAGCAGGGCGGGATCCTCGCGGCGAGCAGCGGCGCTGCTGGCAAGCACCGACAGCAGGCCGCCCATCCAGGCGGTGAATCCGATCAAGTGGAGGGACAACCAGAGTGCACTCATCTCGCCTTACCAGTGAAAAGAAGGAAGCCGGCTGCGGATCGAGGGCCCGCCGTGCCGGTTGATCACCCTGCTATGATGGCCCCCGAGCCAGCGCCTCACGCGTGGCCCGGTACCCCTCGGCCATGTAGTAGTCGACCTGATCCAGGGCGAACGTGGCCCCGTGGCGCACCACCGGGCGGACATACAGGAGCGGGGGCAGCCCCGGGGTGGCGCGCCACAAGGCCAGCTGGAGGCGGCTGGCATCGGCCATCAGCACCCATTGTGCCTCATTGTGCACCTGGATGGCCGGGGGGACCACGCCGCCCGGCGTGCGCCGCTCCATGTCGAATCCCGGCCCGACATCCACGGCGATCACCAGGTCCGCCACCAGATCCTTCGCGACCTCCAGCCCCACGACACCCCGCAGACCGCCGTCCGCCAGCCGCCGGCCACCGATGAGCGCCGGCGGATAGAGCAACGGCAGGGCGCACGAGGCGTAGATCGCGTCCACCAGCGGGGCGTCCTCCCCCCCCGCACCGAACCGCACCAGGTCACCGGTGTCGAGGTCGGCGGCCGTCACCGTCAGCGGCAGTTCGAGTTCGCTGAACCGACGCGCCGGCAGCAAGTCCGCCAACGTGCGCTTGAGCGGCGCCGCCTTGAGGATCGCCCGCGCGTAGAGCCCCTTGGCCAGTGAAACGGCGCTGACGGCGGCCACCTCCCGCCGGGTGATCCCCCGCATCTTCTCTTCGATCGCATCGGGGGTCATCCCGGCGGCGAGCGCCGCACCCACCGCGGCACCCATCGAGGTCCCGATGAAGCGGGTCGGCCGGATCCCCGACTCCGCCAGCGCGCGCATCGCGCCGACATGCGCCATCGCTTTCGCACCGCCGCCGCTGAGGACCAGGACCACCCCGTCACCCGGCGTCATCGCCCCTGCCGCTCCTGCCGGTGACGCTCTGCCCGGGCGTACCGCTCCCGTTCCTCGGCCGTCTCGGGCACCAGGCGCGGCACCCGCTTCGGCTTGCGAGCCTCGTCAATCGCCACGAACACCACATGGGCGGTGTGGGTATGTCGCTTCTCACCGGTGCGGACGATCTCGGAATACACCTCGACGGTGATGTCCATGGATGAGTTGCCCACGAAGTCAACAGCGGCCTCGCAGGTCACCAGCGCACCGACCGGAATCGGCTCGCGGAAGTCGACGCGATCGATGCTGGCGGTGACCGCCTGGCAGCCGGCATGCCGAATGGCGGCCACCGCGGCGGCCTGATCGACCAGCGCCATCAGGTGCCCACCGAAGAGGTCGCCCAGGCCGTTCTGCATGTGCGGCATCACGAAGGTCGTGATGGTGCCGCGGGAAAACGACATGGGGCGGGAGTCTGGGGCGGTCATGGCAAGGGAGAAGATAGAAGGGAGAAGGTAGAAGCGAGAAGGGAGATGCGACGGGTGGCGAGACGGGGCGCAGGTCGGCACGGGCACCAACTTCTCGCTTCTCCCCTCTCGCTTCTCGCTTCAGTAATCCACGGGACGCAGGTAGTACTCGCCGATGGCGGTCTGGCTCAGCATCGCGACAGTGGGCAGCCGGCGCTTCCAATGGGTCGAATCGAGCCGGCGGCGCACCAGCGCAATCTCCTCGCTGCTGAAACCCAGCCCGGCGATTGCGTCCGGCGTGTAGCCCAGGAGCAACCAGTGCAGGATCCCATCGGCCCGGGGGTAGCTGATCCCGAAGTCGCCCTCGTCGGTCTGGCCGGCGACCAGATCGGCGCTGGCGGGCTTGGCCACGATCGCCTCGGGCACGCCAAGATGGCGCGCCAGCGCCCAGACCTGGGACTTGAAGAGGTCCCCCACCGGGTTGACCGGCGGGGCATCATCGGCGTGCCAGGTAAAGTACCCGAAGAGCCGCTCGGTCTTGTTGCCGGTGCCGAGCGGCAGCGCCCCGAGAGCGGCGGAACGGTCGAACAGGGTGATCATCCGCATCCGGGCCATGATGTTGCCCAGCCGGGCTGGGCTGGGCTGGTCACCGAGGCGGTGCGCCAGGCCATCCACCGCGTCGGAGATGTCCACCGTCTCGGCCGGGACACCGAGCTGGTCGATGACGAGCTGGGCGTGGGCCAGGCTGTCGGGGCTCGAGCTGCGGTAGGGCATCCGCACCGCGCTCACCTGCTCCGCACCGAGCGCCTCCGCGGCCAGGAACGCAACGACGGCGCTGTCCACTCCGCCGGACAACCCGATCACCGCTTTGAAGAAGCCACGCCGGCGCACCACCTCGTCCCGGATGAACTCGACCAGCCAACGGCGGGTCAGCTCCGGATCGATGGTGAGCGGGTCACCATCTGGCGGACTCAACCGGGGGCGGGCTCGCAGCCGCACTGGCACACGAGCCGCCGGGTCAGCGGGTTCAGGTGAGTCACCACCCGCGAGCCGGGAGAGCCGCGACGCGAGGAATGGCAGCCGCATTTCGAGATCACTGAGCATTGGCGAGTCGGCACGGGCCCGTTCGAGGGCATCGAGATCCAGCGGCACCCGGATGATCGCCTCTTCGAACAGCGGCCCACCGGCAATCAGCTCACCACTTGGCCCCGCCACGACCGAGGCGCCCTGGAGGCCCTTGCCGCCCTCGAAGCCGGCCAGCTGCGCCAGCACCACGTACACGCCGTGCTCCCCGGCCACCTGCTGCGCGATGCGATCCCAGCGCCGCACACTGGCCGGCCGCATCCCCTGCTCACCGGCCGGGGCCGGGTGCGGGCCGCGCGCCGGGCTGGCACTGACCACCACGATGACCAGTGCGCCATCAAGGGCGGCGAGAGTCGGGACGAGCGAGTGCCAGGCATCTTCGCAGACGAGCGCCGCGCAACGGCCCCACCCCAGGTCGAAAGCCCGGACATCCCGCCCGGGATCCACGAACCGCTCCTCGTCGAAGACTCCGTACGTCGGCAGGAAGATCTTCCGGTGCACGTGGCGGATGCCCGCATCGGGCCCGCCAAGCGTTGCGGCGAGGGCTGAGTTATAGAGGCGGGTCTCAAAGAGTTCGTAGAAGCCGAGGATCACATCCATCGGTGGCGCGCCAGCGGCCGCGTGGGCGGCGCTGAGGTCGTTGAACAGCTGCTCCGCGGTCCGCGCCAGTTCGCGAACACCGCCCTCCAGGAAGTAGCCGGTCAATGCCGCTTCCGGAAACACGACCAGGCCCGGGGGTTCCGGGTCACCAGCCAGCTCCCGGAAAATTTCCTGCACCCGGGCGAGGTTCTCGTCCCAGGCTGTCTTGCGCGGCCGGAACTGGACGAGGGCGAGGTTGAGCATCCCGGAAAGATAAGGGCGGATGGGCGGACAGGCGGACAGGCGGGCAGGCGGGCAGGCGGACGGGCGGACCGGCGGGCAGGCGGACGGGCGGGGAGGCGGACGGGCGGACCGTTCTATATTGTGGGATGCCTACCCCGCTCGAAGCACTCGGCCAGACCCCCAACGCCACCCAGGCGCTGCCCCACCTCGTCACCGGCGGCCAGCCCGGCCCGGACCAGTTTCGCGCCCTCTCCGAAGCGGGGGTGGAAGTGATCCTGGATATTCGCGACCCGATGGAGCCCCGGCCGGTTGATGAGGTGGCGCTGGTCGCGGAGCTCGGGATGCGCTACTACAACATCCCCGTCGGCGCCGGGCGCCTCGACGACGGCGTGATGGAGGAAATCCTCGGCGTCCTGCGGTCGGAAAAGGGGAAGCACACCCTTTTCCACTGCGCCAGCGGCAACCGGGTGGGGGGGCCGATGATCGCCTACCTGATGCTGGACGAAGGCATGAGTGAGGAGGATGCCGTGATGATGGGGATGCGGATCGGGATGCGCAGCGCCGAAATCATGCAATGGGGGACCGAGTACGCCAACCGGAAGGCTGGCCGCTGAGCCAGCTGAGGCGCAGGCCAGAAAAATCGAGGGGCCGGCATCTGCCGGCCCCTCGAACGCTTCAGGTGTCGCCGCCCCGCCTAGTTGTTGCCACGACTGCGAGCGGGAGGATCCCGGCGTGGCGAGGACGCGGCCGGCGGCGAGGATGCCCTGGCCGGCGCCTGACGCGGCTCTGCTCGGGGTGGCGGCGCGGACTGTGCCGCGGGCCGACTGGCCGCTGGCCGGGCCTCGCTGGACCGCTGTGGTGCCGCCCGGCTGGGGGCAGGACGTGACTCGGGCTGCCGCTGCGCGGGCGGGCGGCTCGCCTGCGCGGGGGCCCTCGTCGGGGGGGCGGCCTGCCTGGTGGCCGGGCGAGCCTCAGGACGCGCCTCCACGGGACGAGCCCGCGTGGCCGCAGGGCGTGCGGCCTCGCTTGCCCGGCCACCCTGGGTCGGTGCAACGGAGCGGCTCGGGGTGGTCACCCGAGTGGCCGCGGCATCGCGGCCACTCTCCGGATCACTGCCCCGCGACCGAGCCCGCGGCGGTGCAGCCGGCTGCCGGTCTGGCGCCGGGCGGGCGGCGGGCGCCGCGTCGCCACCGGAGCGGCGGCCGGCGGCCGGGCGAGCGGCGGGCTGGTCAGTGCCGCCGGTCCGCTCGGTCGTCGGCCGGGCGCGACCAGCCGCCGGCGGGGACGCACTCCGGTCGGTGACGGCGCGGCCCTGCCTGGCCTCCGGCGCGCGCTCCTGACCCTCGACGGGCCGCGAGCGGACCGCGCCGCCGTCCCGCGGCCGGTAGTTGTCGGGGAGATCGGCGCTCGGACGCCGTGACGGGGCGGTGTAGCCCTCACCCGAGGCAAAGGTCCAAGGCGACGTCCGACCGGTGGTGTAGTCCCGTGAGCGGCCCACGATGAACGGCCGGTTGTGTGGCCGGTAGGTCGGACCACTCCAGACCCACGGCCGGTGATACGAATAGTCGTAGTAGCCACGGCCATACGAATACGGGCGATAGCTATACCACGAGCTGCTCGGCCAGTACCAGGACGGGCCGTAGCCGGCGGACCACCAACCACCGCCGTAGTTCCGCCCGTAGCTGATGACGACCCCGGGACGCGCCGAGCAGAACCAGCCGGTGGACCAGTAGGGATCGCACCACGGATCGCCCGCCCAGACGCCGGGAGCGTAGTACCGTGGCGTATTGTACTCGTAGCGGACGATCTCGACATCGTGGACATAGTACTCGACCAGGTCATAGTCGAAGCCGCGCGATCCGGCCACCTGCTCGAGGAGATCGGTCAGGTCCCGCTCGGGATCCTGGGAGTTGTAGTCCACCGCGATCTGGTCATAGTCCCAGCCGGAATTCCGTGACCAGTTGCGCAGGTTCCACGGGTCGGGGGAGAGCGCCACGTACACGAAGCCGGATCCCTCACGGCCCACCACAAAGCTCTCGCGGTCACGCGGATCCCGGACCTCATAGCGGCGGCCACCGCGCACGAAGCCATCGTCACGGGGATCGACCGGGTAGAGGACCCGGACCCGGCCATCGGTATCGAAATTGAGCACCAGCAGGAACCCGTCATCACGCGCCTCGACCTGTACCCTGGCGCGATCACCGGACTCGAAACGACGGTCACCGTTGAGCCAGAGGCGGACCGGGGGTTCGTCACCCGCGAGACTGGAGAGCCCAACCTGCGGCAGTGAGGGGGCGAGCAGAACGGGGAAGACCAACGAGAGAATGGACAGCATCGAGCACCTCCAGGCCGGCGTACGACCGCATCAGAATCTGAATCATCCAGTCCAATATCCAGAACTGTGCCAGCGGCTTACTAAATTGTAAGATATTACAAAACAATGAGTTACGCAAGCATGCTCGGGGTACGACCAGCCCTTCTGTCCTGTTTGGAGGACAGTGGTGTCCCCTAGGCGGCCTGCCGGTGCCAATACATGCGCATCTCGGTGATCTGTTCGCCGGTGGTCTCGCAGAAGATCGCGCCGCGGGCCTCCACCGATTCCCCGGTCCGGCGGCGGCGAAAGACTGCCTTGAATTCGGTCGAGAACCAGGGGCCGGCACCGTAGATCTCACCGGTGGTGACGGTAATCTCCGACTGGTAGTAGGGGACATCAGCCCACCAGCGCCGGATGGCGGGGGCGCCCTTGAGGGGGGTCGAGAATGGAGTCTCAATAAAGACCGCCTCCTCGGCAAAGACGGACATGAGGAGCTCCAGGTCGGTCTTGGACCAACCCTTGGCGAAGGTGTCCATCAGGGTGCGGCCGAGCTCACGGGTGGACATGGGGAGCAGTATAGACGGGAACCGGGGGCGGGGCCAGACGGCGCGCACCACTTGCGGATTCCCCGGCTCTTGCTAATGTGTCTGCGACGACGTGAAGCAATTGTCACGACCAATTCATGGTTTTCGTGTGGCATCGGGCTGATCAGGCTGGTATCGTGACCATGCTGTGTCGCGATGCGCGGGACACCGGGCAACCCGGTCGCAGGTCACTTTCCCCTTGAGGAGGACTCACGAATGCGGAAGCTGAACGTGGCAGGACTGGCCGTGGTGGCGCTGCTGTCGGTGGCTGTTGCGACGGCGGGCAGTGCGCAGACCGTGGTGGGGATCGGCGTAGGCGGCGGTGTGGCGATGCCGATGGCTGACCTCGGCGACGGCTACAAGATGGGATATACGGCCGGGGCCGGGCTGTTCATCTATCCGAATGCCGGCAGCCTGGGATTCCGTGCTGACGTCGGGTACAGCTCCTTCGAGAGCGAGGTCTCCTCGGCTGTCAAGTTCCAGCCGCTCTCGCTGATGGGCAATGTCCTCTACAGGCTGGGAGATGGCACCAGCTCGATCGCCCCGTATCTTGTGGCCGGCGGCGGGATCCTCAGCGACGAAGAGTCGCAGTTCGCCTTCCAAGGGGGCCTCGGTCTCTCGATCGGGTCGGGCAACGTGCGCTGGTTTGTCGAGGCCAAGTACCTCAACAGCTCCAAGAATGGGTTTACCACCGCGTTCGTGCCGGTCATTGGCGGGTTCTCGTACCGGTTCCGCTAGGTAGTGAGCAGTAAGCAGTGAGCAGTAAGCAGTGATCGAGATTGGGTGAGTGGCGGGTGACACACCGACACCACCACCGGGAGGAGGGGCTGCGCGAGCGGCCCCTTTTTCATTGCGGTCCCACTAGATTTCGGCCGTCCCCTCAAGTACGCTGCCACGGCCCTCGTGCCGACCCGCCACCAAGGTGCGGATGACATCCTCGGCGACCCCCCGCGTTGCGGTCATCGGCGCCGGCCAGATCGGCCGGGGTTGGGCCGCGCTGCTGGTCTCCCGCGGGTGGTCGGTCGGGCTCTTCGACCCGGTCACCGCGGTGGCGGAATCTGCGAGGGTGGAGGTGGGGGAGCGGGTCGGTGCGCTGACCCAGGCCGGCCTGGCAGACGCCAGTGCGGTACGCGCCGGCCTGGCGACCTTCCGCAGCGGGCGGAGTCTGCTTCAGGTCATCACCGATGCCGACTGGGTGATCGAAGCGGGGCCGGATGACCTCGCCCAGCGGCAGCGAACACTGGAGCAGATCGAACAGGTCTGCCGACTCGCTGCCATCCTGACCAGCTCCAGCCAGCGCTTCCATGCCAGCGATCTGTGTGCCCGACTGCGGCGCCCGGAGCGGTTGCTGTGCGTGAACCCCTATCCTCCCGTCGAGTACCTCCCGGTCATTGAAGTGATCCCTGGCCCGAGGACCGAGCCGGCCTGTACGGCGGATGTTGAACTCTGGCTGCGCCGCCTGGGCCGTTGGCCGGTGGTGCTGAAGAAGGAGGTTCCCGGCAACATCAGCGGTCGGATCGCGGCGGCCGTCTGGCGCGAGGCGCTGCAGCTGGTGCTGGACGGGGTGATTGCCGTCGAAGACCTCGATCGGGCTGTGGCCGCCGGGCCGGCGCTGGCGCTCACGGCCGCCGGCCCGGGCCTTGGGCTGGCCGTGGCAGCCGGCGACCGGGACCTGAGCACCTACCTGAGCACCGTCCTCTTGACGTATCAGGAGTGGTGGGCGGCGCATCCGGCGCGCACCTCCGTGGATGGCGAGGAGCTGCACCGCCTGGTGCGGGCCATCTCCCGCGCCTATGACGCGCAACTTCCCACCCAGACGATCGAGCATCGAAGGCGCCTGGCCGCACTGGTCAAGGCGCTCCAGCAACCCTGAACTCCGCCGACATGCCCAGACTCCTCCTGCCCTGCCTCGGGCTGCTCCTGCTTTCGTTCCCCGCTCACCTGGCGGCCCGGCAAACGGATTCCGCCGTGGTGCGGGTCCATGTCGTCTCCGCGGGCGCGCCGGTGCCGGCGGCGCGGGTGGCCGCAGGCGCCACGGCCTCGGTCACGGATGCCGACGGACGAACCATCCTGCGAATCGCGGCGGGGGAGGCCAGGCTGCGCGCCACCCGTGTGGGGTACCAGCCAACCGGACTCCTGCTGCATCTGCGTCCTGGTCAGGACACCGCGGTGACCATCGAGCTCGCGCCAGCGGAATCGGAACTCGAGGATATCGTGGTAAGTGTCACCCGCTCCTCCCGCCGCCTGGCGGATCAGCCGACCCGGATTGAAGTCGTCGGCCAGGAAGAGATCGAGGAGAAGCTCCTGATGACCCCCGGCGATATCGCGATGCTGCTCAACGAAACGGGGGGGCTCCGGATCCAGAACACCTCCCCATCACTCGGCGCGGCCAACGTACGGGTCCAGGGGCTTCGGGGGCGGTACACCCTCATGTTGAGCGACGGCCTGCCGCTGCACGGCGAGGCCGCCGGCGGCCCGGGGCTCCTGCAGGTCCCCCCGATGGACCTGGGCCAGGTGGAGGTGCTGAAGGGCGCCGCGTCGGCGCTTTATGGCAGCGCCGCGCTCGGGGGGGCGATCAACCTGGTCTCGCGTCGGCCCAGCGGGGAACGTGAAGTGCTGCTCAACGCCACGAGCCGCGGGGGCACCGACGTGGCCTCCTGGCTGTCCGGGATCCTGTCGCCTGCCTGGGGCTGGTCGGTCTACTCGGGGTGGCACCGGCAGGATCGTCGCGACCTGGACGGTGACGGCTGGACCGATCTTTCCGGTTACCGGCGCGGGGTGGTGCGGCCGAGGCTGCACTTCGATGACGCACGGGGGAACTCGCTGCTGGCCACCGCGGGCATGACCCTCGAATCGCGCGAGGGTGGCACGCTCCCCGGCCGCGTGGCCCCGGACGGAATGTCCTGGGTGGAGGCGAACCGTTCCACCCGGCTCGATGCCGGCGTGGCGGGACGTGCCGCCATCGGCGAGGCGACCTTCCTGACGCTGCGCGCCTCCGGGCTGACCCAGCGGCATCGGCACGAATTCGGCCCGGCTGAGGAACCCGACCGCCACACGACCGGATTCCTCGAGGGCTCGATCGTCCACGGGATGCAGCAGGTCGTCCTGGTCATCGGGGCGGCGGCACAGGGAGACTGGTACCGGTCCGAGGCAGTCCCGCGGTTTGACTTCAGCCACACCACAGCCGGTGGCTTTGCGCAGGCAGAGTGGGACCCCGCGGACGTGCTTGCCATCGGCGCGAGCCTGCGGCTCGATCATCACAACCGGTACGGCACCTTTGTCAGCCCACGCCTCAGCGTCCTCGCGCGCCCCGCCGCGGGGTGGACCGCCCGGGTGTCCGGCGGTGCGGGGTATTTCGGGCCAACGCCACTGGTGGAGGCGGTCGAGTCCACGGGGCTCGGTATCCTCCGCCAGACCGGGGTCCTGCAAGCCGAGCGGGTGCTCGGCGGTTCCGCCGACCTGACCTGGCACCGCGGCGACGTCGAAGTGAGCGCCACGCTCTTCGCGTCTCGTGTGCGCCATCCGGTGGCAACCACCCCGTTGATCGGCGGCGCACCGGATGAGCTGCTGCTGGCCAACCAGGTGGCGCCGGTCCACACGCGCGGCGCGGAGCTCCTGGCGCGCGTCCATCGCGAAGGCCTCCACCTGACCGCCAGCTACACCTGGATCGACGCGACGGAGGCGCTCAACGGGCAGGTCCGGCGGACCGTATCGCTCAACCCGCGTCACGCCCTTGGCGTGGTCGGGATGTATGAGTGGGAGGGGGCGGGGCGGATCGGGCTCGAGTTCTATGCCGTGGGCCCGCAGGCGCTCGACGACAACCCGTTTCGTGAGGAGAGTCCGTCGTACGTGATTGTCGGGGCCCTGGTCGAGAAACAGGTGGGATGGGCCCGGCTCTTCCTCAATTTCGAGAATCTGACCGATGTCCGGCAGACGAACACCGATCCGCTGGTGCGGCCGAGCCGCGGCGAGGGCGGCCGGTGGACCACCGATGCCTGGGGACCGCTGGAGGGGCGGGTGGTGAACGGCGGGGTCAAGGTGAGCTGGTAGCAATCCTCCCGATCGGCGATGTCACCGAGGGAGGTTGTGCTGCAGGCCGACCATCACACGCCGGCCCTGCACCGGCCCGTAGACATGGAAGGTGTCGAAGTCGGGGCCGAAGGGATCCTGCGGATTGATGATCGGGTCCGCCTGGCGATAGTTCCCCAGGTTCCTGATGGCGCCGATCAAGAAAGTATTCGTGGCCAACCGCTTGGTCACCTGGAGCGCCTGTTCGGTGTACCAGGGTGAACGTGCGGCCTTCCCGGGGAATTCCGGCAGCTGCATTGAGCCGACCACCCGGCCAGTCCAGTCCAGGGTAAGCCCGCTCCCCTCCCATTCCCGCGACAGTGTGAACTCTCCCTTGAAGCCGGGCGCGAATTCGAGCGGCTCGGCCGTGCCGTCCGTCACGGTCTCCACCCGCTGCCATGTGCCGCCGGCCCGCACCCCAACGGGCAGGGCACCCTGCGGCGCATTGACGCTGATGGAGACGCCGCGGGTGGTGGCATGTCCGCGCAGGTTGGCGTAGATGATCCGGGCCGGATCGGTGTTATAGTCGGGCTGGATCTTGTTGGTGAAGCGGGTCAGGAACCCATCCAGCTCCACGGTCACCGCGTCATCCCCCACGGGCAGGACCTGCTGGACACTGATCGTCGCCGTGCGCGACCGCTCTGGCCGCAGCTCCTCGGCGATGGTGACCGTGCGCGCGCCGGTCAGCGCGGCGTGGTCCTCGGTGAAGACGCTCACCACCCGGAACCCGGTGGCGGCACTGAGGCGTATCGTCGTGAGCAGCGCCGGCGTCCAGCGCAGGCCGAGGCGCGGCGAGACAATTGCCCCATGGGCGGCGTGATGGTCCACGCGCATCCCTGCCACGCTGGTCAGCGGGGCGGCCAGCTGCGATTCGAGCTGCGCCAGTACCCCGGGAATGAGCCGACGCTCCGGCGCCGCGGTGGCCGGCGTGTCGTCATCGTAGTGATCGAGGCGCATCGCCGCGCCTGCCAGGAGTTCGTGCCGCGGGTGGAGCCGCACGGCGCGCACCAACTGGGCGAACCCGTTCCATTGCACGGCCTGGAAGGGCTGATTGCCGTACCAGCTGTCCTGGTCGTGCACGGTGGCCGAGAGATCGAGCCTCGTGGACGGGTCGCCGCCTGGCCGCCAGCCCGCCACGAGTTCCGCGCGCCGCGTGCGAATCGATTCGCCATACACCTGGTCACTGCCCCGGTGGGCCCGCGTCCATTCGCGCACACCCCCGAAGCGATCCTCGGCGTAGACCTTGGCCGAGAGATCCAGCACCCGGCGGGCCGGCGGACCCACGGAGAGCTTGGCGAAGACCGCCCCGCGCGTGACCAGCGGCAGGTCGCTGAAGTTGTCGCCGTTGCCGTCCACGAAGTGCGCGTTCCGCGCGAGGCTGCCGCTCAGCAGCAGTCGGGCGCCGCCGAGCCGCGGTGCCGCTGCCAGGTCGAGATTTGTCTCGCCGTGCGAGGTGGCGTAGCTGCTGACGCTGAGCGCGGGAGCGAAGCGTGGATCCTTTGTGATGACGTTGATGACGCCGCCCATCGCCTCGCTGCCATAGAGGGTGGACATCGGCCCGCGGATGATCTCGACCCGCTCCACGATGGCGGGGTTGATGCCGCTGAGCCCGTACACGGTGGCCAGCGAGCTCATCAAGGGAGCTCCGTCGATCAGCACCGCAGTGTAGGGGCCCTCCATGCCGTTGATCCGGATGTTGCTGGTGTAGCAGACACCGCAGTCCACCTGCTGGCCGAGCCCGGTCATCAGCTGGACCGATTCGAGCAGCGAGTTGGTCAGCGCGCGCTGCAGGAAACGCGCGCTGATCACCTCCACCTTGATTGGCGAGGCGGAGAGGCTGCGCTCCAGCAGCGTGCCGGTCGTGACCAGGGAGTCGAGGGTCACTGGCGGCGCCTGCGCAGCCAACGGGGCCGCCAGAAGCGCCAAGGTACCCAGGATGCGGGTGCGGCTCATCGGCTGCTTCCCTTCCTGCCCGCGCCCGGACCGGCGAGCAGTGCCTCGAGGAAGGCGTGGACCTCCGGCCGGTTCCAGTCGGCCGCACCACGATGGCGGAGCACGATATTTCCGCGCTGATCCACCACGAGGGTGGTGGGCACGGCGGAGACGCCGAGTGCGGGTGGAAACGGATCGGATTCAAGGAACACGGGCAGGTCGAGTTGGTGCCGGCGCAGGAATCGATTCACCGGACCGGGGCGGTCGGCGGCCACCGCCAGCACCCGGACACCGCGGCCCGCAAAGGCCTCGTGCAGGGCCTGGAGCGATGGCATCTCGGTGACGCATGGCCGGCACCAGGTCGCCCAGACGTTGAGGACCAGGATGTCGCCGCGAAACCCGGCGAGCTCCACCGGCACGCCGTCCAGCGTCATCATGCGCCAACGGCCGTCGGTGGTCCCGAGCGACTCCGGCGCCGCCTGCGCCCCGGCCGATGCGGCGGTGAGCGCGAGCAGTCCGGCCACCATGACGTGACGAACCATGCTAGGTGTGCTCATCACGCACACAATGGAGCAAGGCCGCAAGGTCGTGGGCAATGATCCGGTCGGCATCATTCACGCGGACGGTGACCGGTCCCTCAAACGGCTCACGGTTCACGACCGTCACCCGCGCCCCGGGCACGAGTCCCGCCTCGGCCAGGTAGCGCAGCCGGGCATCGTCGCTGGTGTCGGCCCGGCGCAGCTCCGCAGACTCGCCTTCCGGCAACCCGCAGAGGGAGGTGTAGACCAGCTCGTGGATCGCCCCATCGCTGTCGGGAATCGGGTCGCCGTGGGGATCGAAGCGCGGGTTGCCGAGCGCCTCGGCCATTCGCTCGACGAGATCATCGGAGACGGCGTGCTCCAGGCGCTCGGCCTCCTCATGCACGTTGTCCCACCGGTAGCCCAGGAACGCCACGAGGTATGCCTCGATGAGCCGGTGCCGGCGCAGCATGCGCAGCGCCACCTGCCGGCCGCTCTCCGTCAGTACCACCCCACGGTACGGCTCGTGGTCGAGCAGCCCCTGGTCGCTCAGGCGGCGGATCATGCCGCTGACCGAGGCGGGCGCCAGTTCCAGCCGCTGGGCGATCTGGTTGGTGGAGGCCGGCGCATCACCGGACAGCGTGTAGATCGCCTTGAGGTAGTCCTCGGCGGAGCGCGTGAGCGGTTCGGCCACAGGATCGCGAGTCATCATCGTCCCCTCCTCGTCAGCCGGCCAGCAGGCGCCAGACCTGCGCCACCAGGAAGCAGACCACCACGCCCAGCACGACCGGCAGCAGGCTCGCCACGGTGGTCCAGCGCGCGCTGCCGGTCTCCTTGTAGATCGTATAGATCGTGGTGGAGCAGGGATTGTGAAGCAGGCTGAAGAGCATCAGGTTCACGCCGGTCAGCGTGGTCCAGCCCGCGGCACGAAGCATCTCGCCGATGGCGCCGGGATTGTCCAGCTCGAACATCACCCCATCGCCCGGGCCGACACCCACCAGCCCGCCCACCAGCACCGTCAGCATCAGGATGGTGGGGATGACGATTTCGTTGGCCGGAATGGCCACGACATAGGCCAGCAGGATGACGCCGTTGAGGCCGAGCAGCAGCCCCACCGGGTTCATCCAACCCACCAGGTGGGCCGCCACGCTGAGGTCGGCGATCTTGATGTTGGAGATCAGCCAGATCACAGCACCCGCGGGAATCGCGAAGATCACCGCCCGCCGGAGCACAATGAGGGTCCGGTCGATCAGGGAGGTATAGAGCGTTTGCAGGAGGCGCGGTGGCCGGTAGGGCGGCAGCTCCAGCGAGAAGGTGGTGGCCTCTCCCTTGAGCGCGGTCCGGGTGAGCAGCCACGACACCAGGAACATGAAGAACACGCCGAGCAGCGCAATGCCGACGACTGCTCCGGCGGCCACGAAGCCGGCCAGGTGCGCCGGCACGAGCGTGCCCAGGAAGATGCTGGCGATCAGGATCTGGGTGGGCCAGCGGCCGTTGCAGAGCGAGAAGTTGTTGGTGATGATCGCCACCAGCCGCTCGCGTGGTGAGTCGATGACGCGGGTGGCCACCACGCCGGCGGCATTGCAGCCAAAGCCCATGCACATCGTCAGCGCCTGCTTGCCATGGGCGCCCACCCGCTGGAACATCCGATCCATGTTGAACGCCACCCGCGGCAGGTAGCCGAAATCTTCCAGCAGCGTAAAGAGCGGGAAGAAGATGGCCATCGGTGGCAACATGACCGCCACGACCCACGCCGTGGCGAGATACATCCCATCGAAGACAAAGCCGCTCAGCCACCAGGGCATGCCGACCGCGGTGCCCATCCCCTTGAGCACCGGATGCAGCTGGTCCACCAGCAGCACACCGAGCATGGACGACGGAACATTGGAACCAGCGATCGTGATCCAGAAGACCAGCGCCAGGAGCATGATCATCACCGGCACGCCGGTCCACCGATTGGTGACCAGCCGGTCGAGCTGGCGGTCGAAATCCACCCGGGCCCGCCGGAGGCCGGTCACCTGCACGGCGGCGGTGATCCGCTCAGCCTGGGCGTAGTGCGCCGCCGTGAGCTGGTCGTGAAAGTCAGGGGCAAGCCGCCATCGCGCGTCCACCACCGCCTCGAGGAGCGCCTCGATCGGATCCTGGTGCCCGCCCGTCGCTCCGGCGGACTCCAGCATGGCGCCGGCTGGGACCGCTGCTCCCATCGGAGTCAGCGCCGCGAGTTCCCCGGAGCGCACCGCCTGCAACACGCGCTCGTCAGCGTTGAGCAGGCGCAGCGCCACCCAGCGAGGGTTGGGGAGGGTCGGATAGGCTGCCTCGATGGCGGGCACCACCCGCGCCATCGCCTCCTCGACCTCGGGCGGGTACTCGGCGATGCGGAGCGGTTCCGGGGAGCCGTCACCGGTGGCCACCGCCAGGATGGCGTCGCGAAGTTCGGGAATCCCGGTGCCCTGTCGAGCCGCCGCGGGGACAACTGGCACGCCGAGCTCGCGCTCGAGGGCCTTGGGGTCCACGCCGATCCCGTGGCGGCGCGCCTCGTCCATGAGGTTCAGGACCACGACGGCACGGTCCGTAATCTCGAGGATCTGGAGCGTCAGGTTGAGGTTCCGCTCGAGGCGGGTGGCGTCCACCACGATGACGGTGACGTCCGGCTGGCCGAAGAGGATGAAGTCGCGGGCGACTTCCTCATCGGTACTGCCGGCCTGCAGCGAGTAGGTCCCCGGCAGATCCACGACCTTGAATGCCGCGTCCTGATGGCGGAAGCTGCCCTCGGCCCTGGTGACCGTCTTGCCGGGCCAGTTGCCGGTGTGCTGGCGCAGGCCGGTCAGGGCGTTGAAGACGGTGCTCTTGCCGGTGTTGGGATTGCCGGCCAGGGCCACGAGGTGATCCCACTTGCCGGGTGAGACGCCCAACTGGATCAGGCTCTCTTCGCGGCTGCCACAGCCGTGGCACCCGGCGGGGGGGGCGGGGTTGATCATGCCGCCGCCCGCTGGGCGCGACGCACGAGAATTTCGTGTGCCTGGTGGCCGCGGAGGGCAATCATTGCGCCGCGGATCCGGTAGGCCACCGGGTCACCGGAGGCGCTGGCGAGCTCGGCCCGGATCACCGTACCGGGCGTCACACCGAGGTCGAGCAGCCGGCGCCGCTGGGCCCCCTGCACCGCGCCGGATACGCGCACCACCTCGGCTTCCTCGCCAGGGCGGAGGATGTCGAGCCGCTCGATGTCGGCCTCGTCATCATCGTGGTCGAGCGGCTCGACGGTGAGGTTGCGGGCGGTGAGATGGTGGAGCGAGAAGGTGCGCCCTTCGACGGCGAGGTCCACGCGGGTTGGACCAACCGCGGTGACCCGGATGCGGCTGCCCAGGTCGATCCCGGCAGCGCGGATGGCCTGAAAGACTTCCTCAGGCTCATCCTCGATATGCACCACCTGCACCAGGCTGCCGGCCCTGGCCGTGGTCAGTGCAACGCCTCGCTCAGGCGGAAGCACACCCGCAGCCGTCGGGATCGGATCGCCATGGGGATCGTAGAGGGGATACCCCATCCTCGCCGCGAGTCCCTCGACCTGGTCCTCGGAGAGCCCATGCTCCAGCCGTTCAGCCTCGCTGTGCCACTGCTCGGGGGCGACCCCGGTGCGATCGGCGAGGTAGCGTTCCCACAGGCGGTGGGTGCGCACGATGCGCAGGGCGTACTCCCGCCCCGTGTCGGTGAGAACGATGTGGTTGTCCTGCAGCCGCGCCAGATTCATCCGTTCAAGACGGCGCACGACCTCGACGGCGCGCCCGCCGGAAACACCGAGCGCACCAGCCAGGCTCTCGGTGGAGCCCGGGTGGCCTGAGGTCTGGCCACCGAAGAGGTGCTTAAGTGCGTCCTCCAGCCGGACCCTCTCGGAGAGGCGGCGCATGGATTTCAGGCGTGCGAACACCCCGCGTCCCGGCCACGCCAGGATGGCGAGCACGAGGGCGATCGCGGCGAAGAGCGCGAGCGCGAGGAGAGGATTGGCCTGACCTGCCACAGTTTCGTTCATACGCCCGATTGGTTACTGTCAGGCATTATCCTAATTTAGGCAATACGAAATTGCAAGTACACTG
This sequence comes from Gemmatimonadales bacterium, assembly GCA_046260395.1. GTDB lineage: Bacteria > Gemmatimonadota > Gemmatimonadetes > Gemmatimonadales > GWC2-71-9 > JAWXBA01. Next base: position 52,774 of record JBHEPH010000011.1, read on the forward strand.
GGGTACAACCGTCCAATTTGCCAGGACCCCTCAACGGGCCAGGGGGTCGGGCCGGACCTGGAACTTCACGACTTTGCTGGTGCTTCCCTTGCCGCCTTCCATGTGGAACGGTGCCCTGGTACTGACCGTGGCCCACAGCCCGCGCCCCTTCCAACCGGCCCTGGGATCGTCGATCCGGCCGTCCAGCCACTTGGTATAGAATCCGAGTGGGTACGGCACCCGGAGGATCACCCACTCCTCATTGACCAGGGCGAGGAGCGCTTCCGACTGGTTGCCGGTGTTGATCGGCACGTTCTCGCCCAGGCCCGAAGTGTTGAACTGATCGACCCAGGTGTAATAGCTCCCCTCGGCGCTCCCGGTCGTCTCAACGCCATGCATCTGCGGCAGCGGCTCGGTGTAGAAGGTCCAACCCTCCGGACAATGCTGACCTGTTGCCGTGGGACCGTTCAATGGCCCGGTGCACTTGCGGCGATCGAAGCTGGCGAGGTGCCCACTGGCCATGGCTGCCCAGTAGACTCCGTTGCGGTCCACGTCCCCACCGCGGGGAGAGAATCCCTCCACGGGTGCACCGTTCCCATCCAGTGGGGGCTGGAAGACTTCCACCAACGCGGTCCGTGATGGATCGGATCCGGGAACCAGACGGAGAATCGTGCCGGGATAGCCAATCGAGGTTCCCCAGATCGAACCATCCGGCGCCGGCGCCACCGCGTAGAAGCCGGACGTGACGCGCGTGTCCTTGGTGGGATCGAATGGATCGTTCGGGTTCACGAAATCGTCGCGCACCCCGTTGCCGTTGGTGTCCAGGATGAGCGGGGTCCATCCCTGGCACTGTTCCTCGTCGCCCGTCTCGTCGAAGCACTTGGTGTCCAGCCAACCGATCACCTGCCCACCACCACTGGTCCAGAGCGTGCTGTTGGCGTCTTCCGCAAACATCAGGTGGTGTGTGCCGAAGCAGGTCCCGATCATCGTGACCTCCTCGTTCCGCGGGTCATAGACGGCCAGGTGGCGCCCTGCCCCGTTGTTCGGGAAGACCTGGGCCGAGGGGTGACTGGATCCTTCGCGACAGACCGGCGGGTTGGCAGGTGGGCGCACCCGGGCGGTGAGCCACACCCGACCCTCTGCGTCAATCATCGGGTTGTGCACGTTGGTCTGGCTGGTCCAGAGGACTTCCTCGCCCCAGTAGGGAGAGGGGGCCCCGAGGTTCGGTGACGGTCTTGGGGTGGCCGAGTCCCTGGGCTGCAGCGGTATCCGCGATGCGGTATGGGTGCGCGGATCGAGCACAGGGACGTAATCCGCACTGAGTTCAAGCGCGCCGTAAACCGGGCCGTATGCGTTCACGGTTGGGTTCCGGCGGTCGGTGGACACCACGTCGTGGAGGTAGGCCTTGGGGTCGGCCCAGTCCCACATGGTGATGACGACGTTCCGCTCGATGCCCTGGGGACGGGGCGGTGTGGGCGGCACCTCACCGGCCACGATCCGGTCGGTCCAGTCCGCAAACATCTCGAGTGCCCGGGTACGGCCGAGCTGGTTCAGCCCGTTGCTCATCTGGAATCCGGCCTGCCCGGCCAGGATCCGGTGGTCCCACGCGTCGATGGTGGAAGCGAAATCGGCCTGACCGGGCGGCAGGAGGCGGGTGGCCTCACCGCCGAGCTGGTGGCAGGCCTGGCAGCCGTTGGACTTGACCACCCTGAGCCACTGGGCCTGGTTCTGCACGTTGGGGGAGATTCCATTGCCCTCCGGGCCGGTACCCGGGAACTCGTGCTGACCCGGCACCCGCATCAGCGAGAACCAGTACCCTGCCGGGTAGTACTGCGCGGCCGCGCGGGGATCCGGCGCCACGACCGCTCGGAGGTCCAGGGTGGCGCCCGGCCGAGCCTCCACGGTTGGAGAATCGATCAGCCCGTATCCGCGAACCCAGACGCGATAGTTCGCATCGGGCAGCTCTGGGAGGAGATATCTGCCCTGGTCATCGGTCACGACGATTTTCGCGAACGGCGTGGGCAGGTCCCTGGTCTCGGCGATGACCCAGACGCCCGCCTCAGGTCCATTGGCGCCCTGCACCGTCCCGGCGATATCCGCGGGACCGGGCTCACCCGACGCTCGGACTACCTGGCATCCGGTCAGGGCAACGATGAGCACCAGCACCAGTAGCATCAGCGCCGGCTGCCGGGCGGACGCGAGTGGGCGAGCGCCCACGAGCAATGTCGGGATGAACGGCACGGGGACTCCTCTTTCTGGGGAGATTCAACCTATGCCCACCTTCGCCGGGAATGCAAACGAAGCGGGGGAACGCCATGTGGCGAGACTAGTCGTCCACGGAGATGACCGGAATCCGCGCGCCGAGCAGCCGGAGCAGCGGAGTGAGGATCCGCTCGGTCATCCCCCAGACCACATCATCGCCAAGGTGATACCCGGGGCGCGACATGCGGAGGCCACGGTGCTCGAAGGCGTACGGTCGGTAAATGTCGGGCCGGCTCAGCTCCTCCAGTTCGGCCCAGCGCGTGTACTGGACCTCGCCGGAGATGCTGAACGCCTCCGGCGCCTGTTGCAGCAGAAACACATACGGCCTGACGATGATCGGCGGCAGGACGGGAGTGGTCGGTGCAAGGTCATCGAGCGCTCCGGCGAGCGGCGCCCCTGACAGGTCGAAACCCAGTTCTTCCCGGGTCTCCCGCAGCGCGGTGGCCACAAGATCGGCGTCGCTGACCTCGCGCCTGCCCCCCGGCAGTCCCATCTGCCCCGACCAGGGGTCCAGTGCGTGCTCGGCGCGGCGGATCAGCAGGAGGCGGTCCGGATCAGGTGCCAGGATGACGGCGACCGCCGCCTGCCGGCGCGCCGGGTCCTCGACGGTTCGAGGCTTCAGCGCGGCCAGGCGGTCAGCCAACTGGAGCAGGCTGCTCATGGCAGGTGGCGGGCAAAGTGGGAGACCGTTGCGTCGAACGCCCCCGACAGGGCGGGTGTCATCCCGGCGAAGGGATGCACCGCGCCGAAGGTGTGCCCCGCGCCCTCAATCCAGAGCGTGGTGGCTCGGTCCCCAGCGGCTCGTGCCAACGCCTCTCCCTCCTCGAACGGCACCGTCTCATCCGCGGTGCCGTGCACCACCAGCCAGGGAACCGCGATGCGCCGCGCCCCGACGAGGATATCCAACAGCCCGCCGTTGGTCTCAACATCGTCTAGCAGCTCGGTGCCGAGCGGCAGCAACTGACCGGTGCGGGAGTTCAGCACCTCCACGACCCCTTTCACCCGCCACTCCGCGGCCTCCTCCGCCGTCCAGCGAAGGGTTCGGGAGATGGCCGCCCAGGTGGCCAGTACCGAGATCCGGGGTGTCTGTGAGGCCAGGAGCACCGCGGCCCCGCCCCCGCGCGAAAAACCCAGCATGCCGACCGAACTCGGCGGGACGGTATCGAACTCGCCGATATCGAGGGCGCGGAGCACGGCCGCGAGGTCGGCAAGCTCCGCCGAGTAGGTGTTGCGCTGGAAGCGGTCGAGGAGGGTAAAGTTGCCGGCATCGTCGACCCCGGCCCCGCTGATGGTGGCCGTCACGGCGGTGAAGCCGGCCCGCGCCAGCCGGTCCGCGAGCGCGGGCAGGAAAGCGAAGTCCTTGAAGCCCTTGAAGCCATGGGCGATCAGCACGGCGGGGCGCGGGGAGCCCCGGTCGCCGGTGCGGACATCCACGAGGATGTCGCCCAACGCGCCTTGGATGCGGTGAGAGGAACGGATCGGGGTGGCCACCTGCCTCCAGATCGTTACGAGCGCCCAGAAATGCCGAAGCCGTTGACAGACAACAAGATAGTCAACAGAATCAAGAATGTGACGGGGGTCACCGATTGACCCTGCCGCCGGGGTAGCTATGATTCCCGCGCCACTCACTGGAGTCCGATCTGCGCGCATCCCAGCCTACTCTCGCCGCCGCCAGCAAGGCCATTGCCGGTCTCCGCGATGCCATGGTGCAGCAGTGGGCGGATTGGCTGGGTGATCGCCTGACGTCGTCGAAGTCCATCCCCCGGGAGCTGGTGGAACGCGAGTTGGGCCTGCTGGTGGACACCCTGGGCGGGCTGGTGGGGCCTCTGCGGCGTGAGGTCCGGCCGCTCTGGAAGCAGGCCTCTGAGCACTACGGGCGGGTCGGCGCGGCGCGCGGACTCGCGGCCGGCGAGATCGTCGAGGAGATGCAGTACCTCCGCGAGCTGCTGATCCGCCAACTGGCTCCGGTGCTCGCGGCGATGCGCCCCCGACAGGGGATGGCGCTGCTGCTGCGCCTGAACCGGCTGATGGACACCGGCGTGGCGATGGCGGTGGTCGGCTACACCGATGCCCTGGTGGCGACGCTCTTGACGAGTGAGGAGGGCGAAGTCGCGGCGCCACGGAACGGGATGGAGCTTGAGCCGGACGAGGTGGTGAAGCAACTCAACCAGATCGAGGGCGAACTGGTGCGCCTGGCCGCCAAGGCGTAGCACCGCGCCGGGTTACCCTGCGGCAAAGATGTCCATCTGCGGCGGCTGGAGCGGCAGGTGGCACCCCTCCAGCGCCGACTCCACCCAACCCTCCCGGTCCGCCGGGTCGAGCCGGTGGCACCCGATCCCGAATTCCTCCAGCAACTGATCAATCCCCCGGTCAATGTCCCGCTGGAAGGCGGCGCTGAGGTCCCGCGTGCCATCGAAGGCGGGTGAACTGACCACCGGCACCTTGATCAGCCCGTCGTAGGTCTTCATCCAGTCACGCACCAGGCCATCGTAGGCTGGGCTGCGCCCGCCACGATAGACCAGGTAGGCGTAATTGTCGAGCACCGAGCGGTCACACACCACCACCTGGTAGCGCGCTTCGGCCGCCAGCTCCTCCGCAATCTGGGTGTGGAGGATCCAGGCCTGCGCCTCGACGGTGGTCTCCCGGTTGATGGGCAGCGGGCACGCCCGGGCCACCTCCTTCACGATGTCCACCGACCAGTCCAGGCGCTTGAGCCGCGAGGCGAGGTCGAAGCAGAGCGTCGTCTTGCCGACGCCGTGGGTACCGATGAAGGCGAGTTTCATGGAGGTCCGTCCTGGGGGTGGTCACGACAGGTCCAAAGGTACCTCCTGATGGGCCTCTCCGCCTGAAGTCCCCGCAACGCGTTTTTCCACGCCACTTGTGCGTTGTTCTGGTTAGGCACTTCCCGAGAATCGTCCTACCGTGGTGGTCCCACTTGCCGGGAGCACTGCGGGATGACGCTGACCACGCATCTGCGAGGGATTCGAGCCCTCCATGACCTGCCGGGATTCTTTGCCGCGCTCGGCTTCGAACCGCTCTGGCATGAGCTCCCGGATGGCGCCCTCGTGGCGCGTTCGGGTGACTTCCTCTGGGTGGGATGTTCGCGCGCGGGTGGACAGGAACGCGCCACCCGCCGGGCGGCGCGGCTCTCACGCGGTGGGCGAGTCGCCGGCGTAGCCGCCCTGGACCAGGATGGACGCGCGCTCGAGCTGGCGATCGGCTTCCACGGCGACCCGGCGCGGCGCATCGCGCTGGACTCTCCAACCCTCGTAGACCTGGCCCGACTGGAACGGCTGCGCCCGGAACCTGATGCCCCCGCCCTGGCCACCGCCGCCCGGGTGGCGGAGGCGCTGGCCTCTGAGGAAGCGGGGGTCCGCTTCTTCCGCGCCTTCCGCACCACGCTTTCGGCCATGCGGGAGGCGCTGCCCGGCCGAGTTCCTCCGGATGACCGCCACGCGCTCGCCCTGCTGCAGCTGACCCGCGTGCTGGTGCTCTACTTTGTCCAATCGAAGGGCTGGCTCGATGGCCACGACCGATTCCTCCGTGAGGCGGTGGACGACTGCCTGGCGCGTGGCCGGTCCATCCATCGCGACCTGCTCCGCCCGCTCTTCTTCGGCGCGCTGAACCAGCCCGCGGCTCGTCGCAGTCGGTCGGTGGCGCGCCTGGGCAGGATCCCGTTCCTGAACGGCGGCCTGTTCGAGCCCCACGCCCTGGAGCGGCGCTGGAAGCCGGAGATTCCAACGGCCACATGGCTCAGCGCCTTCGACGACCTGTTCGAGCGCTACCACTTCGTGGTCCGCACCGAGGATGGCCCCGGAATCGCGCCCGACATGCTCGGCCAGGTCTTTGAGGGGGTGATGGAACCAGCCCTGAGGCTGGCGAGCGGGAGCTTCTACACCCCGGCCGCCCTGGTGGATGCGCTCCTTCGCGACGGGATGACCGCACTGCTCGCGACGCGGCTGCGGGTGGGGAGTGCCACGGCGGAGCGGCTATTGGACGATCCATCGCCGGCTGCGAGGAGCGTCCTCGAATCGGTGACCGTGCTGGACCCAGCGGTGGGCTCCGGCGCCTTCCTGCTCGGCGCACTTCGCATCCTTTCGGCACCGTGGGCGTCCGACAGTGTGGCCCTCTCCGCCCGTAAGCGGGCGATCGTCTCGCGGAACCTGTTCGGAGTGGACGTCAACGCCAATGCGGTGCGGCTGGCGGAACTCCGGCTCTGGCTAGAGGTCATCGCCGCGGACCCGGCGGAGCATCCGGAGCAGGTCGAGCCGCTTCCCAACCTGGACGCCCTCCTGCGCCAGGGCGACAGCCTGGCCGACCCGGCGATGGCAGGCGTGCCCTTCCCGACCGGCGCCGGCGGCCGGCTGGGTGCCCTTCGGCAACAACTCGCGACGTCCACGGGCCTGGCCAAGCGCACCGCCACCCGCACCCTGCGTCTGGCGGAACGGGATCTCTTCCGCACCGCGCTTGGCAGCGCGCTCGATCGTGTCGAGCGGCGGATCGGAGAGCTGATCGAATCAGCCAGGGACCCTGGCCTGTTCGAGGAACGGCGCGGGCTGGACCGCGCCAGCCAGCGGCGGCTGGCTGAGTTCCGCCGCGAACGCGCCTGGCTCCGCCGCCAGCTTCGCGGCACCACGCGGGACGAACAGCTCCCCTGGTTTCACTACCAGAGCCATTTCGGGGATGTCTTCGCCACATCGGGCGGCTTTGATCTGGTGGTCGGCAATCCCCCGTGGGTCCGGGGCGAGCGACTGCGGCCCGAGCACCGGACGGCGCTGGCGCAGCGCTACCGCTGGTGGCGGGGCGACAAGGCGGCCGGTGGCTACGTCCACCGGCCGGATCTGGCGGTGGCGTTCCTCGAGCGAGCCACGGAGCTGGTGGCGCCGGGCGGAGTGATCGCCATGCTGGTCCCGGCCAAGGTGACGACGGCGGGGTATGCCGCCACCGCACGGGCCGCCCTCACCTCCACGACGACGCTGCACCTGGTGGCCGACCTGAGCAGAAGTCAGGCAGGTGCCTTCGACGCCACGGTGTACCCGCTCGCCCTTGTCTGCAGCATGACGTCACCCCCTGCATCCCATCGGGTGCGCAGTGGATTCCACGATGCCCCGTCGTTGCGGCAGTCACGCCTCGGTGCGGGCCCGTGGGTCATCGTGCCGGATCCGCTGCGCGAGGCGCTCGACCAGTTGCGCGGTGAACATCCACGCATCGAGGACAGCCACGCCTGCCACCTTGGCGTCAAGACCGGTTGCAACCGCGCCTTCCTGGATCCGACTGACGACGTGGAGGCGATGCTCCTGCGCTGGGCGGTCCGGGGTCGCGACCTCAAGGCCTTCGCGGTCCACCCCCGCCGGCGGCTCCTCTGGACCCACGCCGCCAGCGGCGACCCCCTCCCGGCGCTGCCGCCACGAGCCGCCGCGTGGATCGCGAGGCACCGCAGCGCGCTGCTGGCCCGGCGGGACTACGTGAGCGGGCCGCTATGGACAGTGTTTCGCGCCGGGCCTGCCGTGGCGGAGCATCGGGTAGTCTGGCCTGACCTGGCCAGGCAGTTGATGGCGGCGCCACTGACCGGCGCTGCCGCGCGCGACCTCGTCCCGCTCAACACCTGCTACCTGATTGCCGTCGCGAATGGCGGTGCGGCGCGGCGCCTGGCCGCCTGGCTCAATTCGACCTGGCTGCGCGCCGCGGCGCGCCACACCGCCGACGCGGCGGCCAGCGGCTTCGCTCGCTTCAACGCCAGGGTGGTCGGGGCGCTCCCCCTCCCGCCTGCGGCCCTGCTCGACCCCGACCTCGCGGGGGTGGCCGACACCGCCCTCGCCAACCCGGCATCCACCCACCCATGGCAGGAGGATCTCGATGACCTTGTTGCGCGGCACCTCGCGCTGGGGCCGGCCCACCGCCGAGCGCTGGCTGGCGACCTGGGCGAACGAACCGGTGCTCGTGGCTGAGTCGCTCCGGCGCTTGCCGGAGCCCGTCGAGGCCGTCCTCTCACCGCCCATTCGGCTGGAGCATGCCCCGGTCCTGCGGGCAATGGCGTCCGCTTTGCTGCCGGCCCTGGCACCGGACGCTCCGCCGGCGTGGTTGAGGCCGGGCCAGTCCGATGCCTTCCGCCGTGCGGTGGCTGCGGTTCGCCAATACGGCGGGG
>JBHEPH010000011.1:61169-62442 GCA_046260395.1 Gemmatimonadales bacterium
CCCGTCCACCCGGCGGTACCGGTCACTCGCCCCGTGGCTGGTGGGCCGCCGCGGACTCCTGCTCAGCGCCACACCGATGGTCAACCACGCCGCCGACCTGGCGCACCAGCTTCGTCTGTTCCTGCGCGATGACTCGCTGGCCGCCGGAGGACTCGCCTCACTGCGTGCGCTGGGCGAACGCCACGCGCAGGTGCACGCCCTGGGCGACGTGGTGGTGAGCGGCTGGACGGAGACGGGCACCCGCCCCTCCCTCGTGCGCCACACCGAGCGACTGCGCCTGGACCGGCGCCTGGGTCAGGTGCTGCGCGAACTCGACCGGCTCGGCCTCTCGACCGACCCGACGGTGGCGGCGCTGGTCCGCACCAGTCTCTGGGGCGCGGCGGCGTCGAGCCCAGCAGCCCTGTCGGCGGCGCTGCTCCGCTATCTCGTGCTTCTCGACCACGCCGCGGACGCGGCGCAGAGCGGGCGTCCGCTCGGCCGCGAAGCGCTGCGCCGCTTCATGGCCGCCGATCCGGCCCAACTGGTCCTCTGGCATCTGGTGCCGGAGGATGCCGTCGCCACTGCGGACCTGACCCTTGCCGATCGGCCGCGCGTTGCTGCGTTGCGCACCGAGGTGGCGGCAATGGCCGAGCGGACCGACAACAAGTCGGCTCGGCTGAAGCAGCGGCTCGCGGACGGCCACCGCACCGTGGTCTTCACGGGCGCCGTGGCCACGGTGGCCTATCTCCGCCGGATCCTCGGACCGGAACAGGTGGCGTGGTGTACTGGCTCCGCTGCCGGAATCGGCGCCACACGCCTGCCCCGTGAGGCGGTCCTCGGCTGGTTTGCCCCCGGGGAGCGATCGCTGCGCGAGCGGAGCGTGCCCGGGCCGCGGGTGCTGGTGACCACCGACGTGGCCGCCGAGGGACTCGACCTCCAGGGGGCCGAGCGAGTGGTTCACTACGATCTTCCCTGGACCGTGATCCGGACCGACCAGCGCACGGGAAGGGTGCGCCGGTTGGAATCGGTACACGCACAGGTGTCGGAGGACTGGTTCCTGCCGCCCCGCGCCCTGGCGCGCCGCCTGCGCATCGAGGGGATCCTGGCGCGCAAGCGCCTGCTGCCCGACCGCCACGGGGTTGGCGAGGCCTCCATCGCGCCGTGGCGGCAGCGCATCGGCGTCGCACGCGCACTGGCGGGCGAGCCGGCCGCCGATGGGATGGCCGCAGTACGCGTGAACGGAGCGGGCGACGATGACGCGCTGGCCTGTGTGCTCATTGCAGCAGGCGATGGT
>JBHEPH010000110.1:0-6797 GCA_046260395.1 Gemmatimonadales bacterium
CCTTCAGGCGCACCGGCGACACGCCCTCGGTCGGGCCGTCGTCGAGGATGGCACGGGGGTTTTCCACGAGCAGCAGTTGCGCCTGTCGCTGTCCCCGCTCGGCCAGCGCCTCGCGCGCGGTGGCCAGGCAGCGATCGTCCCCGTGGTTGTCGGCCGCCAGGATGTCCGCCAGGCCGTGCGCCAGCAGCTGTCGCGCGCGCTCACCGCGGGTCCGGGGCGTAATGATGGTGGTGGCGTCCACCTGCATCAGGGCGCCGGTCGCGCCCTTCCACTGGCTGACGACCTCAGGGCTGCAGCAGGAGTACCGTTCCGGGTGCGCCAGGATCGGCACCAGGCCGAGCCGCGTCACCTGCGTCAGCGCATTGAGCACCGCGGTTTCGGTGATCAGCCGGGTGAACTCGACCAGCAGGTAGCGTGAGCCGTTGAGGGTAAACCGGCGACTGGCAGCCGCCTCGGTGAGCGGCCGGTCGAGCATCATCTCGACCCCCCGATGGAGCGCCACGCGGCGCGGCGCGGCCGCCGCCAGCTCGCCCAGCACGCTGTCCCAGGCCGGCGGCACCCCGGCATCGGCGCGGCTGACGGTCATGTGCGGCGTCAGGCACACTGCGGTGATCCCCTTGTCTGCGAACATCCGCAGGACGCGCACCGACTGGCTGACCGACTTGCTGCCGTCGTCCACGCCGGGGAGCAGGTGACTGTGGAGATCAATCATGACGCCGCCGTGGTGCCGATCCGAACCTGGTGCGCAAAGGCCCGCAGCTTCCCCGGATCGTTCTCGGCCTGTGCCAGGAAGGCCAGTGTCACCAGCGCATCCGCGGCCAGGAGATCGAGGGCGACGGAACGATCCTGCCCCGAGTGCAGCACGGCGTCCAGGGCGGCTTGCCCTGCGCCGGTCAGGCGCTCCGGCATCGGCTGTCCCGGATCGGTCAGGGCAACCCACGCAAGGACCCGCTCACTCAGCGAGTCGGGGGCGCCGGCGGTGTGCGACGCAAGCCAAGGATCAGGTCTGCTCACCCCTTCAGCCACTCCTCGAGGATGCGCGGTGTGGCGGCCCGCGCCTGCGCGAGCAGGGCCGGGTCCCCCGCCCCGGCGGAGGCAAAGGCGGGCCGGCCACCACCTTTGCCGCCGCTGACGGCGGCAATGCGGTTCACCAGGTCGCCCGCCTTGCGGCCCGCCTGCACCAGGTCGTCGGTCAGGGCCACATGCACCGCGCCCCGGCCGGCGGTGCCGAAGAGCACCATCACGCCCGCCTTCCGCCCGGACCGGAAGCCATCGGCCACCCGGCCCACCTCGTCGCGGTTCTCGCTGTCCGTCTCACCGACGACTACCGTCACGCCGTTGACCTGGAGTTCTTCGCCTACTGCCGCGCCAGCACCACCCCCCTGCGCCAGCAGGGACTCAATGCGCGCCTCGAGCTTTGCCCGCTCGACCATGAGCTGCTCGGCGCGCCGCACCAGATGCTCCGGGTTGGCCTTGAGCGCCTCGCCCAACTGCTCGAGTTGACCCTGCAGCGCGGTGATCATTCCGTAGGCGCCCGCCCCGGTGACCGCCTCGATCCGCCGGACACCTGCGGCCACGCCACCCTGCGAGGCAAATCGGAACAGACCGATCCCACCGGTCGTTGCGACGTGCGTGCCACCACACAGCTCGATCGACGGGCCCATCGTCACCACCCGCACGACATCGCCATACTTTTCCGAGAAGAAGGCCATCGCCCCCAGTGCCAGCGCCTCCGGGTAGGCCATCTCGCGGATGGTAACGGGGAAGTTGGCCCAGAGGTGCTCGTTGACGTCCCGCTCAATCCGTTCGAGCACCGCAGGCTCGATCGGGCCGTGGTGCGAGAAGTCGAAGCGCAGGCGCGCCGGCTCCACCAGCGAGCCCTGCTGCCGCACATGCGTGCCGAGATGACGGCGCAACGCCGCGTGCACGAGGTGCGTGGCGGAGTGGTTGCGCTCGATCTCCCGCCGCCGCGCCACATTTACTTGGGCCTGCACCGCGGTCGGCTCGAACACCTCGGTGAAGCGTCCGCCCACCGCGGTTCCGCGCTCCTCCTTCCAGACCTGGTCCACCTCCAGCGTCCAACCGTTGCCGGCCACGGCGCCGGTATCGCTCACCTGCCCGCCCGACTCCACGTAGAAGGGGTTGTGACGGAGGATGAGGGCGACCCGGTCGTCCTCCTGGCGCCAGGCCAGGATCTCGGTATCGGCCTCGGTGTCGGTGTACCCGGTGAACTTCTGGCGGCCGCGCCTGAGGATCTGCCACTTCGGCTGCTTCACACGGCGCGCCACTGCCGGCGCGGCCGTGCCCCTGCTCGCCCGGGTCGCATCGCGCGAGCGCGTGCGCTGTCCCTCAAGGGCCGCCTCGAACCCCTCCAGATCCACGCCCACACCGCGCTCACCCGCAATCAACTGGGTCAGGTCGATCGGGAACCCGAAGGTGTCGTACAACCGAAATGCTTCGTCGCCCGGGATGACAGAGATGCCACTGGCAAAGAGCTCGTCGAGGCGACGCAGGCCGCCATCAATCGTCTCCAGGAACCGCCGCTCCTCGGTCTCGGTGATCTCCAGGATGTACTCGCGCTTGGCGGCCAGTTCCGGATACGCTCCCGCCATGCTCGCCACCACCAACTCGGTAAGCGGCGCCAGTGTCGGTTCGCGACGCCCGAGCAGCCATGCATGGCGCACCGCCCGGCGGAGGATGCGGCGGAGGACGTAGCCGCGGCCGTCATTCGCCGGGTACACACCATCGGCGAGCAGGAAGGTCACAGCGCGGGCGTGGTCGGCCAGGACACGGTATGAGGCCCCCTCCCCGGCCATCCCGCCGGGATAGGGCCGGCCCACCATCTCAGCCACCCGCGCCAGGAGTGGCAGGAACAGGTCGGTGTGGAAATTGTCGTCCTGGCCCTGCAGCACCGCCGCGATCCGCTCCAGCCCGGCCCCGGTGTCCACGGATGGCTTCGGCAGTGGCGTCAGCGTGCCATCGGCCGAACGATCGAACTGCATGAAGACCAGGTTCCAGATCTCGAGGAACCGCCCGGCTTCCGCCTGCTCCTCGAACTCCGCCTGGGTCAGGACGGGAGGCGTGACACCTTCGCGCCACTCGAGATCAACATAAATCTCGGAACACGGGCCGCAGGGCCCCGTCTCGCCCATCTGCCAGAAATTGTCCTTGTCGCCCAACCCGAAGATCCGGTTCTCCGGCAGGGTGCTGGCGGCCTTCCACAGCTCCCGCGCTTCGGCGTCGGTATGGTGCACCGTTACCCACAGGCGGTCGGGATGGAGGCCGAGACAGTCCGGCGAGGTCACGAACTCCCAGGCGTAGGCGATCGCGTCCTTCTTGAAGTAGTCGCCGAAGGAGAAGTTGCCCAGCATCTCGAAAAAGGTGTGATGCCGCCTGGTCAGCCCGACCTGCTCCAGGTCGTTGTGCTTGCCGCCCGCCCGGACGCACTTCTGGCAGGTGACGGCGCGGGTGTACTCGCGCTGTTCCTGGCCCAGGAAGGTCCGCTTGAACTGGACCATCCCGGCGTTGGTGAACAGGAGTGTCGGGTCATCGGCGGGGACCAGAGGCGACGAAGGCACCTCGCGGTGCCCGTGCCTGGCAAAGAAGTCGAGGAAGAGCTTCCGGAGCGTATCTGCGTGCATGGGCGGAATATAGGGTCCCGCCGCGGGGTGTCCTAGCCCGTCAGTTCCATCACCACGTGGCGAGTGCGTGGCCCGGAAAAGCCGCGGCGCGCCAGGTAGGCGAGGACTCTCCGGCGACGGACCTCCCGCGGGAGGCCTTCCAGTTGCCCGACCCGCTTACTGGCCAGGGCCCGAACCATCTCGTCCACCCCTTCACCATCGGGCCAGAGTTCCGCGATGACCTGGTCGACGATGGCCGACGCGACGCGGAGCTGGGACAGGTCGGCCCGAAGCCGGGCCGGCCCCCGCCCCCGCTGGGCCCGCGTTTCCGCATAGGACCGGGCAAACTTGAGGTCGTCCAGCAGCCCGGCGTCCTCGGCGCGGGCCAGCGCCGCCTCGACGGCGGCCGGCGGGTGAGCACGCAGCCGGAGCCGGCGACCCAGATCGCCCCTGGCAAACGGTCGCCGCTCCAGGTGCCGCAGGATGGCGCGCCAGGTGGCCTCCTCATCCGCCGCGAGGGCGAGCGCCTCACGCAGCGGCTCATCCAGCACCATCCCAGCAGCCACCCCGATCCGATCCACCGCCCTCCGGGACACCGTCCAGGTAATCTTGCCGTCCAGGGACACCCGCACCGCGGCGGGATGCCGCGGGTCGGGCGAGATCCCGGTGATGCATCCCAGACCGTCCAGGACGCTACTCCTCTCCATCGGACTCGTCCGCCACGATCGTCCCTGCAGGCCGGGTCATGCCAAGGAACTCCTTCACGCGGACCTCCACTTCCGCCATCATCGCGGCGTTGTCCTTGAGGAAGAGCTTGGCGTTCTCCCGGCCCTGGCCGATCCGCTGGTCGCCGTAGGAATACCACGCCCCGGACTTCTGGATGATCCCCGCCTCGGCGGCGATATCCACCAGCAATGAGGTGTGGCTGATCCCCTCGTCGAACATGATATCGAACTCGGCCTGCTTGAACGGGGGCGCCACCTTGTTCTTGACCACCTTCACGCGGACGTGGTTGCCCACGACGTTTTCGCGGTCCTTGACCGGGCCGATCCGGCGGATGTCCAGGCGCAGCGACGCATAGAATTTGAGCGCCTTGCCGCCGGTCGTGGTCTCAGGACTGCCGAACATCACGCCGATCTTCTCGCGCAGCTGGTTGATGAACACCACCGCACAGTTCGAGCGGTTGATGGCGCCCGCCAGCTTGCGAAGCGCCTGGCTCATCAGCCGAGCCTGCAGGCCGACGTGACTGTCGCCCATCTCGCCCTCGATCTCGGCTTTCGGCACCAGCGCCGCCACCGAGTCGATTACCACCAGGTCCACCGCGCCAGAGCGCACCAGGATCTCGACGATCTCCAGCGCCTGCTCACCGGTATCGGGCTGGGAGACCAGGAGGTTCTCGATGTCCACGCCCAGCTTCTTGGCGTAGTCGATATCCAGGGCATGCTCAGCGTCGACGAACGCCGCCACGCCACCGGCCTGCTGGATGTTGGCCACCAGGTGGAGGCAGAGGGTGGTCTTGCCGGATGACTCCGGACCGTAGATCTCCGTGATCCGGCCCTTGGGAACCCCCCCCACCCCGATGGCCGCATCGAGGTTGATGGCGCCGGTGGGGATGACCCCGACCCGCTCCCGGGGGGTGTCGGCCCCCATCCGCATGATGGAACCCTTGCCCAGCTGCTTCTCGATCTGGGCGATGGCCAGACCCAGGGCCTTCTTGCGCTCGTTATCGAGCCTGGCAACAGCAGCGTCCGCGACAGCCATGATTTCCCCTGATGTGATATGGTGACCGATTTTGCTTCACATTTTTACTATCTGACAAGGTAACACCGAATACAGTCCGAAGCAATAGGGCACTTTTACACTTTTCCACATGATGGGAGTGGCCACATCATCGCAGCCGGCGTAGCCAGGCAGGTCACCTGGTCCCCTGCCCCTGCCCTCAACCACAAGATGGGGAGCCAGCCGAAAAGGGGGTAACCAGAATCCAACAGAAATGGTTGGAAAAAAGGCGAGTGGCACTACCCTGCGAGGACGTACGCCTCCATGGCGAAATACTCCGCGAGGCCGAGCTGGTCGAGCAGTGCAGCGGTGCCACGGTTGCGGGCTTCGACCCGTTGCCAGAACTCCCGATCGTCCTGACCGGGGAACAGCGCTGAGTCCTTCTGGCTCTGGTGCTTGAAAATCGCCTCGATCTTGAGCCGGAGTTCCTCCTGGGCAAGCGGCACGAGCCAGCTGGCCTCCGTCACCGGCCACTCCTGCCAGGCACCACGATACAGCCAGACCTCGGGGCGGGGTCCGTCCGACGGGGTCAGGTTCAGGGCCTGGTCGATCGCGTCCTTGCAGAGGCGGTGGGTCCCATGGGGATCGGACAGATCTCCCGCCACCAGTACAAGGTCGGGGCCCACCTCGTCGAGCAGGGCACGCACGATCCCGACATCCGCCGGCCCAACCGGATCCTTGCGGACCTGTCCGGTCCGATAGAAGGGCAGGTTGAGAAACCTGGCCCTCTCACGCGGAATGCCCAGGGTGGCGATGGCACTCACCGCTTCCGCCTCGCGAATGATCCGCTTCAGCGCCTGGACCTCCTGACTGTCCACTTCACCCGGCTGCTTGGCCGCGAGGGAAGCAAGCACTCGACTCGCCAGCGCCTCCACACCCTTCCCCTCCAGCCACCCCTCGGCGGCGAAGCGCTGGAGCACATCTACGTGGCGTGCGGCGTCGTGGTCGAACACGGCGATGTTACCGCTGGTCATGTACGCCACGATGATCCGGTTGCCGTTCAGGTGGAGCTTCCTGAGCAGACCGCCAGCCGAGATCACGTCGTCATCGGGATGGGGAGAGAAGCAGATGACGGTCTGGTCCTTGGGTAGCCTCGACCGACCCCGGATCTTCTGGCCGAGCCAGTTGAAGACCATCCCATTGACGGCGCCGGGCGTACCGTGCCGCGCCAGCAGCGGCGAGAGATGGTGCTCCACGTAGTCCTGCTGGGTCAGCTTGAGCACCGCCCGCCCAGTCGTCCGGGCCAGCCAGACGACAGCCTGGAGCTCCCGCTCCGGCGTCCAGTCCACCTCGTCGAGTAGCCAGGGAGTGGCGACCCGGGTGAGTTCGGCGGCGGCCGCCTGGTCGGCGTAGACGGTGACCGCCGGATGGTGCTGGAGGAAGGTCGCGGCAATGGCG
>JBHEPH010000111.1:0-6657 GCA_046260395.1 Gemmatimonadales bacterium
CATCACCGGCGGCCTGCCGCGCGTGGCGGAGCTGTTCGAGGCGCGCCGGCCGAAGGATCCGGCCACCATGGCGGAGGTCGACGGCGTCGTGAAGTTCGGCGAGATCAAGCGCGGCAAGCGCGAGATCTACGTCTACCCGATCGGCGCGGACGGTCGCGTGGTGGAGGGCGAGGAGGCCTACCTGTACGAGGTGCCGGCCGGCAAGCACCTCCGGGTGCACGAGGGGGACCGCGTGCGCGCCGGCGACCGCCTGACCGAGGGCCCCGTCAACCCGCACGAGATCCTGCTCATCAAGGGTCCGCGCGCGGTGCAGGAGTACCTGCTCAACGAGGTCCAGGAGGTGTACCGCCTCCAGGGCGTGCGGATCAGCGACAAGCACATCGGCACCATCGTGCGCCAGATGCTGCAGAAGGTCCGTGTCGTCGATCCGGGCGACACCAGCTTCCTCGAGGCGGAGTCGGTGGACAAGCTCACCTTCCGCGACGAGAACGAGCGGGTGCTGCGCCGCAAGGGGCGGCCCGCCACCTCCGAACCGGTGCTGCTCGGCATCACCAAGGCGTCACTCACGACCCAGAGCTTCATCTCGGCGGCCTCCTTCCAGGAAACCACCCGGGTGCTGACCGACGCGGCCATCCGTGGCGCCAAGGACGATCTCCGTGGCCTGAAGGAGAACATCATCATCGGTCACCTGATCCCCGCGGGCACCGGTCACTACCGGTACGTGGACCTCGAGATCGAGCCGCCGGCGGGCTTCGAACCGCCGACGCCCGAGGAGCTGGCACCGCCGCCGCCGCCCGATCCGGTGCTGCTCATGGCCGAGGAGCTCGAAGCCCTGTAGGGGCGCGCCTCAGGCGCGCCCGTGCGATCTCCGGAACGCCCGTCCGGCGCCCGGAACGCCCGCTCGAGGCCGGGGCACGATGCACACAGGGGCGCGCCGATCAGGCGCGCCCCTGTGGCGTAGCGGATGGCGGCCCGAGTGCTACGGCATGCCGACCCACCCCACGATCCGCCCCGCGGCATCCAGCACCACTCCCGGGCCGCGATAGACATCGGCAAAGCGGAACCCGTCGCGGGCGCGGCCGGCGTCCGGCGACACGCTGAAGAGCGCCGACGGAAAGTCGATCGGCGCACCGACCGCATCGTCCATGACGTAGCCCATGTCGCGGAAGCCGGCGAGGCTCAGGGCAGACAGCAGGTTGGGGCCGCTGTTCAGGAGGCTGGTCAGCAGTTCGTTCCGCAGGACGCTCTCCCGCCAGTGCGACCCGACGCTGCCCGGGCCGCCGACATTTTCGACCGGCACCTTCGGCCCGGGGTATCCGAGACCGCCGAGGAGCAGGGTCTCGAACACCGTGCGGGCGGCCGGGCCGGTGAAGTGTGGATCGGCCGTGCCCGCGCCGACGAGCAGGTTCAGGGCGCTCCAGCGCGTGCCAAACCCGAGGATGTGCGCCATTTCGTGCACGACGACGGACACCAGCTGGCCCTGCGCGGCGAGCCTGGCCACGTCCGCCACGTCCAGCCGCATGCCGCCGACGACCGGCAGCAGGCTGGACTGGCGCGAGGCGCAGGGGCCCGCCGACCCGAGCACCCCGAACTCCTCATCGATGGGCTCGATCCGGACGAACATGATGATGTCGTCCACCTCTTCATTGACAGCGGCGCAGAGGGAGCCGATCGTCGGCGTGTTCACGTTCACCGAGGGAAGGTTGCCCACAATGGCCCGCTCCCAGACCCGTGCGGCCGAGTCCACCGCCTGCTGGTAATCCAGCGTCGGCATCTCACCCTGATACCGGATCGTGATCGTGTACTCGCCCGTGGGGGCGCTCACCGCGGTCACCGCGAACTCGGCCGGGGGCAGGCCGTCCACGATGGCCTGCAGCACCTGGAGCCCCGTGCCAGGCCCGAGCCGCCACGCCTGCAGCTCGGCGTACCCGTTGGCATCGGTGAATGTCGTGGGGCCGAACACCTCGCCGTTCCCGGCGCTGATGGTCCAGACAACGGGCTTGGCAACAATCTGCGTCCCCTGGCTGTCCAGCACCCGGACCCGGAAGGGCCCGGTGATGAAGTTGCCGGCGAAGGCGGTGGCCGGCGGGGGAGGGGATTGTTCGATCGTGGCCGGCACCGCGTTGATTCCGGTGGCGGTGAACTCCACCGGGTCCACGCCGATGGAGGTGGCCCGGACTCGATTGGCCCCGGGCGTCGTGCCCAGCGTCCACCCGGAGATGCTGACCAGGCCATCGGCGCCCGAGTTGGAGTTGAACCCGATCAGCTGACCGCCACCCGCCGCGACCGAGAACCCGACGGAAATGTCGGCCAATGGCTGTTCATTGGCATCGACCACCCGGACCACCAGTGGTTGCGCAATGGCGGTCCCGGAGTTGGCCGACTGTCCGTTACCGGAGACGATGCGCAGGGCGAACGCGGTGCCGATGGCCTGGATGTCCACGAATCCCCCCGTGGCCAGTGTGGCGCGGATCGTATTCAGGCCACCGGAGGGTCCGAGTACCCATTGGCCCGCCCGGGCGATTCCCTGGGCATCGCCGATGGCCTGGGTGCCGCCAAGGCTGCCCCCACCCTGCGTCACGGCGAAGGTGACGGCGGCGCCAGGCACGGCGTTCCCGAACAGGTCCGTGACCAGGACGGCCGGTGGCTCGGGGACCGGCTGTCCGACGGGCGCGAACTGGCTGCCACCGGCAGCCAGGCTCAGGGTGGAGGCCGCAGCGGGCACCACCGTGGCACTGGTCGAGGTGGCCAGCGAGGTCGCGTCAATCGAGGCCCGGAGAACGTTCAGGCCCCCGGCCGTCGTCCCGACCGTCCACGTGGCCGTGACCACCCCATCCTCCCCGGTCGTGGCGACGGTGGGCGTGACCGAGCCGGCGCCCTGCTCGACCGTCAGCCGGACCGCCACGCCCGCCAGGGGGCCACGCTGATCGCTGACCCGGAAGGTGACTGGGCTCGGCAGCGGGCTGCCCGCCGTGACGGACTGATTGCCCCCAGCCACGAGGGACAGGTTGCTGGGGGTCCGGGTGACCGGTCCGGTGGAGCCGCCGCCGCCGCAGCCCAGGACGGCCGTCAGGAGGAGAAGCACAGGAATTGACCAGCGGCACGTGCAGTTGACCATTGTCCGGGTTCCCTGGTGTCGGGGCGCGCGCGCCGCACGGCGCAACAGACCAACAACATATAATGAATACTCCCGTTCCGGGCCACCGGATGCCCGCACCAGCACCCCGGAGATCCACCCTTGACCGACCCTCCCTCTTCCGGTATTTTGGGGGTCTGTCTCGGAAGACTGCCTGTCAGCGGAATTTAGCGAATTTTGGGGTGTATGCCGACGATCAATCAGCTTATCCGGCACGGTCGCAAGCCTGTCGTCAAGAAGGACAAGGCGCCCGCGCTCAAGCAGAACCCGCTCAAGCGAGGGGTCTGCACCCGCGTCTACACTACCACACCCAAGAAGCCCAACTCGGCGCTCCGCAAGGTCGCCCGTGTCCGGCTGGTGGGTGGGGTGGAAGTCACCGCGTACATCCCGGGTGAGGGGCACAACCTGCAGGAGCACTCGATTGTCCTGATCCGGGGCGGCCGGGTGAAGGACCTGCCGGGCGTGCGCTATCACATCGTGCGTGGCGCGCTCGATGCCGCCGGTGTCCAGGGCCGCAAGCAGAGCCGCTCCAAGTACGGTGCCAAGCGCCCCAAGCCGGGTCAGGCCGCGGGAGGTAAGAAGTGAGCCGCCGCAGCCGTGCCGTCAAGCGCACCGTGCCGCCCGATCCGCGGTATGACAGCCAGACCGTCTCCAAGTTCGTCAACAACCTGATGTACGACGGCAACAAGAGCCTCGCCGAGGGCACGTTCTACAAGGCGATGGACATGATCGAGCAGCGCACCGGCCAGCCTGGCGTGGCGGTGTTCAAGCAGGCCGTGGCCAACGCCAAGCCGGCGCTCGAGGTCAAGAGCCGCCGCGTCGGTGGCGCCTCGCTGCAGGTGCCGGTGGAGGTCCGTCCGGAGCGCCGCACCGCCCTGGCCATGCGCTGGCTGATTTCCTATGCCCGGGCCCGCAACGAGAAGTCGACGGCCGAGCGGCTGGCGGCAGAGTTCATCCTGGCCAGCAAGGGCGAGGGGAACACCATCAAGAAGAAGGATGACACCCACCGGATGGCCGAGGCCAACCGGGCGTTTGCGCACTATCGCTGGTAGGCGCGCCGCAGGATGGGATGGCACGACGGGCCGGCCCCTTGGGGTCGGCCCGTCGACGTTTCGGGGCCGCTGGAGGGTGCCGGTGCCCCAGTGGCCGGCCGGGCCGGGCCCCGGTGCGCCGATGCCTCCGGCCCCGCTCCGGCCGCACTTGACGCAAGTGGCGGGGAGGGATAGCTTTGTGGGCTCCCTCACTCGGTTTTTGGGCTGGGGTGTGGCACCTGATGGGAAACATCGGATTACGTGGCGGAGCCGCCACCTCTGATCTTCTGGCGACAACGCGTGGGGCCCTCCCTGAGGACCCCCGTCCAGGGCGAAAGCCCGGACGTGCGCGGAGCGATACCACGGGCCCTGGGCCCGGTCGGTCGCCCCGTTTTTTCGTTGGTAGGGACCTGGAGACTATGGCACGACACACACCGCTCGATCGCTATCGCAACATCGGCATCATGGCCCACATTGATGCCGGCAAGACGACCACGACCGAGCGCATCCTGTACTACACGGGCAAGAACTACAAGATCGGTGAGGTCCATGATGGCGCCGCCACCATGGACTGGATGGAGCAGGAGCAGGAGCGTGGCATCACGATCACCTCCGCCGCCACCACCGCGTTCTGGACCCGGAACGACATCGAGTACCGGATCAACATCATTGACACTCCGGGCCACGTCGACTTCACCGTCGAGGTGGAACGCTCGCTGCGCGTGCTCGACGGCGCCGTCACCCTGCTCGACTCGGTGGCCGGTGTGGAGCCGCAGACCGAGACGGTCTGGCGCCAGGCCGACCGCTACGGCGTGCCCCGGTTGATCTTCGCGAACAAGATGGACCGGATCGGCGCCAACTTCGACCGCTGCCTCACCATGATCCGGGACCGGCTGACCCGCCGGGCGTTCCCGCTCCAGCTGCCGGTCGGTTCCGGTGAGCTCTTCACCGGGCACATTGACGTCCTGCGCCGCGTGGAGATTGTGTTCGACGACGCCACGCTCGGCAAGACGTACACCGAGATGCCCGTGCCGGACGCCTACGTCGACGCCGTCGAGAAGGCTCGCCACGAGATCATCGACGCGTCGGTCGAGTACGATGACGAGCTGATGGAGAAGTACCTGGCGGGCGAGGAGCTCAGCCTCGAGGAAATCAATCGCGCCATCCGGAAGGCGACCTGCGGCGGCCACATCGTGCCGGTCCTCTGTGGCGCCTCGTTCAAGAACAAGGGTGTCCAGGCCCTCCTCGACTGCGTCATCGATTACCTCCCCAGCCCGCTCGACGTCCCCCCGATTGTTGGGCACCTGCCGCTGCATGACGAGACCAAGGTCGAGCGCCTCACGTCGGACGATGAGGACTTCAGCGCGCTGGCCTTCAAGATCATGACCGACCCCTACGTCGGCCGGCTGACCTATTTCCGGGTTTATTCCGGGGTCCTCAAGTCCGGCTCGTACGTCTACAACAGCACCAAGGACAAGCGCGAGCGGATCGGCCGCCTCCTCCAGATGCACGCCAACAAGCGCGAGGAGATCGAGGAAGTGCTGGCGGGTGATATCGCCGCGGCGATCGGCCTCAAGGACACCCGGACGGGTGACACCCTCTCCTCCGACGACAACCCGATCATCCTCGAGGCGATGCGCTTCCCGAACCCGGTCATCGACGTGGCCATCGAGCCGAAGTCGAAGGCCGACCAGGACAAGCTGGGCATCGCGCTCCAGAAGTTGGCCGAGGAGGACCCGACCTTCCGGGTCCGCTCCGATGCCGAGACGGGCCAGACGATCATCGCCGGCATGGGCGAGCTGCACCTCGAAATCCTCGTGGACCGCATGAAGCGGGAGTTCAAGGTCGAGGCCAATGTCGGCCGGCCGCAGGTGGCCTACCGCGAGACGGTCACCCGCAAGGCTGCCGAGGTCGAGGGCAAGTTCATCCGGCAGTCGGGCGGCAAGGGACAGTACGGCCATGTGGTCATCAACCTTGAGCCGGCGGAGCAGGGCGCGGGCTTCGTGTTCGAGGACAAGATCGTGGGCGGTGTCATTCCGCGTGAATACATCGGCCCCGTGGAACAGGGCATCAAGGAAGCGCTGGAAACGGGCGTCCTGGCCGGCTATCCGGTGGTGGACGTCAAGGTCCAGCTGGTCTTCGGCAGCTACCACGACGTGGACAGCTCGGAAATGGCGTTCAAGATCGCCGGGTCGATGGCCTTCAAGGAGGCGGCCCGCTCGGCGGGCCCGGTGCTGCTGGAGCCGATCATGGAGGTCGAGGTCGTGGCCCCCGCCGAGTTCCTCGGCGATGTCATGGGCGACCTGTCCAGCCGTCGCGGCAAGATCGGCGGCATGACCCAGCGCGGCGAGGCCCAGGTGGTGGCCGCCGACGTCCCGCTGGCCGAGATGTTCGGGTACTCCACCACGCTCCGCAGCATGACCCAGGGCCGCGCGGTGTACTCGATGCAGTTCGACCACTATGAGGAAGTGCCGAAGCACGTCGCGGAAG
>JBHEPH010000112.1:0-6534 GCA_046260395.1 Gemmatimonadales bacterium
GCGTGGGGGAAGGGCGACCTCGACCGCGCGGATTCGGTCGCCCGCGCGGTGGCGCAGCAGGCGCGCACCTTCCGCCAGCAGACGCGCGCCACGGGGGCCTTGGCTGGCATTGCCGAGATCCGCGGGCGGCCTCGGGAGGCGCTCGCCCTGACGACGAGGAATTCCGAGGCCATGCTCCGGGCACTCCAGTCCCCTGGCGCTCGCTTGCAGTTCGCCGGTGACTCGGCTTACTACGCGGCCCTGTTTTCCGAGGACGCCCAGGCGGCACGCGCGTTTCTGGCTCGCGGGGAAGCCCGTGTCCCCCTCGATGAGCTTCCGCCGAGCGAGCGTCCCTGGGGGGAGCTCGCCCGACTGGCAGCTGTGATCCGAGACCCCGCGCTGGCACGGCGGGCCCTCGAGGGGTACGAGCGGGACCAGGCGGCATTGGCCGCCGATGCGGAGGGCCGCCGCGCGTTTCATGAGGCGCACCTGGCGCTGGCCGACGGGCGCTGGGACGATGCGATTCGCCTCCTGCACGAGGCCGATCGCCGGGTTTCCGTCTACTTCCGATACGCGTGGGTGCAGATCGGGCGGGCCCACGATCTGGCAGGACGTCCGGATTCTGCGATCGCCTACCTCCAGCGCTACGTGGACACGCCAGACCCCCAGCCCGACATGGATGGTCAATGGCTGGCGCGGACCCACAAGCGGCTCGGCGAGCTCTACGAATCCAAGGGGGATACCGAGCGTGCCATCGCCAATTACGCCCGCTTCGTAAACCTGTGGCGTGATGCCGAGCCGGAGTTGCAGCCGCAGGTGCGGGATGTGAACCAGCGGTTGGAGAGGTTGAGGGCGGGGCGGGGATGAATGTAGGGGCGCGCCCAACGGGCGCGCCCGTACAAAGGGCGGGGCGAGAATAGGAGGGGCGCGCCCATCGGGCGCGCCCGTACAATGGGCGGAGCCGAAATCGGAGGGGCGCGCCTGAGGCGCGCCCGTACGATGGGATGGTTGACAAGGGCAGGGGCGCGCCCGTTGGGCGCGCCCCTACAGCAGGTATCACACCCACGGAGCACCAACTGACCGACGAAATCCGCGACCGCCTCGAGCGGAGCCTGGGGACGACCTACCGCATCGAGCGCGAGCTCGGTGGCGGGGGGATGTCGCGCACCTATGTGGCGACCGAGATTGCGCTGGGGCGCAAGGTCGTCATCAAGGTCCTCGCCCCCGAACTCCTCGCGGGGCTCTCGATCGAGCGCTTCCGGCGCGAGATCATGCTGGCGGCGCAACTGCAGCATCCGCACGTGGTGCCGGTGCACTCGGCCGGCGACGTGGACGGCCTCCCCTGGTTCACAATGCCCTATGTCGATGGCCATTCGCTGCGGGATCGCATGGACCAGGGCCCCCTGGGCATCAGCCAGGCGGTGAGCATCCTGCGCGACGTGGCGCGGGCCCTGGCCTATGCCCACGACCAGGGCGTGGTCCACCGCGACATCAAGCCCGACAACGTGCTCCTGGCGGCGGACAGCGCCACCGTCACCGATTTCGGTATCGCCAAGGCGATCAGTGCCGCCCGGACGGATGACGCCGCGTCCCACGCCACGCTGACCCAGGTGGGCACGTCAATCGGGACCCCGACCTACATGTCGCCCGAGCAGGCGCTGGGCGACCCCACCACCGATCACCGCACCGACATCTACTCCTTCGGGGTGATGGCCTACGAGGTCCTGGCCGGCGAGCCGCCGTTCCGGGCCGCGACCACCACCCGGCTGCTGGCCGCGCACATGAACGAGGCGCCGCCGGACCTGTTGGTGCAGCGGCCGGATTGTCCAGACCGCCTGGCCGACCTGATCATGCGATGCCTGGCCAAGGAGCCGGGGGACCGGCCACAGCGTGCCGCCGAGCTGAGCCGGCACCTGGAGACGATCACCTCCACTGACGCCGTGGCGATGGCGCCGGCGATCCTGCGCGGTGGCCGGATCCGACTGGGCAAGGCGCTGGGGCTGTGGGCGGCGGCCACCGCGGGCATGGCGCTCACGGCTTGGGCGGCCACCGAGGTCATCGGACTGCCCGACTGGGTGCTCCCCGGTTCGGTCGGGGTCATGTTGGCCGGGCTGCCGGTGCTGCTCTTTACCTGGTATGTCCAGCGCACTGTCCACCGTACCTATACCGCCACCCCGCGGCGCACCGCCACGGGTGGCACACCACCGCGCGGCACCATGGCGACCATCGCGCTGAAGGCGAGCCCGCACCTGACCTGGCGCCGCGCCTGGCTGGGAGGGGCCGTGGCGGTCGGGGCGTTCGCGGTGCTGGTGATCGGGTTCATGGTGCTGCGGGCCATGGGCATCGGGCCGATGGGGTCGCTGCAGGGCAAAGGTGTGCTCGGCGCGCGGGAGATGCTGGTGGTGGCCGACTTCCGCGGGCCAGCCACCGACGAGGCACTGGGCCCCACGGTGGCGGAAGCATTGCGGACCGACCTGGGCCAGTCGGCGGCGTTTAACGTGGTGAGCCGCGCCACGCTTCGAGAGGTTCTCGGACTCATGGAGCGCCCTCCGGAAACCGTGGTGCAATACGAGCTGGCCCGTGAAATCGCCACCCGTGAGGGTGCCAAGGCGGTGCTGGATGGCGAGGTGGTCCGCCTGGGGCAGGGCTACGTGATCTCGGCCCGGCTGGTCTCGGCATTGGATGGCGCCGAGCTGGCTTCCTTCCGTGCCGAAGCCGCCAACGACGACGAACTCCTGCCGGCCCTCGGCCGCCTGTCGCGCACCGTGCGCGAGCGTGCCGGCGAGTCGCTCCGAAGCATCCGCGCCAGCCACGAGCTGGAACGGGTCACCACGCCGTCGCTCCCGGCGTTGCGGAAGTACGTCGAGGGCACTCGCCTCGTGGATGAACTGGGCGACTCGGATCGCGGGCTCGCCATGCTCCAGGAGGCGGTGGAGCTCGACACCGGCTTCGCCATGGCCTGGCGCAAGCTTTCCATTATCCTGCAGAACGAGGGCCGCGACCGGCAGCGCGCGGTGGACGCCATCGCAACGGCCTTCCGTCACCGCGACCGGCTGACCGAAATGGAACGCCTGATGACCGAGGGTTCCTACTACTTCCGCGGTCCGGGGGCCGACTTCGACCGGGCGCTGGCCGCCTACGCGCAGATGCTTGCCATCGATTCCGGCAGTTCCCACGCACTCAACAACTCGGCCGTCATTCTGGGTGAGCGGCGGGAGGATGTCCGCGCCGAAGAGTTCTACCGACGGGCGGCCGAGCAGCCGCGAGTATTCAGCGGGACGTTCGGCAACCTCGTCCTCACCCAGATCATCAACGGGCGGCCGCCGGAGGTGGTGGACTCGACCATTGCACGCTTCGAGGCCCGCTTTCCGGGGAACAATGACTTCTGGGAGCCGAACTGGTGGCGCAACTATGCCTTTGGCGAACTTGACCGGGCCGACTCGATCGGGCGCGCGGCGTTCACCCAGGGCCGGACCTTCCGCCAGCAGTTCCGGGCCTCCTCCACCACCGGGCGCCTGGCCCTCCTGCGCGGACGCCCGCGGGACGCCATGGGTTGGGTCGCCCGCCGCGCCTCGGCCGCGGCGCGCGGGATGTCCCCGGGCGTTGTGCGGCTACAGGCGGGAATGGACTCCGCCCAGGTACTGGCCAGAGGGGTGGGGGACCTGGCTTCTGCCCGACAGGCCCTCAGCCGTGCCTTGGCGGAGGCGCCCCTGACCTCGCTGGATGCCGCCGAGCGGCCCTGGCGGCAGCTGGCAGAAGTCGCGGGGATCATTGGTGACGCCGACGTCGCTCGCCAGGCCCTGGCTGGGTTTGAGCAGGATCAGGCGCGCTTTACCAGCGACCAACCGGCGAACATCGCCTATGTTGGCGCGCAGGCGGCGCTGGCGGCGCGCGAATGGGACACCGCCGTGGGGCGTCTGCACGTGGCCGACCGTGGCTTTGCCGGGGAACCGCGGGCGATCCTCGCCCGGCTGGCCTGGGCGCATGACCAGGCGGGTCGAGCGGATTCAGCACACACGTATTACCGGCGTTTCGTCGACATGCCTGACTTGACGCCGCAGGAAGACGCCGTGTGGCTGCCGATGGCGCTGCGCCGCCTCGGCGAATTGCATGAGGATCGTGGTGAGATTGACGCGGCGATCGCCGCCTACGCCCGCTTCGTGAATCTCTGGCGCAACGCCGAGCCGGAAATGCAGCCGCAGGTGCGGGAGGTGAGCCAGCGGTTGGAGCGGCTGAGGGCGGGGCGGGGATGAATGTAGGGGCGCGCCCAACGGGCGCGCCCGTACGATCGGCGGGGCGGAAATAGGAGGGGCGCGCCTGAGGCGCGCCCGTACGCTATTCCACGTCCTGTGGCACGGCCCTCGCCCGAGGGCGCCGGACCGCGTTGGGATCAATCGCATTCGCCATCGCCCACTTCAGCAGGGCGGCGTCGCGCTCCGCGGCGGGTTGGCCGGCGGTGTGGGGCATCACCGCTTTCCGGTGCCCCTCGCACATCAGGTACCACATCGGTCCTTCGGCAGCTTCACCACGCCCGACATGCTCAGGGTGACCCTCATACGCCACGAAATGCAACGTCCGTCCGTGCACCTCGATACGGTGCTGCTCGGACTTGAAATTCGACACGACAACTCCCCGGTGGAGGACGGCAGGGGGCGCCACCTTCCCTGAGACGCCACTGAGAAATCTAATCGCGTGGCGCCTCCGGCGCTGGCCGGAGCGACTAGAACCGCTGCAGCGCGATCGTGTAGCTGTTTCCCGCCACCACCTGGTTGGTCACGGAGATGACCTGTCCCTGGCGCGACCAGGTCAGGTCCCGCACAAAGCTGTCTGCCGCCTGCTCGAACGTGACGGTCAAGCTGGTCACCGTCACGGTCCCGGCCATGCTGGCCACAAATGTCGCGCCACCGGTAATGCTGCCCGGCACCGTCAGCGTGCCGGTCGTGGTTCCTCCGGATTGCAGCGTGATCACGAGGCTCCCCCCCGCGCCCAGCACGTTGATCGGGGCCTCTCCGGCGGGGGTCACGCTGAAGGTCGTGGCGGTGTAGGTGCCGAGCTCCAGGCCGCCCGGACCGGTGGTGTCCTCCCCACCACAGCCAGCCAGGAGGGCGGAGACAACTGAAACTGCCAGCACAACTCGGACGGGGAACCGCATCCTGCCTCCAGGGGTTGTCGAGGTGTATTCGATTGGATAAGGGTCCAGTACCATGGTGACGTGATGTGCCGATCCGGTTCACACAGCCGGCGGCGGCCCCCCCATATGTGCGGATGCCTGGCGGGCCGCGTATATTACCCTACATCATGCTGATGTCACTCCTCCTCCAGGTGCTGGGCCCCGAGGCCTGCATTCTGTCCGGGCTCTGTGCCGCCCCGGATCCGGGGCCGAAAATCCCCTCCGGGATCATGTTCACCGCCCTCGGCCTCGTGGCCGCCGGGCTGGTGGGGATGCGCGTGGAACGGGCGCGGCGGCGCTCAACCACGCCCCAGGACGACTGAACCGCCGCCCGGACCTCAGCATCCCAGCAGTTCACCCAATTTCACCACCGTCCGCCAGTTTCGCATCGTCACCGGGGAGCCCGCCAGCCGGTCCATGAGGGCCGGCGAGAGCTTGGATCGTCCCGACCCCCCGGGGAAGTAGATCCATAGCGCCCCTCCTGACTCCTGAACGCGTTCCCCATCCATGGCACGCCCCTGAAGGGCGGCGGCCGCCCCTGCCGCGAGGGGGGCCTTCGACAGCGCCAGCATCACGAGACCTGGTTCAGAAGCGCTGGCGTCGGGAAAGGGGTTCTTGCCCAGGTAGCCCAGCCACTCGCGGGCCGTCCGCACCATGGCCGGGATCGCGAGCCCGAATCGCTTCGCGATCGCCGCCTCGAGAGTGCGCTCGAAAGCGGCGGCCTGTCCAGCCGCCGCAAACACCAGGTTGCCGCTTTGGATGTAACTCTGGACGTCCGTCCAGCCGAGCGCCTCGGCGGCCTGCCGGAGTTCCGCCATCGGCACGCGGTGCTTGCCGCCCACGTTGATCCCGCGGAGGAGCGCGACCCGGCGGGCAGGGTTGCTGCGGGGCGGGGGCTCAGGGGTCAGGAGGCCCCCCGGCGGTGGACACTCCCTCGACGCGGAAGCTGGTCGCCGCCGGCAGGCTTACCGGGGCGCGGAACTCCCAGGTCTCTCCCGCCTCCAGCGAGGTTGCGGTGGCGAAGGTATTTCCGATCCCCGTTCCGGCCGAGTCGAGGAGGGTGATCTCGACCCGGAGGTGGGCGTAGGACTCGCGGGTGCGGTTGGCGACGGTGCCGGCAATGAAACGCGCGCCGGATTCATCCGTGAACCAGTCCGCTTCGACCTGAACCTGCTCCCCCCCACTCCGGCGGAGGACCAGCCACGTGACCGTGGCGAGAACCACGAACCCGAGAAGGGCCAAAATGATCAGCCGGCGTGGACGGATCAGGGTAGCGATCGGCATCGCATTGCTCCAGTGAGCTGGGAGAGGGGATCGCTGAATCCTAACATGACTGCTGCGGTGGACTCCAGTTGGCGCCCCCCCTACTTTCGAGGATCACCTGC
>JBHEPH010000113.1:0-314 GCA_046260395.1 Gemmatimonadales bacterium
CTGCTGGGCCTGCTGATTTCCGCCGTGCAGGTCTTTCCGTTCTACGAATACATCCCCTGGTCGCCGCGCGCTGCCGAGGGACCGAGCCGCGGGTGGGAGTACGCGACCTCCTGGTCGTTCGCGCCCCTCGAACTGGCCACCACCGTGCTGCCACAGTTCAATGGGGTCCTGGAGCACTACTGGGGGAGCAACCCGTTCAAGATGCACACCGAGTACCTCGGCGCACTGGTCGTGGCGCTGGCGGCACTGGCGTGGGGTGGGGCGGGGGCCCCGCCGCGCCGCCTGTTGTGGGCATTCACTGCGATCGGCGGGGT
>JBHEPH010000113.1:324-5749 GCA_046260395.1 Gemmatimonadales bacterium
GCCGTGGCGGAGGGACTGGCCGAGCCGGGTCGGCTGCCGGCGGTGATGGCCAACGCCGAGGAGCTCCGCCTGGGGTCAGTCCGATTGCTGGTGGTGATGCTGGCCGGGGGGCTGGTGCTCTTCGCCATTCGCGGGGGCAGCCTGCGCGGCCTGCCCGCCGCCGTCGCCGTGGCCCTCGTCCTGACCGCCGACCTCTGGAGCGTCAACCAGGCGTTCCTCTCCTACAAGCCCCGGGCGGAAATCACCTTCGCGGAAGATGACATCACCCTCCGGATCAAGGAGGCGCCGCTTCCGTACCGGGTCTGGAATCCTGCCGGGCGCTATGGCGGCCTCCAGGTCTACCCCCCGAGCTGGCTCATGGCGTACCAGATCCCGACCCTTCTCGGGTATCACGGCAATGAGCTGCGGACCTTCGACGACCTGCTCGGCGGCAAGAACGACTGGCCCCAGCAGATCAGTCCGGCGATGTGGGACCTCTTCGCGGTGCGCTACATCCTGCTGCCCGAGCCCCAGCCGATCCCGGGCTACACCATGGTGCTCGGTCCGGCCCGAACAATCCTGGGTCGGGAGGGCTATCTCTACGAGGCGGATACCATCCCGCCGTACGTGCGGGTCATGGCCGGCGCCCTCAAGGTTCCCGAGGCGGAGGCACTTCAGGCGGCCACGGATCCGCGCTTTCCCGTGATGGAGATTGCCCTCTACTCCGACACCACGTCCGTTGTGCCGGCAGAGCTGGGAGAAGCCCTCCCTCCGCCGGCAACGATTTCGGCCACGCTGGCCGAGTGGAGCCCGGGGAAGATCCGGGTGACCCTCGAGGGCCGTGATGACCGGACCACCTATCTGGTGGTGGCTGAGAACTGGTATCCAGACTGGCAGGCCAGGGTGGACAGGGAGCCGGTCCCGGTGCACCGCGCTCATCACACCCTGCTGAGTGTGGAGCTTCCGCCCGGCGCGCGCGAGGTGGTATTCGAATACGTCTCCCGGCATCATGACCGGTTCAAGGGCATCAGCCTCGGGGCCGCGCTGGCCGCCTGTCTGTTGATCGTCGTTCCGGGGATCCGGGAGCGGCGGAGGTCTGCGGATGGCTGAGCGATTCCTCGTCGTCCTGCCGACCTACAACGAAAGCCGGAACCTGGGGGAGATCGTCCCCCTGATCCTGGCCCAGGATCCGCGTCTGCAGGTCCTGGTGGTGGACGACAATTCGCCGGACGGGACGGGACGGATTGCGGATGACCTCGTCGCCCGGTA
Source organism: Gemmatimonadales bacterium (assembly GCA_046260395.1). Classification (GTDB taxonomy): domain Bacteria; phylum Gemmatimonadota; class Gemmatimonadetes; order Gemmatimonadales; family GWC2-71-9; genus JAWXBA01. The sequence continues at coordinate 1,573 of JBHEPH010000113.1, forward strand.
TGCCGACCGCGTCCATGTGCTCCACCGACCGGAGAAACAGGGACTTGGCCGTGCCTACCTGGCCGGGTTCCGTTGGGCCATCGAACGCCAGTACGACCGGATCTTCGAGATGGACGCCGATTTCTCGCACGACCCGAAGTACCTGCTCGACCTGATCAAGGCCACGGAGGACGCGGACCTTGCCATCGGGTCGCGCTACAAGACCGGGGTGAACGTCATCAACTGGCCGATGTCGCGGCTGCTGCTGTCGTATGGGGCGAACATCTACGTCCGGTGGATCACCGGGCTGCCGCTGACGGATGCCACTGGCGGCTTCAAGTGCTTCCACCGGAGGGTGCTGGAGCGCATCCCGATGGAACGGGTCCGCTCCAACGGCTACGCTTTCCAGATCGAGATGAGCTTCCGGGCCTGGAAGCTTGGCTTTCGGCTCCAGGAAGTACCGATCGTGTTTGTTGACCGGGTGGCGGGGCAGAGCAAGATGAGCAAGAAGATCGTCCGGGAGGCAGTCTGGATGGTCTGGTGGATCCGGATCCAGCACCTGGTCGGGAAGCTCTGATGGGCACCCCATTCTTCAAGATGACCGGCTCGGGCAACGACTTCGTGTTCGTGGACGGTCGCGTGGCGCCGTTGGCGGCATGGCCCGGGGACCGCATTGCAGCCGCCTGCCACCGACGGAACGGGGTCGGTGCGGACGGCCTGGTCCTCCTGGAGCCCGAGGGTGAGAACGTCGTCCGGATGCACTACTTCAACGCGGACGGTGGTCGGGCCGCCCTCTGTGGGAACGCCTCGCTGTGCAGCACGAGGTTGGCGGTGCGGCTCGGGATGGCCGAACCGAAGGGCATGACCCTCCGGACCGATGCCGGAGACCTCCAGACCCGGTGCGTGGGGCCTGGACACATGGCCGAACTCCGGTTCCCGGCATTCCCGGTGCCGCCGGGAGTCGAGCTGGACTGGGTGGCTGGCGAGTCCGGCAGGGCCTGGCTCGGCGATATCGGTGTCCCGCACCTCATCATCCTGGTGGAGGACCTGGCGGCGGTTGACGTGGCCGCTCGTGGCCGGGAGCTCCGCTTTGCCCCCCAGTTCGCCCCAGGAGGCACGAACGTGAACTTCGTGGGGGTCACCCGAGGCCCTGGGGGGCCAGCCTGGCGGATCCGCACCTACGAGCGGGGAATCGAGGGGGAAACGATGGCCTGCGGTACCGGAACGATCTGCGCCGCCTTCGCCTTGGCTTCCCAGGGGCTGGTCGAATTGCCGGTCCGGATGACGACCGCCAGCGGGTCAGAGCTGGCCGTGGCGGGCCGCATCGAGGGCAACCTGTCGGAGGATGTCTGGCTCTGCGGAGAGGGCAGGCTGGTCTTTACGGGCGAGCTGGACGGAGTCTGATGGGTAAATCCGTCCCGTTGGCCGGGTCCGCCCTCGGAATATCACTGTGGGGGAAAGGAGGCGGGGCAGCCAGCGGTGGTTGCCTCGCCTTTGCTGTGTCACGCCGGTGGTTTCCCACCATTGGCAGGGGTTTCCCACACATTTCAACAGAGTAACTTAACATAATACATCTTATACATACTATATCAGCAGCGCCGTAGAGGCCCGACCAGGCCCCAGCTCGACCGCTCAAGCAGAGATCTGACCACCCCGAATACCTGGACGTGTCCATGTTGTCCACTTCGCCTTGAAGTGATGCATCACGGACCTCACGCGATAGGTGAAGTCTCGGAGAAGTTGCTTTAGGTATGCGAATCCCTTCCCACCCGCGAGGGTCTGCCGATTGGTGGAAAAGTCAGGAAACTAGACTACTCCCGGCTCAACGGATCGCCCAGATACCGCCAACCCGCTTGGTAGTCCCGGCTCAAAGACGCCCCTGTCAGCCGAGCCCGCACCATTTCCACCGGCATGATCCCCCCCTGGAGGATTCGGTCATGGAACTGTCGGCTGGTCATCTGCCCCGAATCGACCAGGTCCCGGTGGAGCTCCCGGAACTGGAGCCCACCCATCATGTAGGCCACCTGGGGCGAAAACGAATCGCTCCCGATGTAGCTCATGCTGACGTTGGGCGGCCCCGAGCCATCAAGGCACCAGGACCGGAACAGATGAGAACCCTCCGGCCACCCCCGAGCCGAGCTGACCTTGCGAGTTACGCCCCCAGCAGAACACTCTGCGGTCGATCGTCACCGCGCAGGCGGATTTGGCCCCAGAACCCCCGATCGCCACAAACACTTCAGTCGAGGAGATTGGGGTCGGGTCTAGAGTATTGGTGGTAGAGCCGTTCCCGAGCTGTCCCTCGTCGTTAAGTCCCCAACAGAGTACCTGCCCCTGGTGGGTGAGCCCACAGGTATGCCCGGCTCCCACACCGTTCGCGCTGAATCCTCTACCTGTCGCGATCATGACAAAGGCGTGCCCTCCCACGACCCTAACCGGCGTCCCCCCGCCCACATCTGCGGCGCCGGAGCCCAGCTGCCCGCTTGCATTGTCTCCCCAGCACCAGGTCTCATCGGTGTCGGTGATGCCGCAGGTATGGGTCCAGCCGGCATAAAGCCGGCTGAATACGAGGCCACCGGGCACAGGCACGGGGGTCAGGTCCGGTGGGACAGCCGAACTTATTCCCTGCCAATCACCCCAGCAGTGTACCTCACCAGCGAAGGTCAGGGCGCAGGCGTGAATCCAACCCGCTTGGACGACCTCGAAGGTGAGGGCTGTGGCGACTGCCACGGGAGTCGTACTCGAGACGCCGCTGGTGCCATTCCCCAATTGGCCGGCCCCGTTATTCCCCCAACAGACCGCGGAATTGGATGGGGTCAAGGCACAGGCCAGCAGGTTTCCGGGTGACACCTGGAGGTAGGGTCCGTGGCCTAGCGCCGTCGGGACAGTCGGTAACGCAATGGCGGGATCCCTGCCCCAGCACATGTCGCCTCCCCCGGGAGTGCGACCGCAGGTGTACGATCCTCCGTTGGTCACAACCGAGGTGAAGCTTGGTGATCCGGCGACTGGAGTACGGGGCAGCACCGACAAAAAGTCAGGCGGGCCGCCGGTGCCGGTGTATGGCTGCAAACCCCAGCAAGAGGTGGTCCCGCTCAAGTCCAGGAGGCAGCCATGTTCAACGCCCACTGCCAGAATACCATGTTCTGGAACAATTCCGCCCGGTACCACCGCACCGAAGGGACCGAACGCCGAGGTCGTCCCGCCCAGGCCGCCATGAATGGCGTGGGCAGCGGATGGACGGAACAGGCCGAGCAGCCCGACACCTCCCTGCCGCACCATCTCCAGCGCCTTCCCGACCGTCGATCTGTCCCCTGATTCAAATGATGCCGCGGTCAGCGTCACGCCGTCGCAGTCCAGGAACGGCGCCGCCACTCTCGGAAGCAGCATCACCCCACTCGGATCGCCGGCATCGGGCAGCGCCAGTTGCAGGCGGTTGGCCTCGGCCTGGGTGGCCGGCCCAAAGGGCTCGCCCACCTCCAGCTGGCAGATCCCCACGGTCACCGGCACAGCCAAGTGGCTGACCTCGGGCACGCTGGAGACCCTGTAGTACAGCGGCAGTTGCCGGAGCGACGTGGGCAGCGGCCCCGCTCCTGGGGTGGAGCCGTTGGGGAGGCGCTCAATGACGAGGATCACCTCGCCGGGCAAGGCACCAGCCGGGATGGTCACTCCTCCGAAGCCGCTCGAGGCAATCACCTGCCCCCCGGCGGTCCCCACCACGGCAACCGCCCCATCTCCGGCAAAGGGATTGGCGCCCTGAAGCGGCGCCGGCAGCCCCACAAAAGTGGCCACCATGTTCACCAGGTCCCGGAGTGCAGTCGCGGTACCCGGTGGGAGCACCCCTGAGTGGGCCTCCAGCAGGGTGCGGATGAAGTCCATGGCAACGGTGTGGGCCAGGTCGTCATCGCCGCTTGCCACCGCATGTTTCACCCGGGCGAAGGCCGAAAACCACGCGCCCTTCTCTCTCGGGGGAAACAACGTGTTGATCAGGCGATTGATCTGCGCCTCGGGGGCCGGCCCGATCGCCAGTGTCGGGACCAGCGTGGATGGCTGGGTCGGCGGCGACTCGGCGCAGGCGGCTAGCAGGAGGGGGACAGCGGCAGCGCAAAGCCAAGTGAGACGCATGGTGGGGTCCATTCTGGCGGCGCCCCCTGCTGGGGGCCCGCATGCGGGTCGGTTCGGGATCCGCGAGGGGTTGTGGTCC
>JBHEPH010000114.1:0-5710 GCA_046260395.1 Gemmatimonadales bacterium
TGAGCCGAATTGGCGGTGATGGGACCTAGCGCTTCTTGTTGACCAGGTCCTTGAGGCCCTTGCCGGCACGGAACACCGGATTGATCGAGGCCTTGATGGCAATCGCCTTGCCGGTGCGCGGGTTGCGGCCCTGGCGCGCGGCGCGCTTGCGGGTCTCGAAATTCCCAAAGCCGGTGATCTGGACCTTGCCACCCTTCTTGAGCTCGCCTGCGATGATACCGCCCGTCGAGAAGAAGAGATCCACGACCTCACCTGCATACGCCTTGGAGGTGTCGAGCTTCTTCGCGACCGCCTCGACCAGTTCCTGCTTATTCACGTGGGGCTCCTTCGATAGGGAAATGGTGGGACGACAAACACGCCGGAATTGGCGCGGGATGAAGAGAATATGGGGCATGGGGTCGAAAAACCGCAAGATGTGGCGGTTTTGGCATCCGCTCGCTTGACCACCCCGGGTCCGGCCGCTATCCTCCCCGGTCGCCCTTATTGCCCTCACCGAGTCCCTCCATCATGATGCAACCTGCGCGCGCCGGCGCCATCGAGGTGATCGCCGGAGTGATGTTCAGCGGCAAGAGCGAAGAGCTGATCCGCCGGGTCCGCCGCGCGTTGATCGCCCGCCGTCGCATCCAGGTCTTCAAGTCGCACCTCGATGCCCGCTACGCCGGGCTCTTCACCATCTCCAGTCACGACGGGCGCACCATCGAGGCGGTGCCGATTGACAGTGCCGCCGAGATCTTCCGCCAGGTGCAGCCCGACACCGAAGTCGTCGCGATCGACGAGGCGCAGTTCCTCGATGACGCCATCGTGGAGGTGGCCGGGGTGTTGGCGGGACGCGGCGTGCGCGTCATCCTGGCCGGCACCGACACCGACTTCCGCGGCGTGCCCTTCGGCGCCATGGGCCTGCTCATGGCCGTCGCCGAGGAGGTGACCAAGCTGCGCGCGATCTGCGTCGTGTGCGGGGAACTGGCCTGCCGCAACCAGCGCCTCGTGGACGGCGCGCCCGCCCCATGGCAGGCGCCGGTGATCCAGGTCGGGGGGGCCGAGTCGTACGAGGCGCGCTGCCGGCACTGCCACGACGTGCCGCAAGTGGATCATGACCAGACGGAGCTGATGTGAACAGCGGGAACTGTCGGGCTCCTCGATCCGCTGGCTCCAACGCATGGTGAGCGGGAGCTGTGAAGCCCTGCTCACCCGTATGTTTTGGCGCTCGGTGAGAGGGAACAACCGCGCGGGGCGCCCCCTCTCACGAGGCGAAGAGCGCTGGCATTCCACCGGACTTACGCGGGTCCCGCTCACCAAGCGTAGAGCCCACCCGGTCTCTGGAGTTTGGCAGTTCCCTCTCACGATGTGTGGAGCCCACCCGGTCACCGGAGCTTCGCAGTTCCCTCTCGCCCACCACGAACTCCACCGCCAACCGCAACGGCAGTTCCGCCCATGATCCACCTCGCACTGACCGGCAACATCGCCGCCGGCAAGTCGTCGGTGGCTCGGCTCTTCGCCGAGTGGGGCGCCACGATCATTGACGCCGACGCCATCGTGCATGAGTTGCAGCAGCCCGGTCAGCCGGTCCTGGTGCAGATGGTGAGGCACTTCGGTCGCGACATCCTCCGCCCGGACTGGCGACTCGACCGCCCCGCCCTGCGACGCCGCGTGCTCGACGACCCGGACGCGCGCGCCGCGCTGGAGGCCATCGTCCACCCGGCCGTGGTGGCCAGGCGCGAGAAGCTCATCGCCGAGGCGGCGGCGCGCGGGGCGAGCGTGGTGGTGAGCGACATTCCGCTGCTCTTCGAGGCGGCCGATCCCGATGCGTTCGATGGTGTCGTGCTGGTGGAGGCCCCGGTTGCGATCCGCCGGGACCGCCTGGTCACCCTGCGCGGCATGGCCCCGTCCGAGGCCGACCGGCTGATCGCCACGCAGATGCCCAGTGAGGACAAGCGGGCGCGAAGCGATTTCATCATCGACAATGCCGGCAGCGAGGCCGACCTGGAGACCGCCGCGCGTCGCGTCTGGGATGAAATCGCCGCCCGCGCCCGCGCTTGACCCACGGGCACCCCGCCAGTATCCTCCACCCGGACTTTACCGGAGCACCACCCGATGGCCAACGTGCCGGACGACCTGCGCTACACCGCCGAACACGAATACGTGAAAACCACTGACACCGCCGGCGAGGTGCTGGTCGGCATCACCGAGTACGCCCAGGGCGAGCTCGGGGACATCGTCTTCCTGAACCTCCCCAAGCCTGGCGAGAGCTTCAAGGCCCATGACGTCTTCGGCACGATCGAGGCGGTCAAGGCGGTCTCCGACCTCTACAGCCCGCTTGCGGGGACGGTGGTCGCGGTCAACGAGGCGCTCGATGCCGATCCCGCCGTGGTCAACCGCGATCCCTATGGTGACGGCTGGATGATCCGCCTCAAGCTGGCCGACGCCGCAGCGGTGGACGCCCTGCTCGACGCCGCCGGCTACCGGTCCCATATCGGCGCCTGACGCCGGATGACCCCGCATTGCTCACCGCCGTGCCCCGGAGTCTCCACTCCGGGGCGCGGCTGTTTCCCGACCAGCCGGACACCCCAATGACCGTGCATACCTTCGTTGACCGCCACATCGGCCCCCGCCCGGCCGATATCGCCGCGATGCTCGACACCCTGGGCTATCCCACCCTCGACGCGCTGATTGACACCGTCGTGCCGGCTGGCATCCGGCTGCGCCACGCGCTGCAGCTCCCGCCGGCCCGGACCGAAACCGAGGCGCTGGCCGACCTGCGCGCCATGGCCGCCGAGAACCGGCGGTTCCGCTCGTACCTCGGCATGGGCTACTCGGACTGCCGCGTGCCCGGCGTCATCCAGCGCAACATCCTCGAGAATCCCGGCTGGTACACCGCCTACACGCCCTACCAGCCGGAGATCTCCCAGGGCCGTCTCGAGGCGATCCTCAATTTCCAGACGATGGTCTCCGATCTGACCGGGTTGGAGATCGCCAACGGGTCGCTGCTCGACGAGGGCACCGCCGCCGCCGAGGCGATGGCGATGACACTCGCGGTGGCGCCGGGCGGCGACGCCCCGGAGCCGATCTACCTGATTGACGCCGGCTGCCACCCCCAGACGATTGCCATCGTCGAGACGCGCGCCGAGGCCCGCGGGGTCAAGACGCTGGTGCAGCCACCCGCCAAGATGAAGTTCCGCAAGGGCGTCATCGGGGCGCTGCTCCAGTACCCGGCTACTGACGGCGGCGTGCACGATTACCGTGCGCTGGTGGAAAAGGCCCACGCCGCCGGGGCGCTCGTCACCGTGGCGGCCGACCTGATGAGCCTGGCACTGCTGACCCCGCCGGGTGAATGGGGCGCCGACGTCTGCGTCGGCAACACGCAGCGCTTTGGCGTCCCGCTCGGCTACGGCGGCCCCCACGCAGCCTTCTTCGCCACGCGGGATGCCCACAAGCGGCACATCCCCGGGCGGCTGATCGGCGTCTCCCGGGACCGCGAGGATCGCCCGGCACTCCGCATGGCGCTGCAGACCCGCGAGCAGCATATCCGCCGCGAAAAGGCCACCAGCAACGTCTGCACGGCGCAGGTGCTCCTGGCGGTGATGGCCAGCATGTACGCCGTCTATCACGGTCCCGACGGGATCCGGGCCATTGCCACGGCGATCCATCGTCGCACCGCCTCGCTGGCGGCGGCGCTCAAGGCACTGGGCTATACACTCAGTCACGAGACCTTTTTCGACACCATCGCCGTCGAGACCGGCGGGCCGCTGGGCCGCAAGCTGGTGAAGGCGGCGCTCAAGCGCGGCATCAACCTCCGCACCATTGACAAGAAGCGGATCGGGGTCTCGCTGGACGAGGTCACCTCCGATCGCGACCTCCAGGAACTGGTGGAGGTCTTTGCGCTGGGCAAGGACGCGCCCTCCCTGGCCGACGCGACCGCCCTGCCGGCCTCGCTGGTCCGCACCACGCCCTACCTGACCCACCCGGTCTTCCGGCGGCACCATTCCGAGACGGAGATGCTCCGCTATATCCGTCGCCTGGAATCGAAGGACCTCTCGCTGACCGCGGCGATGATCCCGCTCGGCTCCTGCACCATGAAGCTCAACGCCACCACGGAGATGGTGCCGGTGAGCTGGCCGGAGTTTGCCGGCATGCATCCCTTTGCACCGGTGGACCAGGCCAAGGGGTACGCCCGCATGTTCGCCGACCTGGAAGCCTGGCTGGCAGAAATCACCGGGTTCCACGCCATCTCGCTGCAGCCGAATGCCGGCTCGCAGGGCGAGTATGCCGGCCTGCTGGTGATCCGCGCCTGGCACCGGAGCCGGGGGGACTCGCACCGCAACGTCTGCCTGATTCCGCAATCGGCGCATGGCACCAACCCCGCCAGCGCGGTGATGGCCGGGATGCGCGTGGTGGTGGTCAAGACCGACCCGAACGGCAACATTGACATCGCCGACCTCCGCGCGCGCGCGGAGGAGCACGCCGCCAACCTGGCCGCGCTGATGGTGACCTACCCCTCCACCCACGGCGTCTTCGAGGACACCATCGTCGAGGTCTGCCGGATCATCCATGAGCACGGCGGCCAGGTCTACATGGACGGCGCCAACATGAACGCCCAGGTCGGCCTCTGCCGCCCCGGCGACATCGGCGCCGACGTCTGCCACCTGAACCTGCACAAGACCTTCTGCATCCCGCACGGCGGCGGCGGGCCCGGTATGGGGCCGATCGGGGTGGCCGAGCATCTGACCCCGTTCCTCCCCGGCCACCCGGTCGTGGATCTCGGCCACGCGCAGGCGTGCGGCACCATTTCGGCCGCGCCCTGGGGCAGCGCCTCGATCCTGCCCATCTCCTGGGCCTACATCGCCATGATGGGCCCGGACGGCCTGACCGAGGCCACCCGCCTGGCCATCCTGAATGCCAACTACATCGCCAGGCGGCTGCAGGGTCACTTCAGCACCCTCTACACCGGCAACAAGGGGCTCATTGCCCACGAGTGCATCATTGATTTCCGGCCGTTCAAGCAGAGCGGCGGCATCGAGGTGGAGGACGTGGCCAAGCGGCTCATCGACTACAGCTTCCATCCGCCGACCGTCTCGTTTCCGGTGGCGGGCACCCTGATGATCGAACCCACCGAGAGCGAACCCAAGGCCGAGCTCGACCGCTTTTGCGATGCCCTGATCAGCATCCGCGAGGAGATTCGCGAGATCGAAACCGGCGCGGCCGCCAGAGGCAACAACCTGCTCTTCCACGCCCCCCACACCATGCAGGTGGTCCTGGCCGACGACTGGAGCCGCCCCTACGGCCGCGAGCGCGCGGGCTTCCCCTCCGCCGCGACGCGGGAGCACAAGGTCTGGCCAACCGTCAGCCGGATTGACGGCGCCTACGGCGACCGGAACCTGGTCTGCACCTGCCCGCCGGTGGATGATTACGCCGACTGACCCGATCGCCCCCCTGCTCCTGTGGCGGGATGAGACGCCCCGCCCCGGTTGGGCCAACATGGCCATCGATCGCGCCCTCCTCGACCTCGCGGCCGGGGAGGGCGCGGTGGTGATGCGGCTCTATCGTTGGCACCCGCATTGCCTCTCGTTCGGCCGCCACGAGCCCGCCCTGCGCCGCTACGACCGCGAGCGGATCGCCGCCCTCGGCCTCGATACGGTGCGCCGGCCCACCGGGGGCCGCGCCGTCTGGCACGCGCGCGAGCTGACCTACGCCGTGGCGGCCCCCGAAGCCACGC
>JBHEPH010000115.1:0-5615 GCA_046260395.1 Gemmatimonadales bacterium
CCTTGGCGGTGTGCACCGGCTTGGCGGTGGTGAGCATGCCGACGCAGAGGACTGTCTGCCCGACATGGTGATGGAGTGCCGTGCTGGGCGTCAGCCGCCAACGGCGGAGCTGCTCGCGGTAGAGCTCCATCGGGTGCGCGTCGGTCAGGAAGCCGAGCAGGGCGTAGGCGTCTTCCCGCCGACGTTCCGTGGAGTACTCGGGGAGACGCGGTGGCAGAGCGAGCAGCGAGAAGGGAGAAGGGAGAAGACCACCCCGCTCCCCCTGCGCGGCCAGCGCCACCGTACTTCTTGCTTCTCGCTTCTCCCTTCTCCCTTCCGCCGCGTCCACCCCCCATAACATCTCCGGCCGCGTCATCCCGCCCGCGATTCCGTCCAGCGCCCCCACCTTGATGAGCAGCCGCAGGTCCTCGGCGCCGATGCCGGAGCGCGTGCGCAGGTCGTGGAGTGAGGCATACGGCCGCCCGCCGTTGAGGATCGCCTCCACCCCCGCCAGGCCCAGCCCCTTCACGAACTGGAAGCCGATCCGCAGCTCGCGGCCGCGACCGGTGGTGCGGTACTCGCTGGCGTTCACATCGGGCGGCAGGATGGTCAGCCCGGCACGCCGGGCCTCCGCCACGTAGGCAAACGGGTGATAGAACCCGCCGCCGTTGGCCAGCACCGCCGCGAAGAACTCCGCCGGATAGTGCGCCTTGAGGAACGCGGACTGCTGCGCCACCTGGATGTAGCTGCATGAGTGCCCCTTGCAGAAGCTGTAGCCGGCAAACGACAGCACCTGGTGCCAGACCTGCTCGATGATCTTCGGGTCGCGCCCCAGCGCCAGCGATCCCGCCATGAACTCGTCGGCATAGGTGGCCAGCGCCCGCGTCGGCCGCTTCTTGCTGAGCGCCTTGCGCAGCCCGTCGCCGGTGGCCAGCGGCATCCCGGCAAAGACCGCCGCCACGTTCACCACATCCTCCTGGTAGACCATCACCCCGAAGGTTTCACCCAGCGCGTCGCGCAGGCAGGGATCCACCGGCTGGTAATCACCGCCGTGCAACCGCTCCAGGTACACCTTGATCCACTTGTTCGACGCCGGCCGGATGATGCTGGTGTTGAGCACCAGCAGCTCGAAGCTCTCCGCCTGGCTCTTGACGCAGAGCGCCCGCGATGCCGGACTCTCGGTATAGAACACCCCCATCGTCCGCCCGGTGCGGAAAAGCTCACGCGTGGCCGCGTCCTCGCCGGCCTCCTGGCTGGTGTAGTCGAGCTGGCGGCCAGTGTTGGTGGCCACTGCGGCGATGCCATCACGAATGACCGCCAGCGAGCGGTTGCCCAGCAGGTCAATCTTGACCAGCCCCGCATCCTCGGCGCCGTCCTTCTCGAACTGGATGACCGGCACCACCAGGTCGGGTGCGTCGGTGAGTTCCTTCACCGCCGGCTCGATCGGCACGTAGTCAGTCAGTGCGCCTGGCACGATCACCACTCCGCCCGGATGCAGCGAGAGGTGGCGCGGGGTGCCGACCAGGGGCGTGGCGCTGGCGGCCAGCTCCTGCCAGTAGGCGGGCAGGTTGAGGCCCTTGTAGTTGGGGTGCGTGGCCAGCAGTTCGCCGATCGGCACGTCATCGGAGTACCAGGGAATCCGTCGCGTCACTTCGCGGATCTCGCCGGCGGGGCGGCCATGCACCTTGGCCACCTCGCGCAGCGCGCCGCGCAGCTTGAAGGTGTTGTGATTGGCCACCATCGCGGCGCGCGGCATCGGGTAGCGGCGGAAGACATACGCCAGCACGTTGTCGCGCTCGTCCCACGGAAAATCAAGATCAATGTCGGGCGGATCCTTGCGCTCCGGGTTCAGGAACCGCTCGAAGAGGAGCCCAGCGCCGAGCGGCTCCACATGGGTGATGCCGAGACAGTAGCTCACCACCGAGTTGGCCACGGAGCCGCGGCCGCAGTGGGTGGGGCCGTGGAGCACAATATCCCGCACCACCAGGAAATAGTCGGCGAACTGCTTGGCGGCGATGATCGCCAGTTCGTGCTCCAGCCGGTCCCGCACCAGTGGCGCCACCGTACCGTACTTCCGCTCGGCGCCCTCGTACGCCAGGGCGCGCAGCCGCGCGAAGGCATCCTCGGCCGCGGCCAGGCGCGGCGGGATGATCCGCCCGATCGGGATCCGGTAGCGGCAGCGGTCGGCCAGCGCCATGGCATTGTCCATCGCTTCCGGACAGTCGGGAAAGTGGCGCGCCAGCTCGGTTTCCGGCTTGAGCCACGCCTCGCGCGGGGCCACGGACTCGGCGGGCAGGGTGGAGAGGGTGCTGTTCTGCGCGATGGCCACCAGCAGGCGGTGACGTGCCCACCCCTCGGGGTGCGCGAACATCACCGCGTTGGTGACCACCGGCAGCACGCCGAGCCGGCGCGCGGTGGCGAGCACCTGGTGACGCTGGCGGCCGGGCACCAGTTCGGCGAACAGCCCCTCGGGGCCGGAGAGCTGGACGAGGCGCTCGAGCAGATCAATATCGCGGGTGAGCACGGCCAGCCCGGCGCGGTCGGTGGCGAGCTGGGCCGAGAGCGCGAAGGGGTGCGCCTTCGGGTGGCGGCGGTGCCAGTGGATGCCGGTGACGGCGCGGCAGAGGGCGGCCCAGCCGCGCTCATCTTCGGCCAGCACCACGGCCTCCTGTCCTCCGCTCACGAGATGCGCCCCCAGGATCGGCCGTACGCCCGCCTCCTCCGCGGCCTGCTGGAACTCCACGGCGCCATAGACGCCGTTGGTGTCGGTGCAGGCCAGGGCGGTCAAGCCCCGCTGCCGGGCGGCCTCGACGAGGACCTCGGGGGAGGAGGCACCAGCGCCGAGGGAAAAGTGGGAGTGGACGTGGAGGTGGGGGAACATAGGGGAAACCATACCCGAACAGACACCGAAGATCAAGCATGGCAGGATCGGCCCCAGCGCACACCGCCCCAAGGCTCACTGACCCTCGCGTAAGGGCCTATGATGTGGCGCGGAGGTCTCGTCGCAAGGGCATTCCGCCGGCACGATGGCCTCCACGTAAGGGCATTCCTCCGGAATGCCCGATGCTGGTACCCGGCGGGTCTCCCGCTCCGTCGCTGAAGCGACACTCGAGCCCCGCTATACTTCCGCCACCTCAACTGGAGCCGCCACGATGTCTCGCCTGATGCTTGTTGCCCTGATCGTTATGCCGGCGGCGCTCGCCGCCCAGACCCCACCCGCCCACCAGCATGTGCCCGGCATGGTGCATACGCCCGACATGCAGCACGAGGCACCCAAGGCCACCGAGTCGGGCCAGGCGGCGTTCGCGGCGATTGCCGAGATCGTCCAGATCCTGGAAGCGGACCCGACGACCGACTGGGCCAAGGTAGACCTCGAGGCGCTGCGCCAGCACCTGATGGACATGGACGACCTGACCCTGCGGTCGGTGGTCAGCGCCACCCCGACGGCCGGGGGCCTGGTGATGACAGTGACCGGAACTGGGCGCGCCATGGAGGCGATCCGGCGGATGGTGCCAGCCCATGCGCCGATGCTGGAGCGGGCCGGCCCCTGGCGCGCGGCGGTGACGCCAGTGGAGGGCGGGGTGCAGTTCTCGGTGGTGGCGCGCGACGCGGCCGATACCGCGACCGAGGCGCGCATCCGCGGGCTGGGCTTCATCGGGCTGATGGTGCAGGGCGCGCATCACACCGAACACCACCTGATGATCGCGAAGGGTGCGGGGGACGCGGCGCACCGGCATTGACGGCGAGACCTTCGTGGCGCCTCCTGGGCCTTGCCCTGGTGGCAATGGCAGGTGTCGCGGGAGCACAGCCCGAACCACCTGCGCGCCGGGTCGATGTCGGGGTGCTTGTCGGATTCACCGCCGAGGCACCCCGCGCCTTTGACCCGAACCCGTGCCCGGCGGATTCGTGGCGCACGGCCGCAACCGGGCGTGTCGGCCTTTCGATTCTCAGGGCGGTGCGGGTGGAGGCCGGGGTGGATATCCTCGGCGGGCCGGGCGGGCCGATCTGTCAGGTCGACCCCGCCATCCCGCCCCAGAACGGCGAGTTTGTGGTGTCCTATTACGCAGCGCGCCACGTTGGCTACCCGGTGGTCCAGACCGGGGTGCGGGTGGCGTGGACTGTCATGCGGGGCGATGCTGCTGAGGTGCGGCTGACCGGTGGCATGGAGCGGGCCTGGGCCCGTGGGCTCTGGGTCCCTGCGGCCGGAGTGGCCGTGCCGATCGGCCGCGGTGTCCTGCGGGGCCTGGTGGAGCTGGAGTCGCTCTGGTACGCGATCCCGATGAGTACCCGGACCACCGTGTACCAGAATGGTGCCGTCATCTCCGAGTCCGAGACGACAGAGACCATCCGCACCCGGTCCACCAGGATCCGCGCCGGGGTGCTCGTGCGGATTCCCTGATTCTGGGCCAGCCGTCGCCTCAGCGCCGTTCTCGTCGTATCTTCCCCGGGTTCCCGACCCCATTGACTCCACCGACCCGAGGATTCCCATGCCCGCCGGCTGCACGTTCTACCGCTGGACCGACATGCCCCGCGAAAAGGTCACCGACCAGCTCGACCGCAAGCTGATTACTGGCGAGCGGATGATGCTGGCCCAGGTCTTTCTCAAGAAGGGCTGCATCGTGCCGAAGCACCAGCACGAGAACGAGCAGCTCACTTACATCCTCGAAGGCTCCCTCAAGTTCTTCCTCGGCGAGAATGGCGAAGAAACGCTTGTGGTGGGCGCGGGCGAGGTGCTGCACATCCCCTCGATGGTCTGGCACCGAGCCGAGGCGCTGGAAGACACGCTGGACGTGGACATCTTCTCGCCGCCGCGCCAGGACTGGCTGAACCACACCGACAGTTACTTCCACAACGAGGGCGGCTCCCGCTGAGGAGCTGAGCACCATGGATCTCGGGCTGCAAGGGAAGGTGGCGCTGGTCACGGCCTCGAGTCAGGGGCTCGGGCGCGCGGTGGCGATGGAACTGGCCACCGAGGGCGCCCGGGTGGTGCTGTGTGCGCGCGGGGTGGAGGCGCTGGAGGCCACGCGCGAGCAGATCGCGATCCGTACCAAGGCCGAGGTTCATGCGGTCGTTGCGGATCTGTCCGAGTCTGGGGAGGCACAGCGGGTGGTGCACGAGGCGGTGGAGCGGTTCGGGCCGGTGGAGATCCTGGTGACCAACACCGGCGGGCCGCCGAGCGGGCCGGCGGAGCAGCACGATGCGGCGGCCTGGCAGGCGGCCTACGACCTGCTCCTCCAGGCGCCGCTGGAACTGGCGCGGGCGGTGCTGCCGGGGATGCGCGAGCGGCAGTGGGGGCGGATCATCACCATCACCTCCATCGCCGTGAAGCAACCCGTCGAGGGGCTGATCCTCTCGAACAGCCTGCGCGCCGCCGTCACCGGGTTCGCCCGCACCCTGGCCAACGAAACCGCCAAGGATGGGATCACCGTCAACAATGTCATGCCCGGGTTTACCCGGACCGACCGGGTGGTGGACCTGGCCCGGGCCAACGCGGCGCGGGCGGGCATTACCGACGCCGAGGTATTCGCCAAGTGGGAGCGCGAGATTCCCATGGGCCGGCTCGGCGAAGTGAAGGAGTTTGCGGCGCTCGTGGCGTTCCTCGCCTCGGAACGGGCGAGCTACATTACGGGCACGTC
>JBHEPH010000116.1:0-5605 GCA_046260395.1 Gemmatimonadales bacterium
GGCCGAGGAGCCCTGGTTCCCGGAGCTGGATTTCCTGAGCACGCTCCGCCTCCGGGCGGCGTACGGCGTGTCGGGGCTGCGTCCCGGGTTCCGCCAGGCGTCGACACTCTTCGCCCCGACTACGGTGGCCACGGAGGCCGGCGACGTGCCGGGCGTGAGCCTGAGCGTGACGGGGAACCCGCAGCTGAAGCCGGAAAAGAGCCGCGAGTACGAGTTCGGCTTCGACACCGGACTGTTCCAGGACCGTCTGTCGGTTGAGTTCACGTACTTCGACAAGGAGTCGGAGGACGCGCTCATCAGCCGGCGTCTGGCTCCTTCGCTGGGCCTTACGCTCAGCACGCTGGACAACCTGGGCGCCGTTCAGAACAAGGGCACCGAGCTGACGCTGAACATGAGCGTCTTCGAGACCCGCGACCATGGCCTGAACGTCGGCTTCACCAACTCGACGCTGAGCAACGAGGTCCTCAGCCTGGGTGAGGACACGGAGCCGATCATCTTCAATCGCGGGCTGCAGCGGCACGCCGAAAATTTCAGCGCCGGTGGGTTCCACCAGGTTCCCTACACGTGGGATGATGCTGACAACAACGGCCTGCTGAGCATCGACGAGGTCGACTTCGTCCGTGATGCGGACGGAAACCCCGTGGAGCCGGAGTACATGGGACCGTCTCTGCCCGAGTGGCAGCGGACCATCTTCGCCGACGCGAGGATCTTCGGCTTCATGACCTTCTCCACCCTCTTCGAGGGCCGGGGCGGTCACCTGCAGGGCAACGACAGTGAGGCGTTCCGGTGTGGCGTTGCCTCGGGCCGCGGGCGCGGCTGTGCGGCCGTGTCGAACCCGGAGGCTTCCCTCGAGGAGCAGGCGCGGTTCATCGCGGACCGCTTCCTCGGCACGGCATACGGCTACGTCGAGGAGGCCGACTTCTACCGGTGGCGTGAAGCGTCGTTGACGCTCACCGCGCCCACCAACCTGACGCAGCGGTTCCAGCAGCTCGAGGGTCTGCGGCTGACGGTCGCCGGCCGGAACCTGGCCACCTGGACGGACTACACGGGGCTGGACCCGGAGACCAACGAGTCGGGTGGTGACGCGAACTTCAGTCAGAGCGAGTTCAACACGCAGCCGCCCATTCGGACGCTGATGCTCCGACTGGATTACTCCTTCTAATGCGGCGAGGACATAAAACCATGAATACATCTAGATATGTTCGCCGCATGGCTGCGGCCGCACTCCTCTTCGGAGTGGCGGTCAGCAGCAGTGCGTGCGACCTCGATGAGCTGCTCACTGTGAACGACCGCGTCACCGTGAACCCGGAGACGTTGGAAAATCCCGACGTGATCAACGTTGTGATCAACGGCGCCCTCGGAAACTTCCACGGCGCCTGGGACGGGGGCGACGCGTATATCGCCATGGCGGGACTGATGTCCGACGAGCTCTACTCGTCGGGCACCTTCCCCACCCGGACGGCCACGGACCGGAGAGACCAGTTCGATCCGACCAACGGCAACACGTCCGACGGCGCGTACAACAGCCTGCAGTTCGCGCGGCGGGCGCTGAAGGATGCCGCGGTGAAGGTCTCGGCGCACGAGGACCTTGGTGCTTCCAGCGCGGAGTTCGCGCGACTCAAGGCGCTCGAGGGGTACACCCTCATCGCCCTGGGTGAAGGCTACTGCTCCGCCGTGCCGCTGAGCGGCGTCGAGGCCGGTGAGTTCGTCTATGGCAGCCCGCTGACCTCGTCGCAGATCATCGATCAGGCCATCGACAGGTTCGACACCTCGCTGGGCGCCAGCGCCAACCACCTTGCCGCGGTTGGCAAGGGTCGGGCGCTGCTGTTCCAGGGTGCGTATGCCGCGGCCGCGACCGCTGTGGCGAGTGTGCCCATGGACTACGTCTATCACATCATCCACTCGGAGTCCGGTGGCCAGAACGCCATCTTCGGGCTCCAGGGCAACGGCCGCTATTCCCTCTCCACTGGCGAGGGCACGGGCGGCAACACCATCGACTTCGTCGGGCAGGGCGCGGAGTACACCTCCAGCGGCGACCCGGTCGCGCCAGGCGACGATCGGAGCCCGTGGTGGGGTCCGAGGCCAGGCTTCGATCAGCAGATCGATCAGTACGTCACGCTGCTGTACAACGGCGTGGGCGATGACACGCCGCTGGCCAGCGGTGTGGAGGCGTGGCTGATCCGGGCTGAGGCGGCGGCCCAGACCAACCCGGCTGGTGCCACGGCGCTGCTGAACGAGCTGCGGCAGAACGCGGACGACCTCATGCAGGGTCTCCACGACTGGCCGGTTTCCGCGGGCAATGAGTTGGCGGACCTGCCGGCCGCCACCACCACCAATGGGGCCGTGGCGCAGGTACTCGAGGAGCGCGGCTTCTGGCTGCTGCTCACCGGACACCGGCTCGGCGATCTGCGTCGCGCGGTGAACCAGTACGGGATCGACCTGTATCCCACGGGCGCCTACCACAAGGGCGGCGTCTACGGGAATGACGTGGTGTTCCCGCTCTCGTTTGATGAGACGAACAACACGAACTTCACGCTGGAAATGTGCGACGTGACGTCGACCAGCATCAACTGACGACGGCTCGCAGCATGTAGCTTCAGTGCGAAGTACGCGGTAAGCAGGACGCAGGACAGCGAGGGCGCCGATTTCGGCGCCCTCGCTTTTTTTTGCGTATTTACGCGAAATAGGTATGGTTCCTTCGCGCTCCACCGCGCAGAGAATACACTTGTGGCCCGCCGCTTCTGGCCGGTGGCGGGGCTGTCGTGGCGGAGGCTATACTTGCGCCATGATCGGGCACTTCGATACCTCGACCGGCACTTCGTCGCTTTGTCCGGACCCGCTTCGTGGAACGATGCGGTCACCCGGAATTCCGGCGCGTGCGCGGCGGTAGGCGTCGGGTGCCCGCGGACGCGGTTCTCGGTGTGGGCTCCAACCTGGGGTCGAGGGAGTCCCACCTGGCCCACGCCGTCAGGAGACTGGAGAGTGCAGGGGAGGTGCGTGCTCTATCCTCCATCTACGAGACGGAGCCCATTGGCTTCACCGGCCAGGGACCCTTCCTGAACATGGTGGTGGCGATCCGGACGGAGCGGGAGCCCCGGGAGCTGCTGCGGCTGGTCCGTGAGATCGAGAGGGGGCGGGGTCGTATGCCGTCGTTCCGGAACGCGCCCCGCACGCTCGATATCGATGTGCTGCTGTTCGGCGGGCGAGCGGTGCGGGAGGAGGGGCTGATCGTGCCCCACCCCCGGATGCGCGAGCGGCCGTTCGTGCTGGTGCCGCTGCTGGAGGTCGATCCCGAGGCGGCTCACCCGGTCACGGGCGCGCCGTTCCGTGAAGATCTCGCGCGGCTGGCGGGCGGCCCTTTCGACGACCTTCGGGCTGTGGGCGAGGAGCTGGGGGTTCGCCGGGTCATGGCGGGAGAGGAGCTGGTGGATGAATCGACGGAGTAGGCTCACCGGGCTGGCGCTGGCGCTCCTGATCCCATGCACGGGTGGGTGCGATACCCCGGGCCGGGCCGGGCTGACTGCCGCCAGCCTCGGCGCGATGGTCGACTCGCTGCTTCCTCCCATCGCGGCGGCGAGCGGACTGGAGGTGCGGCGGCCGGTCCGGTACGCGCTGCAATCGCAGGCGGACGCCCGTTCGTTCCTCGAGGCTCAGCTGGACGAGGAGTTGGGCGGTGAAGGGGCGAGCGGCATGGAGAGGGCGTACAAGGCGTTCGGGCTGCTCCCCGATACCCTCGATCTCCGGGCGCTCATGCTCGAGCTGCTGATGGAGCAGGTGGTGGGATACTACGACCCGGCCACCGACCACCTGTACGTGGTGGAAGGCGTGGCGGCGTCGACCGCCGGGCCCGTGGTGGCCCACGAGCTGGTGCACGCACTCCAGGACCAGTGGACAGACCTGGACTCGCTGGTGGCCGCCGAGCGCGGGAACGATCGGCGGCTGGCCGCGCAGGCGGCGGCGGAGGGCCAGGCCATGCTCGTCATGCTCGCGCTGCAGGCGGCGGAATCCACCGGCCAGGCGCTCGACCCCGGCGCCCTCCCGGACCTCGGCCCCATGATGCGGCCGGCGCTGGAGGCCGAGAACGAGCGGTTCCCCGTGTTCCAGCGCTCGCCCCGGCTCATCAGGGAGACCCTCATCTTCCCCTACACAGGGGGGGCCAGCTTCGTGCAGGCGCTATTCCGGCACCATTCGAACGGCGCCCCGCCGGTTCCGTTCGGCGACCTTCTGCCCCAGTCGACGGAGCAGGTGCTGGAGCCGGAGCGGGCGTTCCTCGGGGAGCGGGACGTGCCGACGGAGATCGAGCTGGGCGCTCCCGGACCGGGGTGGGAGGTGGTGTACTCCAACACCCTGGGCCAGCTCGAGGCCGGCATCTTCCTGGTGGAACGGACCGGGAACGCCGCCGCTTCCGCGTCGGGCTGGGACGGCGATCGCTACGCGCTCCTGGAAGGCCCCGGCGGCGCCGAGGCGCTGGTGTGGTACACGGTCTGGGACGACGAGGCCGCGGCCGAGCGATTCGTGCGGGCGCTGGGGGCGCTGGGGGCGCTCGGGGTCGACCCCGCGGGGCTGCATGTGACCCGGTCGACGGTGTCAGGACGACCCGTGGTCCAGGTCGTCCTCCCGCGGAACGGCGAGGAGGCGGGCGAGGCGCTCCCGTCCATCACGCGCCTGGAGGAAGTGCCAGCCCTCTGACGCCGCCCCTTCCGCCAGCCGCCGTACTTACAGGTCCATTCCCACCAGCCCGGAAAACCCCGGAAGCGGCATCACGCCAATGGGCTCCTCGGGATGGCCGTTCTCGCCGTTCCCGTTTGTGCCGTTCGTTCCGTTCTTGCCATTCGCTCCGTTCCTGCCATTCCTGGCCTTCGTGCCGTTCGCGCCTCTGGCCCGCCCGTTCGCCGCGCTGACCGGAGCGATGGCGGCCAGGCGATTCCCCTCGCCGCAGCCGGCCCCGATGCGGGCGGGATCCGGGGTGGGGAGCGGGTAGCGGAACTCCTCGCCCGCGTAGTTCCGCAGCACGATCTCGGAGTCTGTGATGGACTGCACGTACTCGGGGAGGATGGGGATCTTGCCGCCGCCGCCCGGTGCGTCGATGACGTAGTGGGGGACGCCCAGCCCGGAGGTCCACCCGCGGAGCGCGCGGATGATCTCGATCCCCTTCTCGACGGAAGTGCGGAAGTGCTCCGCCCCCGCCACCACGTCCGCCTGGTAGATGTAGTACGGCTTCACGCGCGCCCGCAGCAGCTTCTGCATAAGGCGCTTCATGATGTCTGGGTCGTCGTTGACGCCCTTGAGGAGGACGGTCTGGGACCCGAGGGGCGCGCCGCAGTCGGCCAGGCGGGCCAGGGCCTGCTCGGCGGCGGGTGTGAGCTCGTCCGGGTGGTTGAAGTGGACGTTGACGTACACCGGGTGGTGGCGGCGGATGATGTCGCACAGCTCGGGCGTGATCCGCTCCGGGAGGTGGTTGGGCACCCGGGTATGAATGCGGATGATCTCGATGTGCGGGATGGCCCGGAGTGTGGAGAGGAAGTACTCGATGCGGCGATCGCTGAGCAGGAGCGGGTCGCCGCCGGAGAGCACCACGTCCCGGACCTCGGGATGGGCCCGGATA
>JBHEPH010000117.1:0-4827 GCA_046260395.1 Gemmatimonadales bacterium
GCAGTAGGCCGCCCGCCACCCCCACCGAGCAGCCTGGCCCCCAACGCCTCCATCTGTTCCCGTCGCCGGCGGGCCAGGCCCGCAGCAACGGCCACGCCCCAGTTAGACACCGCCAACGCCCGGGACTATACTTCCCCTACAGACTGGGAGGAACCATGCGCGGAGTGAAATTCCTGTACAATGCCAAGGGAAAGCGGACCGCCGTTCTGATCGATCTGGAGAAGTCCCCGGAGGTCTGGGAGGACATATTGGACGTGGCCACCGCACGTGTGCGCGAGAATGAGTCCACCGAGAGCTGGCCGGCGGTGCGGAAGCGCCTGGAGCGGAGTGGACGGCTGAAGCCGGCCCGATAGCGTGTATTCGCTCTACCTGGCTCGCTCAGCGCGAAAGGAACTCGAGCGCCTGACCGATCCAGTGCTCGGCCGAATCGCCGCGGTCCTCGACAGGCTGCCCCGTGAGCCGCGGCCCCGCGGTTGCAAGAAGCTTCGTGGTACCCAGAACATCTGGCGAGTGCGGGTGGGGCCCTATCGAATCATCTACCTGGTTGACGACACCACCCGACGGATCGAGGTGCGGGCCATCGGAGACCGGAAGGACCTTTACGAATAGGGAACTCGACTCCGGCCAACGCCGGATCTCGGGACGCCTTGAAGCAAGCAGCAGGCGATGGTGCCGCAGATAGCGGGCGAATCCCGCTCGATCACTCGCCATGCTGGGTGGTTGATCCCCGCCCCAACAGCCTTGCCCCCAGCGCTGCCATCTGTTCCCGTCGCCGACGAGCCCACGCGGGTAGCCGCAAGGCACCGAGCCCGAAGAAGCCTACTCCCATCGCGGCCAGCATGGAGACTCCGGCGGGAATCCCGCTCTGGGCCACCCCCGGAACCAGCATCGAGCTCACCAGCAGGGCACCAGCCAGCCCCATACTCACCGCGCCGGCGGTCATCATCTGTCTGGCCCCGCCGTTGTAGGTCTGAAACCGCACCCGGTGCCCGGCGCCGGACGGCTCCACCATCACCTTCAAGTTGCCGTTGGTCCACTGCCGGAATGGGCCGTCTTCGCGCACCAGGCCGGTGGCCTGAAAAGTTTCCCGCAGCTCGCCGACCAATGCATGCCACTCGGCCTCCGTGATGGGCCGGCCGAGGTCCACGGTGTGGCCCACGCCGATGGGCAAACCCAGGAAGCGGCGAAACGGTGTGGTGGGGCGCTGGTCGAGGGCGCCGGCCGCATGCGCCACCAGCGCGGGGTCAATGCCTGCCTCACCGCCGATCTGCTGCAGATCGGCCAGGGTCATACCCTGCCCCGGCGCCAGGCGGGGTCGCTCGGCCTCCGCTGCCGCGGCGCGCTCAAAGATCTCGGCGGCTTCCTGGTCGGTGTAGCGGCGTTCAGTCATGGATGGCAAGATCGTGCCGGGGCGCGCTGGGAGCAAGGCACATCCAGGCTCCGAGCTCGTGGGCCAACCCGATGCCCAGAGGTCAACCGGCAAGCGGCTTGAGGCGTCGGATCTTTTCGATTCCCTCCGACCGCAGGGCGTGCCAGAGATCCCAGTCCTGCTGGAGCCCAAGCCAGAAATCCGCGCTCATCCCAGTTACTCGCGCCAGGCGGAGGGCGGTGTCGGGGGTGACCCCGCGCCGGGCATTGATGACCTCATTCAACCGTGGGAACGAGACGCCGAGCCGGGCGGCAAACTCCACCTGGGTGATCCCGAGTGGCTTGAGAAACTCCTCCAGGAGCATTTCGCCAGGGTGCGTCGGTGGCAGCTCACTGGGTAGTCGGCGCGCCACCAGCGGGAGCCGGATGGCCCCACTAGTGGTAGTCGGTGACTTCGACGTCGTCGGCATGTTGGTCCTCCCACCGGAAGCAGATCCGGTACTGATCGTTGATGCGAATACTGTGCTGCCCGGCGCGGTTTCCCCGGAGCCGTTCGAGCCGGTTGCCGGGCGGGATCGCGAGTTCCCGTAATTCGCGGACGCGGTTCAACTGGGTGAGCTTGCGCCGGGCCACCGGCCAGAGAGCCTGGGGCAACCGGCGGCGGGCCTGCCGGGAGTCCAGGCCGTCGAACAGGTGTTCGGTGGCCGCATCCGCGAAGGAGCGTATCACGGTTAATATTATACGCTATAGATGAATCCGGCGCAACACGTCCTACCGCTTCTCCCACACCACCACGTAGGGCGCGAGGCAGGAGATCCCGGCGTTGATTGATCCGCCCCGCCGCGCCCGGACGCCAGAGGCACTGGCGGCCATCCTCTGGTTCGCGAGGCTGCAGTTCACCCCGACCAGAAACGCCAGCGTGCCGGTCACGTCGCGCATGAGGCTCGATCCGAATTCAAGCAGCTCGACCTCGTCGGCACGCCAGGCGCAGAGCATCTGCAGCAGACCATCTCCATAGGAGCGGAAGTAGCGGATCCCATTGACGAACAGCACCGCGTCCTCGTCATCGCTGATCGCGATCCGCGCCTTGGGCATGTCGCAGAGACGGGCGTCGCCGTGGATAGCGAGATCCGCCGAGCCCATCCGCTCACGGTCGAGGTTGAGGATCAGTCGCTGGCTCAGGTCGGCAACCGCCCGCTCCGCGGCACTGCTCTGCATGGTGAAGCCGGGCACCAGGGTGACGGCGAGTTCCTTCCCGCCGGTGACTTCGAGCATGATCCGCCGCTCGATGAACCCCGGCTGCGTCACCCGCACGACGTAGGCCCCGCGCGTGGCCCGGGGAAAGCTGAAGCCGCCGAGTGAATCGGTGACCATCTCGCCGCCGCGGGGGCCGCGCACCTCGACCCGTGCGCCGGCGGCCGGCCCGGCCTCGAAGGCTCCGACCGTGCCATAGATTCCGGTCCGGGCACCCTCGACCACGATCGTGGGCAGATAGGCGGGCGCCAGGATGAGCTCCAACTGGAGGTCTGAAACGCTGCCGCGGGTGAGATCCACCTCCTGGCGCAGGGGAACGTACCCGATCAGCCGGACCACCAGGAGGTGGCGGGCCGGGGACAGGCTGTCCAGGGTGAACCGGCCGGCCGCGCCGGTCGTGGCCGAGCGACGCCCCACGACGATCTCGGCATCGGCGAGCGGGCGGCCGGTGACGTCGCGGACGAGGCCGCGAACGGTGGCCATTGGCTGCTGCGCAACGAGGGAGGAGGCGCCGGACAGCATGGCCGCGATCGCGATGGTCGCCCGGATCAGCGACCAGCTCCCCTGGGCGGCCACGCGC
The DNA here is from genome assembly GCA_046260395.1 of Gemmatimonadales bacterium. Taxonomy (GTDB): domain Bacteria; phylum Gemmatimonadota; class Gemmatimonadetes; order Gemmatimonadales; family GWC2-71-9; genus JAWXBA01. The sequence continues at coordinate 3,203 of JBHEPH010000117.1, forward strand.
CACCGACTCACCGCCGCTCCCAGATGACGAGGTATGGTCCGTTGTATCGCGCGCCCGATGTGCGGATAGCCCCACTTCCTGTGAGGCTGCGCGGTACCATCCGCTCCCGGCCCAGACACTGGATTCCAAGCAATGCGGGAATCGTCCGGGTTACGTCATTGCACACATGAGTTCCGAACTCGACCAGTTCCAGCTCGTTGGCCTGCCAGGCGCAGAGCATCGGGAGCAGGTCGAAGCCGTCGTCGGCGAGGACATTGGTTCCGTTGATGATGACCGTCTTGGGACGCGGATCCCGCGCGAAAGCGCGAACACGGGGGAGGTCGCAAAGCAGGATCGGGCCACGGCGTTCCAATTCCTCGGCCCCCGCGCGCTCATGGGACAACCCCATCGCCAGCCGGGACCGGAGATCCCTGACCGCCACGTCGCTCGCAACGCTCATCAGGTTGCGGCCGGGGCGCAGCATGATCGCCAGGTCCCTCCCTTCGCCCGGTTTCAATTCAACCAGCATCCGGTGTTCGGCGTAGTCGGGATGGATGATGCGGACGAGGTACTGGCCGCGATTTGCCTCCGGAAAGTCGAACCGCCCCAGGGAATCGGTGACCATTTCGCCACCACGCGCCCCCATGACCTGCACCCGCACGCCCGGCGCCGCGCGGAGCGCGGTATCGCCAACCGACCCATAGATGCCGGTGCGACGCCCCTCCACCTCCACCGTGGGCAGCCGTACCACTTCCTCCTCCAACTGGTACTCAAGCTCCCCCACGCTGTTAACGGTCAGGATCACCTGCGCTCGAATCGGCGCATAGCCAACCTTGCGGATGATCAGCGGGTACAGGCCCGAACTCAGCCCCTCCAAGACGAACCGGCCATCGGTCGAGGTCAGGATCGTCCGGCCCGCCACGACGACTTCCGCCGCCGCGACCGGCGCGCCACCGGCATCCCGGACGATACCGCGGATGGCGAGGGTGGGCTGCTGGGCGGTCACAAGCCCCGGCACGAGGCCCAGCACGGTGAGGCAGATCAGCAGGCGGAGCATGGGGACTCCGGGGGACTGAAGCGATGGAAGGGTGGGTCAGCCATGGGGAGACGCCTGGTGCCCACCCATCGCCCACACCATCAGGGTAAGCGGCTTGGGGTCGATCTGCTACGTCGGCTGCCCCTCGGCACGCGCCAGCGCCCTGAGGCGCTGCCGTACCTGGTCACAGACTTGGGCGGCATCGTACGCGTTGTTCAGGTGCCCCGCGAGCAGGTCATCAAGCTCGGGCATGGCGATCAGATCGCGGGCTGCGCGCGACACACATCCCATAAGTTCCGTCGGCGCGGTCGCCACCTCAGCGACGACCTGCGGCCGGGCAGCCAGGAGCGCGAGCATGTCCTCGAGGTCGTGGCTGGCGCGCGGGTCTGCGGCGCCACGATCCAGGAACGCCACCCACTTCAATGCCAGGAAGGCCACGCTGCTGGCGTGCCGAATCCGGACGCCGTCACCAAGATCACAATCCACTGCGGTGGCCATGGCCATGGATATGGCGTCCCCGAGGTGTCCGCTTCCACCGGCATGCGATCCGGCCGGCACCAGATCGAGAAGGTCCCCGACGGGGCTGACCCAACGATGGATGTGCGGGGCC
>JBHEPH010000117.1:4837-5406 GCA_046260395.1 Gemmatimonadales bacterium
CCCAGCGCCCTCAATTCCTGGCGGAAACGCTCCGCCTCGCCATAGCTCCGCGTCCCGATCAGCGCATCCACGTCGCGCGTCGGCCGGGGCGCCGCGAAGGGAGGAGCCGTCTGCAGGAGGGGCGCGACGGCACCCCCGATGAATACAACCTCTCGTGCCAGGGGCCCCAGGGCGCGGGCCACGCGCGCCAGCCGCTGGACAGCCGGGTGGTTGCGCTGCTGATCACGCATCGGCCGAGCCCGCCACCCGGTGGCCGGCCAGGGCACGATCGAGCTCGGTGATCGCCATGCCCCGCTCCCGGGCTCTGCCGGCCCGGATGGCATCCACCAGCGTCAATAGCCGGTAGACCTCGGGGGCCCGCTCCGGAAGACCGGTGGCGCCCGGGTAGAGCGGAGCGATAGAGGGGCCGAAGGAGTCACCCGAATGATCCGGCCAGACCAGGGCGTCGGCCGAGTCGAACCGCTCGCGAAGCGCTGGCCCGGCATGCGCCGTCGGCACCCCGCGTGTTGCTCGACCGGTCACCGCGGGGAACGCGTAGCGCACCCCGTGGCGCAGGAACTCGCCCAGTG
>JBHEPH010000118.1:0-5348 GCA_046260395.1 Gemmatimonadales bacterium
ATCCGCTTCTGCCCCGCCAGCGCCTCGAGCACCAGCTCGCAGCCCGCCACCGTTACCCCCGGCTCAGAGGGATCGGCCAGGCCCAGGGAATCCACGAGTTCCACCAGTTGCGGAACGGTCGAGAATACCTTGAGCGCCGTGGCGGGCCGCTCGGTGCCGCTGAGCTTGAGGGCGCTGCCCTCGTCGAAGTACGCCACCACCGCCTCGATCGCCTCGATGTGCTCATCCTCCACCAACTCCAGGAAGAGCCGCAGGCACGCCTTGCGGATCAGCTCCTGGGCAATGACATCGCCACCTTGCAGCTCGCCCTCGTATTCCAGTTCCAGCTTGCCGGTGATGGACGGCGCCGCGGCATAGACGTCATGAATCCGCGGCACCGCGGGCCACTCGTTCAGGCGCAGCGCCCGCTGCTCGGCGCTGCTCACGGCATTCTCCAGCGTGGTGATCGGCAGCCGCTGGCTGACGCCTGAGCGCTTGTCCACCCGCTTGTCCTTGCGCGCCTCGAAGGCCACCTGCTCTACGATCCGGCGGACCACGTAGGGGATCACCACCTGGCCCGAGGGCCGCTCAGTCCAGGCTTCCTGCTCGGTGATCGCCATGCCAAGCTCGATGGTGGCGGGATAATGCGTCACGACCTCCGAACCAATCCGGTCCTTCAGCGGGGTGATGATCTTCCCGCGCGCCGTGTAGTCCTCGGGGTTGGCGGTGAAGGCCAGCAGCACATCGAGCTGCAGCCGGACCGGATATCCCTTGATCTGGATATCGCCTTCCTGCATGATATTGAAGAGGCCGACCTGGATCTTGCCGCTCAGGTCCGGGAGCTCGTTCAGCGCGAAGATGCCCCGGTTGGCGCGCGGCAGCAGGCCATAATGGATGGTGAGCTCGTCGCCCAGGATGTGGCCGCCGCGCGCTGCCTTGATCGGATCCACGTCGCCGATCAGGTCCGCTACGGTCACGTCCGGCGTGGCCAACTTCTCGACGAAGCGCTCGTCGGGTGTCACCCACGCGATCGGTGTCATCGGACCCAGCTCCGCGATCAGTTCCCTCGCATACTTGGAGACCGGCGCGAACGGATCATCATTGACCTCACTCCCCGCCACGATCGGCATCTGCGGATCGAGGAACGTCACCAGCGCGCGCAGCAGGCGGCTCTTGGCCTGGCCGCGCAGGCCGAGCAGGATGAAGTCGTGGCGAGCAAGGAGGGCGTTGACGAGCTGGGGGATGATGGAGTCGTCGTAGCCGTGGATGCCGGGAAACAGCGGCGCTCCGCTGGCCAGCCGTGCCTGGAGGTTCGCTCGGATCTCGTCGCGCACCGAGCGACCGCGGAGCGGTGCGTCGGCCCACGGGGATCGTGCGAGTTCGCCGAGCGTGGCTGGAAGGGTGGTCACCGGCAGATCCTCGGGTAATTGGAAAACGTTCTCGGTATTCAGGCCGCCGCCGCTCCCGGGTCGAAGGGCAGCGCCACCACGCGAGCGGGCTGGCCTCCTGCGGTCACGAGGGTATCGAGCTCCACCTCGCGGCGGATCGGGGCGAGTGCCAGCCGGCGATCTGGCAGCTCCAGGATCGAGCGAATCGTGCCGACCTCGCGTGCTTCCGCTTCAACGGTTATCCCCGTCAGCGCATCGCCGGCGTCCCACACGAGGCCGCGCAGCTCACGGTTGGGATGCCCGCGGAAGTGCACGCGGGCCACTGTTTCCTGGCCGAGATAACAGCCCTTGGTGTAGGAGACCCCGCCGAGCTCGTCGAACCGTGCTTCCTGCGGCAGGGTCTTTTCGGTGATCTCGGCGCCCAGCGCGGGCCAGCCGGCCAGCACACGCGCTGCCACCACGTCATTCCCTGAACCCTCTACCACTCCGGTGGCCAGGAGGTTCCCGGTCAGCTCATCGAGGTCCGCCGTCGCCCCCACGAACAGCGCGGCGAACCACGAGGTAGCCGCAGGGACCGCCACCGCCACTTCGCCCCGCCCACCCTGATGGACACCGATGTGCCCGGGATTGGGGAGCGGGGCCATACCAGCCTGGGAGCAATGCTCAGCGGTTGCCCCACCCACCAGCCAAAGGGTTTCGACCTCGCCGGTCCGGTCGGTGAGCTTGGCCAGGCGGGGTGGGAGAGACTTCGCGAACAGTGCCAGGGCATCCGCGCGCGCGGCAGCGTCCAGGACAAGGGTAAAGCCGGTGGCGTCACGCAGGGCCCAGAGGTCGAGGACGATCATTCCCTTGGCCGTGAGCAGCGCGTTCCAGGTCAGGCTGCCCGGGCCAGGCTTCTCGACGTCATTGGTGACGAGACCCTGCAGGCACTGCACCGCGCCCGGCCCCTCGATACGGAAGACCGCCGGGGAGGTGCGCTCCAGCGTGGCGCCATGGATCAGGCGGGCCAGCCCGGCGGCGTCGAGCCGGGCGCGTGGGGTGGTGGTCAGCTCCACGGCAGATCCTTCGGCGTCCGGCCCTCGAAGTGGTCCCAGACCACCTCGGCGCCTGCCTGCCGCAGCGCGGCCGCGGGGTGCGACGTCGCCAGCATCACCACGCTCAGGCCGGCCGCGTGCGCCGCCTGCATCCCTGGGATGGAATCCTCCACTGCCAGCGCCCTCGCCGGATCCGCGCGCAGCAGGTCCAGCCCGTAGAGATAGCCCTCCGGGCTCGGCTTGCAGGTGGTAACGTCCTCGGCGGCCACGATGACCTCCACGAGGTCGAGCACGCCGGCAGTCTTCAGGACGAACTCGATTTCCTCGCGCCGGGCGGCGGAAACGATCGCCATCGGGATCCCGTCACGAAAGGCGGCCTCGATGAAGGCAACCGACCCCGGCACCAGGTCCATCCGCTCGCTGATCAGGGCCTGGTAGGCACGGCCCTTCGCGGCAATCGCCTCCGCCACCACCGCCCGGTCGGCAGGCTGCCCGGCCCTCCCGAACGCGTGCCGGAAGCACTCCCGGTCGTCGAAGCCGAGATACTCGGCGTAGTATCCCTCGCGGCTGAGCGGAATGCCGTACCCCGCCAGCGTCACGGTCAGCGCCTCGCGGTGCTGTTCCTCGTCGTTGATGATGACGCCGTTGAAGTCGAGGAGAAGAGATGGGGGCATGGCCGGGGAGTGAGAAGTGGGAAGCGAGAAGGGAGAAGCAACAGCTGCCCCCTGGGCAATGGAGGAAATCTAGTCTCTTCCGACTTCTCGCTTCTCCCTTCTCCCTTCTCGCTGCTCCTGCCCCATCGCCTCCCGCACCAGCTGCACCGGATGCCCCACGGGGATTTCCATCCCGCTGGCCCGGAGCCCGGCGCCGATTTGCATGATGCAGCCGGGGTTGCCGGTGACGATCATGTCCATCGGGGGATCGGCAGCGCGGATCGCGGCGAGCTTGTCCTCGAGGACCTGCCGGGACAGCTCGGGGTGGAGGATGCCGTAGATCCCGGCGCCACCACAGCAGCGGTCGTGGCCCGGCAGGAGGTGCACCCGCACCCCGGGAATCGCGTGGAGCACCGCCAGCGGCGCATCGTGCACCCGCTGGGCGTGCTGCAAGTGGCAGGGCGGATCATAGGCGATATCGAGGTCGAGCGGGCGCATCTCCGGAAGAGGGCCCTCGGCGAGAATCTCGGTGATGTCCCGCACCCTGCCTGCGATGGCTGCCGCGCGGGGATCATCGAGCAGGTGGTGGTACTCGCGGAGCAGCGCCCCGCACCCGGCGCTGTTCACCACGATCCGGTCGGCATCCACGCCAGCAAAGGCGGCCACGTTCCGTGCGGCCATCGCCCTGGCGTCCTCGGCGGCCCCTGAGTGCGCGTGCAGCGCCCCGCAACAGGACTGGCCCGGCACCTCGACCACCTCGTGGCCACACGCCCGCAGCACCGCCACGGTGCTGTCGTTGAGGTCGCGCAGGAGGGTGTCCGTCACGCAGCCGCGGAAGAGAGCCAGGCGAAGCCGGGGTGCGCGCATGGCATTGTCGTCCCGACTCCTCTCCCTTCTCGCTTCTCGCTTCTCACTTCTCGCTCCCGCCACCATCCCCATCCCGAACCCCATCCGTCCCCAACCGGCCAACCGCGCCGGAACCCCCGTTGCCCGGAACCAGCGCATTGCCGTCAGGAGGGGCCGCCAGAGCCACTCGTGGCGGAACACCGTGAGGATCCCGCGCACCTGCCAGGGGAGCCCGTTGGCGCGCGCCAGGTCGGCGCGGGCGGTCTCCAGCGCCGCGCCATACCCCACCCCCGACGGGCAGGCCGGCTCGCAGCCGCGGCAGCCCAGGCAGGCGTCGAGGTGGTGGCGGACGGCCGGGTCGGTCAGCGGCAGTTCGCCGGCCTCCAGCGCCCGCATCAGGACAATGCGGCCGCGTGGGCTGTCGTTTTCGTCGCCGGTGGCGAGATAGGTGGGGCAGGCGGGCAGGCAGAAGCCGCAGTGGACGCAGGGGTCCAGCGCGGCATATCCCCCGCGGGTGGCGGGTTCAGCTGAGTTCATCGTCGGCGTCGAGCGCCACCTGCAGCAGGTCTCCCGGGTCGAACTGCCGCCGCAGCTGGCCCACGAGCGATCCGACACCCTCACGATAGAGCCCGAAGTGTCCGGTAATCCGGCGCACCCGCCAGGGCGCCCGCTCCAGCGTCACCGGAATTTCCCGCGCCGCCAGCAGCTGCCTGAGCTCGCGCATCGTGGGAACATCGGTCTCCCCGCACCACCGGAGGCCGCCCTCGGCAGCGCCCGCCGAAACCAGGCCGAGCCCGATGCGATGGTGGAGCAGGTCGAGGGTCTCGTCGAGCCCCTCCGGGAGGACGCCGAACCGCAGGGCGAGCGCTTGGCCACCCATGGCGCGGGTGGCGGCATGCCAGAAGGCGCCGCCCCGTTCGCGGTCGAGGGCCGTCCAGCTGAAGCCACTCGCCGCATGGTGGGCGCGGTCCGCCTCGGCCTTGACGGCGGCCGGATGCCCGAGGAAACGCAGCGCCAGCACCCACGACGAATCGGCGGCGGCGGCGGGTGACAGCAGCTCAATCGCGGCGGCGTCGAGCTGGGCCTCGTGGAGTTCACGGGCCAGCAGGGTAAGCGGGTCTCGCTCGCCACGGGCGATGAGGGTGAGATCTGCTGCTGGCAGCGCGCGCAGGCGCAGGTGCAGCGTGGTGATGACGCCGAAGGCCCCGAATCCACCGGCTTGGAGCTTGACGAGGTCGTAGCCCGCCACATTCTTGGTGACCTTGCCCCCGGCGGTGACGATCCGGCCATCACCCGTCACGATCGTGCAGCCGACGATCTGGTCGCGGATCATGCCGTAGCGATGCCGCAGCGGGCCCGCAGTGCCGGTGGCGACGATGGAGCCCAGCGTCCTGTCGGGTCGGCCCGGCGGGTCCACGGCCAGCCAGGCGCCCGCCGCGCTGAGCGCC
>JBHEPH010000119.1:0-5306 GCA_046260395.1 Gemmatimonadales bacterium
CGCGTTCCGTTCGCCGGACGTGAACGACCTCTACTCTCGCGGCCCGCACCTGGCGGCGTTCCGCGAGGACGTCGGCAATCCGGACCTGGAACTCGAGCAGGGCCTCGGGGTGGATGCCTTCGTGCGGTTCAACACGCCGACGGTGCGGGCCGAAGTCGGCGCATTCCAGAACCGCATCTCGCAGTTCATCTACCCGCGCGAGACCGGCGACACCAGCCAACGCAACCTGCCGATCGCCCAGTATGTCGGTGAGAACGCGCAACTGATCGGCGCCGAGGCAACGCTGGCCTGGACACCGGCGTCCCACCTCGTGCTGGAGGGGAGCGCCAGTTATGTCCGCGGCACGCTCACCGACACCGACGAGCCGCTGCCCCTCATTCCCCCGCTGCGCGGAAACGCCGAGGTGAGGTACGAACGGATTGCGTGGTTTGCCGGCATCGGTGCCAGGATGACGGCCCGCCAGGACCGGTTGGGCGAATTCGAGGAACCAACGGACGGTTACACGGTACTCGATATGACGGTCGGCTACCGGTGGTCGTGGTTCGGGCGGCTGCATGCCGTCACCGCCCGGCTTGATAACCTGACCGATGCCACCTACCGCGATCACCTCTCGCGAATCAAATCCATCATGCCGGGCCCGTCCCGGAGCCTGAGCATCCTTTACCGGGCCGACTTCTGAGCGACCCGGAGCCTTTTCATCATCAGGAGGTAGTACCATGCTGACCACTCCCACCTCACCCCGTCGTCCGCTGCTCGGCCTTGCCGCGGCGGCCGTCGTCGTGCTGGCCGCCTGCGGCGACTCCACCGGTCCGGACGACGATCATCGCGAGCCCGCAGGGCTCCGCGCCAGCGCGGGGAGCACACTGCTGGTGTCCGTCAACGCCGCGCGGGAGGTGACAGGATCCTTCACCCTGACGGCCGGCCAGTCCAGCGGGGCGGTCACCCTCTCCTTTCTCAGCGACAACGGCACCCCGATTACCCCGGACGCGGACGAATACCTGCGGATCGAGATTGACGGCACAGCCACCGCCAGCGCCACCCAGAATCCGGGCGGAGCGTTCACCTTCACGCTGAACGGTCTTGTCGCCGGCACGACGACCATGCGGCTGAGCCTGATGCACGGCACTTTCCCCGGCGGGCATGCGGATTACGTCTCGCCGAATATCAGCGTGGTGGTGACACCGTAGGCGGACAGGCGGAGCCGAGCTTAGATTACGGCGATGATACGTGGAAGTCTGTTGTTCGCCGCGGGCTTGGTGCTGCCGATCCATGGTGGCGGCGCGTTCGTCATGTGGTCCGGATGAACAGCAACCGCTTCACGCCTGCAAGGCTGGTCATCGGCTCCGGAGATGAAGTGGAGTTTCGCAACGGCCCGGGGGGCCCCCACAATGTGGCGTTCCGGCCGGACTCGGTGCCGGCGGGCGCTCCAGCCGTTCTCCGGGCAGCCATGCCGGACACCATCGGGCCCCTGATCGGCCCGCTCGTCTTCGGTGACGACGCGACATACACCATCTCCTTCGCCGGCGCACCGGCGGGGACCTATCATTACTATTGCCTGCCGCACGTCGCGGGTGGGATGGCAGCGGAGATCGTGGTCACACACCCGTAGGGGCGAGGCGTGCCTCGCCCTCCCCGCCAACAGCCCGCGTACTGCTCACCCCATTTCCCGTGCCCACCATGTCCTACACCATTCCACCCACCACCACGATAGGCCACGTTCACCTGAAGGTGGCCGACCTGGAGCGCGCCCTCAATTTCTACTGTGGAGTTCTGGGCTTCACGCTGACCCAGCGCTACGGCGCGCAGGCGGCGTTCGTCTCGGCTGGCGGCTACCACCATCACATCGGGTTGAACACCTGGGAGAGTGCCGGCGGCGCTCCCCCGCCCCGCGGCAGCACGGGACTCTACCATGTCGCGATCCTCTACCCGACCCGTCGCGACCTGGCGGAGGCGTTGCGCCGCGTGCTCGACGCTGGCATTGCATTGGACGGTGCCAGTGACCACGGGGTGAGTGAGGCGCTGTACCTGCGGGATCCGGATGACAACGGGATGGAGTTGTATTGGGACCGCCCGGAAGCGGAATGGCCGCGGGATGCGAGCGGCGCGCTGCAGATGACAACGGGTCGGCTGGACGTGGAGGGGCTGCTTGGAATGCTGCCGGGATTGGATTGAAGACAGTGGCGGTCAGGCCCAGCGAGACCCGAACTCCCCTGGTGCGCCCACGCATCCTCGTTGGGACCGCGTCGTGGGCGCGCAAACGGTGCTTCGACGTCTCGACTGACAAGAACTCATGGCTCTGCCCGGGCTCCAACCTGGCGTGATCGCGCAACATCCCTAGAGCGACACCCGCTTGAGCAGCTGTGCGTTGATCGCCACGATCACCGTACTCGCGGACATGAGCACCGCACCCAAGGCGGGTGTCAACAGGATCCCCCAGTTCGAAAGCACGCCGGCCGCAAGCGGAATCGCGACGATGTTGTAGCCCGCGGCCCACCAGAGGTTCTGGAGCATCTTCCGGTACGTGGCACGGGACAGGGAAACGATGCGGGGAATGTCCCGGGGATCAGACCTCACCAGCACGATATGCCCGGCCTCCACGGCCACGTCCGTGCCCGCGCCAATCGCGATCCCGACATCCGCGGTTGCCAGTGCCGGGGCGTCATTCACGCCGTCGCCCACCATCGCCACTTTCCTGCCGCGAGCCTGCAGCTCCCGCACCTTCAACGCCTTGTCCTCCGGCAGCACCTCGGCAAACACCGTGTCGATGCCCAGCTCCCCCGCCACCGCAGTGGCGACGGCCTGCGCGTCGCCGGTGAGCATCGCCACCTCGATACCTTGCGCATGCAGTTGTCGAACCGCCTCACGACTTTCTTCCCGGATGGCGTCAGCCACGGCAAACACGGCCAGCGCCTTGCCATCCTGGACCAAATAGATGGCTGCCTGACCGCGTCCCGCAGCTCGTTCAGCCGCTTGCTGCAGCCCCGAGGACACCGTCGCATCTTCGCTCTCAAGCAGCGCCGGGCCGCCCATGTGATACTCGACTCCGGCCACCGTTGCCGCGACGCCCCGCCCGGGGAGCGCCCGGAACCCGTCTGCCGCTGGTATCGTGATGCTCCGATCCTCGGCGGTCCGGACGATTCCGCGCGCGATCGGATGCTCCGACTCGGCCTCGACCCCGGCGGCGATCCGGAGCGCCTCCTCCTCCGCGAGGCCCTCCAGCACCGCCATCTCCACGACACGGTGCGCACCGAGCGTGAGAGTACCGGTCTTGTCGAAGATGACGGTGCCGATGCTGCGTGCCTCCTCGAGGCCCCGCTGGTCCCGGACCAGGAGTCCATTCCGAGCCCCCAGCGTGGTGGAAATCGCCACGACCAGCGGCACCGCCAGGCCCAGCGCATGGGGACAGGCGATGACCAGCACTGTCACGACCCGAACGATGGAAAATTCGATTGAGGCGCCGAGCATCTGCCAGACGACCAGCGTGAGCACCCCGGATCCGATCGCGATGTAGGTGAGGAGTTGTGCGGCACGGTCGGCCAGGTGCTGGGCCCGCGACTTTGATTCCTGGGCATCGGCCACCAGGCGCATGATCCCGGAGAGCTTGGTGGCGTCGCCGCTCGCCGTCACCTCGACGCGCAGCGAGCCGGAGCCGTTGATCGTCCCGGCGATGACGGCGTCGCCTTCGCCGCGCTCGACGGGCCGCGATTCGCCGGTGATCATCGCCTCGTTGACGGCGCTTTCCCCCTTGCGGACGACGCCATCCGCGGGAATGCTTTCGCCAGGGCGCACCAGAACCAGGTCACCCTCCCGCAGCGCGCTGATCGGCACCTGCTCCTCGCCCTGACCGGTGACCCGGGTGGCCATGTCGGGCAGCAACTTGGCAAGCTCCTGCAGGGCACCATGCGCCGCCGAGATGGAGCGCATCTCGATCCAATGGCCGAGCAGCATGATCGTGACCAGCGTGGCGAGCTCCCACCAGAGCGCGTCCGCCACAATCAACCCGAGTTGCACGACCCACGAGAAGACGAAGGCCACGGTGATGGCCAGGGAAATCAGGGTCATCATCCCCGGCAGGCGCGCCACGAGCTCCCGCCACGCCCCCTTCAGGAAGACCAGGCCCCCGTAAAGGAACACGATCGTGCCGAGGACCGCGGGGATCCAAGCCGAGCCGGTGAAGGTTGGTGCTCGGTACCCGAGAAGCTCTTCGATGTGCGCCGACCAGAAGACCACGGGGACGGTGAGTATCAGGGACAGCCAGAATCGCTCGCGGAACATCGCCGGGCTGTGACCCTCGTGTTTGTCGTGCGCCCCGTGTCCGCGGTGGCCCGCGGGCTCGGACGGTGCGGCGACCGTCAGGCCCGGCCGGGGTTCGGCCGGTGCGCCGTGGTGGCCATGATGGTCGGACATGTCGGATTACCTCCTGGTGCGGGATGACCAGTGAATCGCGGCGATGCGCCACCCCGATGGCATCCGCGTGAGCACCATGAGTTCGGCGCTGGCCGAGTTGATCTCACGCTCCCGATAGGTGCCCTGGGTGATGCTGGTGGACGTCGCCCAGGCGACGTCGCCCTGCCGGTGCACGGTGATCGCGCCCCGTTCCCGAGGGATGGCCGCGGCGAAGGCGATATCACCACGAAGATGCCCCCCGAGGTACTGCGCCCTCGTCTCCACCCCACCGCTCTCCAGGATGATGGCGTCCTCGGTCAACAGCCCGGCGACCGTCAGGCTGTCTCCAGCAGCCAGCGCCGCATGGTAGGCATCAACCGCCGCCACGACGGCGAGTGAGTCCCCAGAGCGATCGGGCGAACCGGCCTTCACTTCGAACACCAGCGTGGCCCAGTGGGTGTCCCAATCAGCGCCGCTGCCGGCGTCCGCCTCGACAATCTGCAGGGTACGCAGGTTCCAGAGCCCTGCCCGGGTGATGGGGATACTCACGCGGCCCTGCGCGTCAGTCAGCAGCTCGGTGTGCTGCTCCGTCCCGGCCAAACCATTGAGTCCCTCCGCGGGACCGAGTGCAACGGCCCCTGCGTGAACCCTGGCACCGACCATCGGCTGGCCGCGAAAGAGCAGCTGGACGCTCCAGGTCGTTCCCGGCACCGGCGCTTCGGCACTGGCCGGGATGAACTCCAGCGGGTGATTCGCCGGGCGGTTCCAGGCGGTCGGCCCGCCCTGCCCGACTGTGACCAGACTCTTGGCGTACTTCGCGTACCGGCGCGTGATCGTATCGCGAGGTACTCGTCCCTCGCGGCGCAGCCGCTCAAGCGCCTCGGGGGCGCCCTCGACCACGAGATAGTTCTGGAAGGCAG
>JBHEPH010000012.1:0-60525 GCA_046260395.1 Gemmatimonadales bacterium
GTCAAGGACCCCGAACTGGGGCTGAACATCATTGACATCGGGTTGGTCTACGACGTGCTCGTGGATGATGACGGCGTGGTCAACGTGAACATGACGCTCACCTCGCCCGGCTGTCCGGCCGGCGCCGAGATCATGGCGGACGCCAAGATGGTGTTGGAGCAGATGGAGGGCGTAACCGCGGCCGAGATCAACCTGGTGTGGGAGCCCTTCTGGACACCGGAGAAGATGGACCCAAGGGTCAGGACGTTCATGGGGTTTTAGGCGGGACCAACCACAGGCCCCTGTCAGGAAACGCCCTGTTCAGGGTGAGCGGGACCTGCCGGGGCCTCAGGAGCTGCTGAGATCATCGCCGGGTGGGCGGGACCTGCCAGGCAAGGTAGTTCCCGCTCACCCTGCGAGAATGGTTCCCGGCTGCGAAGCCTCGACAGGTCCCGCTCGCCCGGTGACGATCCCATCCGCTCAGGGGCTCCCGGCAGTTCCCTCCTCCCCCACCACCCCCACCAGCCGCTCCCCAAACTCTGCCGCCTGCCAGTTCCGCACCTCCGGTAGCTTCCGCAACGCGGCGACCGATGTCGGTGCGGCGTGGGCAATCGCTTCCAGCGTGCCGTTGGGGCAGAGGACGCCGGGGGCCAGGTCATATTCCTTCGCCAGCGCATTGCGTGTCGCCTTCAGGCGCTCGAGCCGCGCCTCGTACACCGGGTCCGGCTTGCGGCGCTCCGGCCGCGGAAACCGCGGCAGCTTGTCCTCTGGCAGTGCCAGGCCGCGCTCGACCGCCGCCAGCACCTCGCGGCCGCGGCGCTCGGCCCCGTCGCGACCGACCCCCTTCACCCGTGCCAGCTCATCCACCGAGCGTGGCGGCTGCTCGGCCATCGCCAGGATCGGCTCGTTGTTCATGACCCGGAACGCGGCCCGGTCCAGTTTCCGGGCTGTCTGCTCGCGCCACTGGTAGAGCTCGCGCAGGACGGCCAGGCCGCGCGGGGGCAGGGTTCGGGCGCCCTTGAACTTGAGCCACGCCTCGTTGGCGCCCTTGTCATCGCCGGCGGTGTAGCGGACGGCTTCGAGTGAGTCGAATTCCTCCGCCACCCACTCCAGACGACCCTTCTCCGCCAGCTGGGTGTGCAGGATGTCGCGCACCTGGATCAGGTGCCGGGTGTCCATCGCCGCGTACGCAAGCATTTCGGTCTTGAGCGGGCGGGCCGACCAATCTGCGCGCTGGTACTTCTTGTCGGCGGTGACGCCGAGATATTTCTCGAGCAGCGCCGCCAAGCCGATCCCCGGTTCATTCAGGAACTGGGCGGCGATTCTTGTATCGAAAATGCTGTTGGGGCGGAACTGGTACTGCAGGTCGAAGAGCCGGAGGTCGTAGTCGGCATCATGAAAGACGACCTCCCGCTTCCGGTCCGCCATGAGGGCACCGAGTGGTGCCATGTCCTCGACGGCGACCGGGTCGATGATCGCGGTCATCTCGCGGGTGGAGAGTTGGATCAGGTAGATCCGGTCCACGTATCGGTGGAAGCTCGCCGCTTCGGTGTCCACCGCCAGCACCGGCTCGGCCGCAAGGGCCCCGACCAGATCCTGTAGCTGTTCGGGGTTCTCGACCAGCCTGGTGTCGTCCGGCAGTCGGCCGGTGGTGGATGACATCGGTCAGTCCCTGGTGGGGATCTTGTCGATCGCGTCGGCAATCTCCTCGAGCGCCTTGGCGAGCTGCTTCCAGTAGTCCGCGTCCGGGGTGGCGGTGCCCCCCATGGCGGCGTCGGCCTGGAGCTTTCGCGTCAGCCGGGCGACGTGCCGGGTGTAGTCGGTTTTCGGGGGCATCATCCCTCCTCGGGGTGGTCAGACCGGAGGAAAAGTAGCGGGAGGGGGGAGCCGGGGCGTACTTTTCCCCCATCAGGGGGGGCCATGGAAGCTGCCGATGTTGACCTGACGGTCTATCCGGACGAATGCGACGCCTTCGGGCACCTCAACCAGGCGTCATTCCTGTCGCTCTTCGAGCGGGCGCGCTGGGAGGCCCTGGCCCGGGGCCCAGGGATGGATGTCTTTACCCGCCACGGGGTCTGGCCAGCGGTCCGGCGCACCAGCATTGACTACCATCTGGCGGCCTTTCCCGGGGACATCCTCCGCTTCCATCAGGTGCTGACCCATGTGGGCCGGACCAGCTTCACCATGCGGCAGACGGCCCGTCGGCGGGCCGACGACACCCTCATTGCCACAGCCGAGTTCATCTTCGTCTGCATCAACCGCGACGGCCGACCCGTGCCGGTTCCCGACGAGATGGCCTCGGCGTTTGCCCGTGAGCGGGCGGAGGAGGACGGAATGCAGCGAATCACGGTCCGCGGCGCCGAACTGGCCGTCGAGAGTCAGGGGAGCGGGCCGGCGGTGCTCTTCATCCACGGCTACCCGCTGGACCGGACGATCTGGCGTCACCAGGTGGACCACCTGGATGGCTTCCGTCGGATCGCGACCGACCTGCGGGGGATGGGACGATCGGCCGCGCCGGACCTGGGCTACTCGATGTCCACCTACGCCGAGGATCTGGCCGGGCTGCTCGAAGCGCTGGGCGAGGAGTCGGCGGTGCTGTGCGGGCATTCAATGGGCGGCTACATCGCTTTTGAGTTCCTGCGGCGCTGGCCCGACCGGGTCCGCGGGCTGATCCTGGTGGACACCAAGGCGGACGCGGACACTGACGAGGGGCGCAAGGGGCGCGACAAGCAGGTGGCGCTGGTTCGCGAACAAGGGGCCGGGGCCATCGCCGCGGCGATGCTGCCCAAGCTGGTGGCACCGGGGGCGCCCGAGGGGGTCGTGAGGCAGGCCAAGGCGATGATGGAAGCGACCCCCGTGGCTGGCATTGCCGGAGCGCTGACGGCCATGCGGGACCGGGCAGACAGCCTGGTGCTCCTGCCCGAGCTGGGGCGGATGCCGGTGCTGGTGGTGACCGGGGCGGAGGACGCGATCATCCCCGCCGAGGCCTCCAAGGCCATGGCGGACGCCATTCCCGGCGCGGAATTCCGCTCGGTGCCGGGCGCCGGCCACCTCCCCTCCCTGGAGCGGCCGGAGGAGACCACCCGGATCCTCCGGGAGTTCCTGGCGGGGTGATGTGCAACCTTTTGGGGGGGTAAAGCGTCTTATAGGGTGACGGGCCGACAGGATGTTCTTCCAGTCACCGTCGTACGGACCGCGGGAAACCGCGGCACCACAATACCCGCCACAGAAATACGGCCCCGCCTCGGGTTTATCCCGGACGGGGCCGCCCATCTTTGTATGGGCGCGCCTTGAGGTGCGCCCCTCCGATCGTCCGCCTCGATGCCCGAATGGGCGCGCCGGAACGTAGAGACGCCCTGATAGGGCGTCTCTACGACCGGGCGCGCCCCTCCTATTTCTGTGGCGGCCCCGGCGGGGTATCGCCGTCGAAGATGTCCTTGTTCTTGGCGATGTAGCTCACCATGTCCGGCGGCACGTCATCCTCGGGAAAGATGGCGGTCACCGGACACTCCGGCTCGCACGCGCCGCAGTCGATGCACTCGTCGGGGTGGATGTAGAGCTGGTCCTCCCCCTCGTAGATGCAGTCGACGGGACAGACGTCCACGCATGCCCGGTCCTTGACGCCAATACAGGCCTCGACGATCACGTACGTCATTGCGAGCTGCTCCTCAGGGTGCAGAGGTCTGGAGAGAGGAACTTGGCGGTGCCGCATCGCGTGGCACGCCTGTGCACAGAGATAAGAACCGCGCCGCCACCGCGCAAGGGGATGGGCGGGGATACCCCTATCTTTGACCCCATGTCTGGCCGTTGGTTCACCATCCTGCTCGTTCTTGCGCTGGCGGCGCCCCGTCCGCTGGCGGCCCAGCTGTGCGGCCCGGGGCCGACCGCGCTGGTGCTCTCCGGCGGCGGCGCCAAGGGGGTCGCTCATATCGGAGTGCTGTTGGCGCTCGATTCGCTCGGGATCCGACCCGACCTGATCGTGGGCACCAGCATGGGGGCGATCATCGGCGGGATGTATGCCAGTGGCATCAGTGGACGGGAGATCGATTCGATCGCCCAGGCCCTGCCCCTGACCGGGCTCTTCGAGACGACCCGCCCGCGGGCGCCCCTCGGCTGGGGAGGCCGAGTGCCGCTGGTCCAATGGGCCCAGGGGGAGCGGGGGTTTGCTCTCCAGGCCCAGTCGGTGGATGAGCCGCAGGCCAACGCGATCCTCAACGCCGCCCTGCTGCGCGGCAACCTGCTGGCCCGCGGCCATTTTGATTCGCTGCCGATCCCCTTTCGCGCCGTGGCCACCGACCTCGGTGCGTGGCAGCCGGTGGTCCTGGGCGAGGGCGACCTGGCCCAGGCGGTTCGCGCCAGCATCGCGCTGCCCATCGTGTTCTCACCGGAGCGGATCGGCGACCGCGTCCTGGTGGATGGGGGCCTGACCGCCAATATCCCGGTGGGCATCGCGCGGGACCTGGGCGCGGCCCGGGTCATTGTCTCGGACGTCACGGCACAGCGCTCCGATCCCGACTCGATTCCGGGGGACGCTCCGTTGGAGGTGATCGAACGGTTGTTCGCCGTGCTCTTCCAGCAGCCCCGGGATTTGCTGCGTCCCGAGGATCTCCTCATTCAGCCGGCGGTGGCCGGCTACCGCAACCTCGACTTCACGCCGGAGCGAGTGCGCGAGCTGATCGCCCTGGGCCGCGCGGCGGGCGCTCGAGCCCTGGCGGAACTGCCCTGCCAGCCCCCCGCGCGACGCTCCCTGCCGGTGGTGCTGCCCCGCCGCGTCAGCGGGTTGTTGACCGAACGCGTCGAGGAGACGCCCCTCCTCCAGCGGCTGCTCGGTCTGTCCACGGCGCAGGACGTCAACGTGGCCGCGCTGTCGCAGGGCATCCTGGGGCTGGGGAACTCCGATCTGTACCGAAGCGTCTGGCTCAACCCGCGGGGCAACCGGGACTCGGTGCAGCTGGTCCCCGTGGCCCAGCGCCTCCCCCGCCGGCTGGCCGCCGTCGGGCTGGCCTACGACAACGAGCTCGGTGGGCAGGTCTGGATGGGCGTTCTCGACCGCCGCGGCCGCGCCAGCGACCTGGAGTTCAGTGGCCTGTTCACGTTGGCGCGCTTCCATGCCGAGGTGGAGGCTGGCGCGCGGCTGTATACCGGGCTGAGCCGGTATTCCATTTCCCCGGTGGCTCGGGTGCATTTCACCAATACGGTGATCCGGAAGTTCGACGTGCCTGGCGTGGAGGACACCCGCGACGACGTGCAGGAGCTCCGGTTCCTGGCAGGGCTCGACCGGCCGTTCTTCGGGGGATGGCAGGTGACGGCCGGCCTGGAGCCGGTGATCTGGCAGGTGCCGGACTCGGTCCGGCGCTCGGCGCTCGGCGCTCGGCTTTCCGTGCAACGGCGGCAGGAGGGTGAGCCGCGGCGGGTGTACGGCGATGCGCAATGGAACTCACAGTGGCTGCGCGGCGAGGTGGAGGCGGCAGTCCGGGTCAGCGACCGCAAGTTGGTGGTGGAGCCGCGCGTTCGGGTGGCCTGGGGTCGAGACCTTCCCGTGCACCGCACCTTCGTCTTCGGCGGTGACGACGGATTCCCGGGGCTCAACAGGTATGAATTGCGTGGCGACCGCGAGGTGCTGTTCTCCGTGCAGTCCGCGTATCGCTTCACCGGCCCGCTGAGTGCGCGGCTCCTTGTTGCCGCGGGCAGAATCGCCACCGGCGGCCCATTGTTTGACGATGACCGCTGGCGCAGCGGCGTGCGCGCCGGGCTCGGCGTGGAGACGCCGATCGGCCCGATTCATCTCGAGTATGGCTGGGGCAGCGACGGACGGCGGGCAGGCTGGGCGAGGATTGGGCGGTGGTTTTGATGCACGGTGGAGATTGTGGGGAGGGAACTGCGAGGTCACGGCATGGAGGGCAGTTCATCGCAGGGTGAGAGGGAACTACCGGGACCCCGCTTTCGGAGAGCGTGCATCGTGTGGTAAGCGGGAACAGCCTGACACGACGACATGAGCGGCACGATCTGAGTTGTTGGAGCAGTTCCCGCTCACCCAGCACCGCAGCTACTTCGGTCACAGGGCTCGGGCAGTTCCCGCTTACCGAGCATGGAGCGCCGTCCCAACACGAACCCCGGGCTCTTCCCAGCTAAATCAACACCCCCGGCTGCTCCTGCATCAGCCTGAGCTCCGGCTCACCGTAGCGATCCTTGGCGGTGTAGAGCCGGTTCCATTCCTCGCGCAGGCAGAAGGGGTCGGGGCCGTGGGCGCGATCCACCGCGAGCACCCCGTCGAGGTGGTCAATCTCGTGCTGCAGCAACTCGGCACGGTCGCCCTCGAGGTCCACCTCGTGCTCTTCCCCCTTCGGGTCGAGATACCGGACCCGGATGTGGTGCGCCCTGGAGACCCGCACCAGGAGATTCGGGAAGGAGAAGCAGTCGTCCCAGACCGAAAAGTCCTCATGGCCGATGTCCACGATCTCGGGATTGATCAGCGGCCAGGGCTTCTCCATCTCCACGTAGGCGATCCGGACCGGCGCCCCGATCTGCGGCGCGGCAATGCCCCGCCCACTGCCAAACCGGGACTGCCAATCCCGCAGGGTCTCCTTGAGGTCGTCCAGGATCACCCGGACCGCCGCCGACTTCGGCTTGGTAATCGGCTCGCAGCGGGCGCGGAGGATCGGGTCGCCCAGGAGGCGGATGCGATGGATGGTCATGCCTGAGAATGTCGGGGTTGCAGGCGAAAGGCGCAATAGGTGGCGAAGGGGGAACGGGGAACAGGGAACAGGGAACGGGAACCCCCGTGGGACTTGAAGCATTGCACTCGCGGCACAGTTACATGGAGTATGTGTATTAACAACTACTAGCAAGCACCTCTCGGGCGAATCAACACAAGCCAGCGTTTCGGCGCTCCAGTTCCCCATTCCTCGTCCCCATTCCCTGTTCCCTGCTCCCTGTTCCCTGTTCCATGTTCCCCGTTCCCTGTTCCCCGTCGCAACCATTCACACCAATCCCACCACGCAAACTTGACAATCCCGACAAAATCACTTAGGATTGCCAGCCTCATGACCGCACCTGTCTCGCAACTCCGCCCAGCCACGGAACTTCCCCCCGGACAAAAGGGTCCCAGGGGAACCATCCTGCTGGAGTTGAAGGGCGAGCCTGGGCTGACCGCCAAGGAGCTCGGCGAGCGGCTCGGCCTCTCCCCCAACGCCATGCGGCATCACCTCAAGGAACTCGAGGTGGCCGGGCTGATCGACTACCAGCGTGAGCAGCGCGGGGTGGGCGCGCCGGTCTTCGCCTACCGGCTCTCCACCCAGGGTCAGGCGCTCTTCCCGACCCGGCTGGAAGGGCTGCTCGGCCAGTTACTGGATCACGTGGTGGCCCGGGAGGGGCGCGCCACGGCGGCGGCGGTGCTCGAAGGGTATTTCCAGGAGCTCGGAGCCCGGTTCGAGGAGCGGGTGGCGGGCGCCACCCCAGTTGAGCGCCGGCAGCAGATCACCCGGCTCCTGGCCGACGAGGGCTTCATGCCCGAATGGCGGGTGGCGGCGGACGGTTCGCTCACCCTGCTGCTGCACAATTGCCCCCTCCGGTGCGTGGCCGACAAGCTCCCCGAGGTCTGCGCCGCCGAGACGCGTTTCCTGTCCACGATCTTCGGTGTCCCGATGGAACGTCACGAACATCAGCTCGCCGGCGCTGGCGCCTGTGAGTATCGCCTGCCGGCAGAGGAGAAGTCTGCATGACCGCGTCGGTCGAGGAACTTGTCAATCGCGAGTACAAGTGGGGCTTCATCACCGACATCGAGGCGGACTCCGCCCCGAAGGGGTTGAATGAGGAGATCATCCGCTTCATCAGCCTCAAGAAGGAGGAGCCGGCCTGGCTGCTCGAGTGGCGGCTGAAGGCGTATGCGCGCTGGCTGGAGATGACCGAGCCGCATTGGCCCAACGTGAAGTACCCGCCGATCGATTACCAGGACGTGATCTACTACTCGGCGCCGAAGACCGCCAAGCCGCTCGGCTCGCTCGACGAGGTGGACCCCAAGCTGCTGGAGACCTACCAGAAGCTGGGGATCCCGCTCACCGAGCAGAAGCTGCTGGCCGGTGTGGCGGTGGATGCGATCTTCGACTCGGTGTCGGTGGGCACCTCGTACAAGGCGGCACTGGCGGAGCAGGGCATCATCTTCTGCTCGTTCGGTGAAGCAGTGCGCGAGCATCCGGAGCTGGTCCGCAAGTACATGGGCAGCGTGGTTCCCGCCAACGACAATTACTTCGCGGCGCTCAACTCGGCGGTCTTTACCGACGGGTCGTTCGTCTTCGTGCCCAAGGGCGTGCACTGCCCGATGGACCTCAGCACCTACTTCCGGATCAATGCCTCGGGCACCGGGCAGTTCGAGCGGACGCTGATCATCGCCGAGGAAGGGGCAACGGTCAGCTACCTGGAGGGGTGCACGGCGCCGAAGCGCGACGAGAACCAGCTCCACGCCGCGGTGGTGGAGCTCATTGCGCTGCCGGGCGCCACGATCAAGTACTCCACGGTGCAGAACTGGTACGCCGGCGATGACGAGGGGGTGGGCGGCATCTACAACTTCGTCACCAAGCGTGGCAAGGCGATGGAACGCGCCAAGATCAGCTGGACGCAGGTGGAGACCGGCTCCGCGATCACCTGGAAGTACCCCAGCGTCATCCTCCAGGGCGATGACTCGGTGGGCGAGTTCTACTCGGTGGCCGTGACCAACGGCATGCAGCAGGCCGACACCGGCACCAAGATGATCCATATCGGGAAGAACTCGAAGTCCACGATCATCTCGAAGGGCATCAGCGCCGGCCGCGGGCAGAACAGCTACCGGGGCCAGGTCAAGGTGATGCCGAAGGCCGATGGGGCCCGCAACTACACCCAGTGCGACTCGATGCTGATCGGCAACCGCTGCGGGGCGCACACCTTCCCGTATATCGACGTGCGAAATCCGACGGCGTCGGTGGAGCACGAGGCCTCGACCAGCAAGATCGGCGAGGACCAGATCTTCTACTGCAAGCAGCGCGGCCTCGATACCGAGGACGCGATTTCAGTGATCGTCAACGGCTTCTGCAAGGAAGTCTTCCGCGAGCTCCCGATGGAGTTCGCCGTGGAAGCGCAGAAGCTGCTGGGGATCAGTCTTGAAGGAAGTGTTGGATAGGAAACACGCGGCACCCGTAGGGGCCGGGCCTGCCCGGCCCGCGCGGGCGAGGCAGGCCTCGCCCCTACGGTTTGAACGGACGACCATTCACGAACAACCAGGATGCTTCAGACATGCTTGAAATCAAGGACCTGCACGCCTCCGTCGATGACCAGCCGATCCTCACCGGGATCTCCCTCTCGGTCAGGCCGGGCGAGGTGCACGCCATCATGGGCCCGAACGGCTCGGGGAAGAGCACGCTGGCGCAGGTGCTGGCGGGGCATCCGGCCTATGACGTGACCGGCGGTAGCGTTACCTACCAGGGGCAGGACCTGCTGGACATGGAGCCGGAGGAGCGCGCGCAGGCGGGCGTCTTCCTGGCGTTCCAGTACCCGGTCGAAATCCCCGGCGTCACCAACGCCTATTTCCTGCGGTCGGCCTACAACTCGATCCGCAAGGCGCGGGGCGAGGCCGAGCTGGACCCGATGGAGTTCCTGGACCTGCTGGAGACCAAGCTCAAGCTGGTGGACTGGGGTCCGGAGATCATGCAGCGGGCCGTCAACTCCGGTTTCTCGGGCGGCGAGAAGAAGCGCAACGAGATCCTGCAGATGGCGGTGCTGGAGCCGGCGCTCGCCATCCTGGACGAGACCGACTCGGGCCTGGACATCGACGCGCTGCGCATCGTGGCCAACGGCGTCAACTCGCTCCGCAGCCCCGAGCGCGCCATCGTCGTGGTGACCCACTACCAGCGACTGCTCAACTTCATCGTCCCCGACTATGTGCACGTGCTGGCCGGCGGCCGGATCGTCAAGTCGGGTGGCAAGGAGCTGGCGCACGAGCTGGAGGCCAAGGGCTATGAGTGGCTGACCGGCGTGCCGGAGGCGGCGTGACCGAGACGTACCTGCAGGACTTTGAGACGAACGCCGGCACTGCCACGGCGGTGCCGGGATGGCTGGAGGCGCTCCGCAAGGACGGGATCGAGCGGTTTGCGCGGGAAGGGTTCCCCGGCTCCAAGGACGAGGAGTGGCGCTTTACCCCGATCGGGCCGATTGCCCGGACCCCGTTTGCCCCGGCGGCGCCGACCACCAGCGCGCTGGACCGCTCGGTGCTGGAGCCGTACCTGTTCGGTCACCCGGAGTGGACCACGCTGGTGTTCGTGAACGGGCGTTTCGCCCCCGAGCTCTCCAGCCGGCCCTCGCTGCCCGGCGGCGCCGAGGTGTTGTCGCTGGCCGAGGCGCTGGAGCGCCGCGCGGAGCTGGTGGAGCCGCATTTTGGCCGGCACGCGCTGGCGGAGACCACCCCGTTCGCCGCGCTGAACCAGGCCTTTGCCCGGGATGGCGCCGTGGTGCTTGTGCCGGCGGGGGTGGAGCTCACCGACCCGATTCACCTCGTCTTCGTCGCCGCGCCGGATGCCGCCGGCAGCGTGACCCACCCGCGCAATCTGCTGGTGGTGGAGCGCGGCGCCCGCGCGGCGGTGGTGGAGAGCTACGTGAACCTGGCCGGCGACGCCGCGTACTTCACCAACACCGTCACCGAGGTGTCGGTGGCGCGCGGCGCCTGGCTGGAGCATGCCCGGATCCAGCGCGAGAGCGAGGCGGCGTTCCACATCGGCTACACCCACGTGGACCAGGACCAGGACAGCCACTACCGGTCGTTCACCCTCGCCATGGGTGGCAAGCTCGCACGCCACAATCTCCACACTCGGCTCAATGCGCCGCATGTCGAGACGCTGCTCTACGGCCTGTCCCTGACCCGCGGCGAGCAGGTGGCCGACAACCACACCGCCATCTTCCACGACCAGCCCGACTGCAACAGCTGGGAGGTCTACAAGGCGGTCCTCGACGACCAGTCGCACGTGGTCTTCAACGGCAAGGTGTTCGTGGAGCCGGAGGCGCAGAAGACCGATGCCAAGCAGACCAACCGGAGCCTGCTGCTCAGCCCCGATGCCCGGGTGGACACCAAGCCGCAGCTCGAGATCTTCGCCGACGACGTGAAGTGCACTCACGGTGCGACCGTGGGCCAGATTGACGAGGTCGCCTACTTCTACTGCCAGAGCCGCGGCATCCCGCGCGAGCTGGCGCAGACGATGCTGACCTGCGCCTTCGCGGCGGAGGTGGTGGACGAGATCGCCATCCAGCCGGTGCGGGAGTACCTGACGAAGCTGGTGACCGAGCGGCTGGGCGGGGAGAGCTGAGGGCGGAATGACCACGACGGCGGTGCTCGATGTGGCCCGGATCCGGGCCGATTTTCCGATCCTTGACCGGGTGGCCCACGGCCGCCCGCTCGTGTATCTGGACAGCGCCGCCAGCGCCCAGAAGCCGCGCGCCGTCATTGACGCCGTGCGCGCCCACTACGAAACGCGCAACGCCAACGTCCACCGCGGCGTGCACCTGCTGAGCCAGGAGGCCAGCGGCGCCTACGAGGATGCCCGCACCACGGCGGCGCGCTTCCTGGGCGCTGCCGAAACGGCCGAGGTGGTCTTTGCCCACGGTAATACCAGTGCCATCAACCTGGTGGCGCGGGCGTGGGGTGACGGGCACATCAAGCAGGGCGACCATATCCTGGTCTCCGAGCTGGAGCACCACTCCAACATCGTGCCCTGGCAGCAGCTCGCCATCCGCAAGGGTGGCCGGGTCGTCAAGATCCCCATTACCGACAGCGGGGAGATTGACCTCGACGCCTACAAGAGCCTGCTCTCCGACCGCACGAAGATCGTGGCGGTCAGCCACGTCTCCAACGTGCTGGGCACGATCGTCCCGATCCAGCAGATGGCCGACCTGGCGCACGAGGCCGGCGCGCTCCTGCTGGTGGACGGTGCCCAGGGTGCGCCGCACCTGCCGACCAACGTCCAGGCGCTCCACTGCGACTTCTACACCTGTTCTGGCCACAAGGTGTACGGGCCCACGGGTGTCGGGCTGCTCTGGGGCCGCAAGGAACTGCTCGATGCT
Source organism: Gemmatimonadales bacterium (assembly GCA_046260395.1). Classification (GTDB taxonomy): domain Bacteria; phylum Gemmatimonadota; class Gemmatimonadetes; order Gemmatimonadales; family GWC2-71-9; genus JAWXBA01. The sequence continues at coordinate 12,058 of JBHEPH010000012.1, forward strand.
ATGCCGCCCTACGAGGGTGGTGGCGGGATGATCGACCTGGTCACCTTCGAGAAGACCACCTATGCCAAGGCCCCGGCCCGCTTCGAGGCGGGGACCCCCCCGGTTGAGGCGGTGGTCGGGTTGGCGGCAGCGCTGAACTGGCTCAGGACGATTGACGCCGACGCGCTGCAGGCCCATGAGCACGACCTCCTCGAGTATGCCACGGGCAAGCTCGGCGAGCTCCCCGGCATCACCATCCTGGGCACGGCGCCGCAGAAGGCCAGCGTGCTCTCGTTCGTGATGGACGGGGTGCATGCCCACGACGTCGGCACCATCCTCGATACTGAGGGGGTGGCGATTCGCGCGGGTCACCACTGCGCCCAGCCCCTGATGGCGCGCTACGGGGTGGCCAGCACCGCCCGCGCCTCGTTCTGCGCCTTCAACACCCGCGACGAAGTGGACGTGATGATCGCGGGGCTGCACAAGGTGCGGGAGGTGTTCGGGTGAACAGCGAGCTGAGCGAGCTCTACCAGAGCGTCATCCTGGACCACAACAAGTCGCCCCGGAATTTCCACGAGATGCCGGAGGCGACGGCCCAGGCCGACGGCCGGAACCCCCTCTGCGGCGACGCCTACACGGTGTGGCTCAAGATGGATGGCGACCAGATTGCCGACGCGTCGTTCCAGGGGAACGGCTGCGCCATCAGCAAGGCCAGCGCCAGCCTGATGACCACGGCGGTCAAGGGCAAGACGGCCGCCGAAGCCGAGGTGATGTTCGAGAAGTTTCATGAAATGCTGACCGGCGGCGCCACCGACCTGAGCGGGATGCCTGCGGGGGTGAAGGCCCTGAGCGGGGTGAAGGCGTTCCCGATGCGGGTGAAGTGTGCGACGTTGAGTTGGCATGCGATGAGAGAGGCACTGCATAGCGAGAAGGGAGAAGCGAGAAGCGAGAAGTAGGAAGAAGCCGCCTGTCGGCTGTTGCTTCTTGCTTCTCGCTTCCCACTTCTCGCTCCACCACCAGACCCAAGAGGAGTACATGCCCTACCACCCGATGATGGTCCAGCCGATGAAGGACGAAGTCACCAGGCTGGGTGTGAAGGAACTCGTGAGCGTGGCCGCCGTGGACGCCGTCCTGGGCGACCAGAAGGGCACCGCGCTGATCTTCGTGAACTCGGTCTGTGGCTGTGCGGCCGGGATGGCTCGACCGGCGCTGGCCAAGGCGTTGCAGCACGGCGTCAAGCCAGACGCGGTCTACACCGTCTTCGCCGGCCAGGATGTCGAGGCCACAGCGCGGGCCCGGAGCTATTTCGCCGATTTCCAGCCCAGCTCGCCGAGTTTCATGCTGGTGAAGGATGGCGAGATGGCAAAGATGGTGCACCGTTATGAGATCGAGGGGCGGAGTGCGGAGGTGGTGGCGGCCGCGCTCATCGAGGCGTTTGACGCGCATTGCGCGGTCGGGGCCGAGGGGCGCGCCTGAGGCGCGCCCCTAAGAGGATGGTTGAATGAACGCCCAAGGGGGACCGTACGATGCTTCATGAGAAACGCGAGGAACTCCACGGGATCACCGTCGTGGTCCGTGGCGCCTCCGGCAAGACCTACCTTGGCCGGTTCCACGAGACCACCGAGCGGGGGATCGCCATGCGGGACCTGGCGGTGCACGATCCGGCCACCGCGGAGCACGATCTCGACGCCTGGCTCGACCGTGCGCGACGGTTTGGTGTGCCGGTGGGGCAGCGGTTGATGGTGGTGCCCAAGGAAGAGGTGGGCGAGGTGGTGCGGTTCGCGGAATAGAGCGAGAAGTGAGAAGTGAGAAGCGAGAAGTAGGCGGCCGGGGCAAGCCTTCGCGGTTCTTGCCCTGGCGCTGAGCGGCACCCGGCCGATCCTCCCGTTCCACATTGCATCCTCCGAAACCTCGAGCCGTCGCGGTGCGTACAGGGGCCGGGCAGGCAGGCGGACAGGCGGATAGGCGGTCAGGTGTAGGGGCGGACCGTGGTCCGCCCTTGGCCTCGCCCCTACGGGCCCTGATCACAGGCACACCATGACGACACCCCCGAGGAGCGCATGATCCCTCCCGTGATCCGGGTAGACCAGGTCACCAAACGCTTCGCCGGCCACACCGCCGTGCGCAACTTCTCGATGGACATCCCCAAGGGCGGCATCTTTGGCCTCCTGGGCCCCAATGGCGCCGGCAAGAGCACCACGATCCGGATGATCATGAACATCATCACCCCGGATGAGGGCAGCATCACCCTCTTCAACGGTCAGGGCAGCGCACGCGAGCTCTCCGCCAAGGTGGGCTACCTGCCGGAGGAGCGCGGCCTCTACAAGAAGATGAAGGTCAAGGAGCAACTGGCCTTCTTCGGCGAGATCAAGGGCATCAACCGCCGCGACGCGGTCAAGCGCACCGCCACCTGGCTGGACCGGCTGGGGCTGCACGACTGGACCGAGAAGAAGGTCGAGGATCTCTCCAAGGGAATGCAGCAGAAGGTTCAGTTCATCGGGACGCTGCTGCACGATCCGGAGCTGGTCATCCTCGACGAGCCGTTCAGCGGCCTCGACCCGGTCAATGCACAGGTCATGAAGGATGTCGTCGTGGAGATGGCACGCGCGGGGAAGACGGTGCTCTTCTCCACCCACATCATGGAGCAGGCCGAGAAGATGTGCGACCGGATCGTGATCATCGCCCGCGGCGAAAAGGTGGTGGACGGCCCGCTCGCCGAGATCAAGCGGGAATACGGTCATCGGCACGTGGCACTGAGCTTTACCCGCAATCGCGAGGCGGCGGGCCGCGTCCTCCAGGACCGCACCCTGGTGGCCAAAGTGGACGACTACGGCGCCAGCGCCGAGGTGGAGCTGGCGGAGGGCGCCGAGGGGGAGGAGCTGCTGCACGCGTTGGTGGGGGCGGGGGCGGGGCTCAGCCGGTTCGAGGTGGTGGAGCCCTCGCTGCAGTCGATCTTCATTGCCAAGGTGGGGCCGCAGGCGGCCACCGCCGCCGCTTCGGGAGATGACCGATGAACAAGGTCTGGGCAGTCATCCGGCGTGAGTTCATCGAGCGAGTGCGCACCAAGGCGTTCATCCTGAGCACCGTGCTCTTTCCGGTGTTCATTGCGGCCATGATGGTGCTGCCGGCCCTGCTGCTGACCCAGGCCTCCGGGGTGCGGCGGGTGGCGGTGCTCGATGGTACCGAGAGCGGCTTCGGCGCCCGGGTGGAGGAGGCGCTCCGCGGCCTCAAGCGTGGCGATGGTCCCGATGCCGAGGCCCAGTACGAGGCGATTCTGGTGCGGGCGCAGGGAGAGCGGCTCGAGGTGGTGCAGGACTCGCTCATCGCGCAGACCGGCCTGGACCAGAAGGGCGGCCCCTCGCTCACCGGCGTGCTCGTGGTGACCGACGCCGGGCTGGCCGCCGGGCGGCTGCCATACTTCGGCAGCAACGCCGGCAGCCCGGCGGCGATGAGCGAACTCCAGAGCACCATCCGCCCCCTGGTGACCCGCGAGCGACTGGAACGGGAGGGCGTGGACCCGCTCGTCGTCATGCGCGCCATCGGCCCCGTCAGTGTGGTTACCCAGCGCGTGGCCGACGGGAAGCTTACCGGCCAGAGCGGCGACGCTACCTTCGCCATCGCCTACGCGATGGGATTCATCCTCTACATGGCGCTGCTGATCTACGGCATCCAGGTGATGACCAGCATCGTCGAGGAAAAGACCAACCGGATCATGGAAGTGCTGGCCTCCAGCATGACCCCCTTCCAGATGCTGCTCGGCAAGATCCTGGGCGTCGGCTCGGTGGCGCTCCTGCAGCTCAGCATCTGGGCCGGCGCGGCGTACGCGGCCACCACCTACCGGGTACAGCTTCTCGGGCTCTTCGGCGTGGACGCCGCCGCCGGCGGCGGGATGAGCGGCATGATCCCTACCCTGCCCGGCGACCTGCTGGTGGTCTTCCTGATCTTCTTCGTGCTGGGCTTCCTGCTCTACTCGGCGATGTTCGCCGCGGTGGGCTCGATGTGCAACACGGTGCAGGAAACCCAGCAGGCGCAATTCCCCGTGATGTTCCTGATCATCCTGGGGCTGATGACGATGTTCGCCCTGCTGAATGACCCGAACAGCCCACTGGTACAGACCCTGAGCTACGTGCCGTTCTGGACCCCGTTCGTCATTCCGGTGCGCTACTCAATGGCGCCGATCCCGATTGCCGGCCTGCTGCTCTCGGCCGCCGTTACCATCCTGGGGATGCTGGCCATCGTCTGGGTGGCGTCACGGATTTATCGGGTGGGGATTCTCAGCTATGGGAAGAAGGCGAGCGTTCGAGATCTTTGGCGATGGGTACGAACGGCATGATGGGGAACTGTGGGGTTCCGTGGGCGGGCGAGCCCGGTGCGGGGTAAGCGGGAACTGCCGAAGTCCACTTTGGGGGTTGCTCATCCGCTGGGTAAGCGGGAACAGCGGGGTCATCCCTTGAGTGTGTAGCGACGGATGAGGCCAAGCAGGAGCCGCTGGGTTCGAAGTGCATCGGCCAGGAGTTTCTTGGCGAGGCGCTCCGGACCCAGTGCTTTCTCGATGATCAGTTCGAGCACATCTCCAGTTTCGATCGCTGAACCATATGCAATGACAAGATAGCGCCGGAATGCCTTCCCCGACTGCATGGCGTACCCCTCGGCAATATTCAACTGAACCGAGAGCGCCGCCCGCCGTAGTTGATCATATATTGGGTACGCCCGCGGGTGGGGTGCAGCAAACGTGCTGTCAAACACCCCCGAGACGACAGCATGGGCCGATTTCCAGGCCTCCAGCGACTTGTGTCCCTGCATGTGCCCAATGTATGTCCGAGCGTTTGGTTCGTGGTAACCATACTCTCGCAATCGTCATCATTCCTACGCATCGGTAGTTGCTGCTGGGCAGTTCCCGCTCACCAAGCACGAGGACCCGGGTGAACTGGAACGCCGGCTGGTCCCGCTCACCACTCACCGTGCTGCGCCGCCCACGGAACCCGCTGTTCCCCTTTATCTTCTCTCTATGACGCACGATATCATCGTAATCGGCGGCGGCCACGCCGGCACGGAGGCCTGCGCCCTTGCGGCCCGGGCTGGTGCGCGGGTGTTGCTGTTGACCCAGAACCTCGAGACGATCGGGCAGATGTCGTGCAACCCGGCCATCGGGGGGATCGCCAAGGGGACGGTGGCGCGGGAGGTGGATGCCCTGGGTGGGATCATGGGGCGGGCGACTGATCGCTCGCGGATCCAGTTCCGGATGCTCAACAAGTCCAAGGGCCCGGCGGTCTGGAGCCCGCGTGCCCAGTGCGATCGCGGGCTGTACCGTCGCGCGGTGCGATCGCTGCTGGAAGCGATTCCCGGGATTTCGTTTGCCCAGGGCACCGTCGCTCGGCTGCTGGTGACTGGTGAGCGGCTAACTGGGGTGGAGACCACGGACGGGCGCCGCTATGAGGCGCGGGCGGTGGTGCTGACGGCGGGGACGTTTCTCCGGGGTCGGATTCACATGGGGCTCGACGCGCCGATCCCGGCCGGCCGGGCTGGAGAGGCGCCGGCACAGGAGATTTCGGCCAATATCGCCGACCTTGGGCTGACCGTGGAGCGGTTCAAGACAGGGACGCCGCCGAGAATCGACGGTGGGAGCGTGGACTTGGCGTCGTTGCAGCGTCAGGACGGCGATCCGGGGGAGTATCGCTTCTCATTCCTTGATCGATCACCGGAGTTGCAAGTGCAACTCCCATGCTATCTTACGTGGACGACGCCCCGTCTCCAGGAGATCATCACCACGCACCTCGAACGCTCCGCCCTCTACGGCGGGGCGATCAGCGGGCGGGGTCCGCGCTATTGCCCGAGCATCGAGGACAAGATCGTCCGGTTCCCCAACGCCGATCGGCACCAGGTTTTCCTGGAGCCGGAGGGGCTGGACACGCGGGAGATGTACGTTAACGGGCTTTCGACCAGCCTGCCGCCGGATGTGCAGCTCGAATATTTGCGATCGGTGCCCGGCTTGGAGCGGGTGGAGATGACGCGTCCAGGGTATGCGATCGAATATGACTACTTCCCGCCCACCCAGCTGGACCGGACGTTGGCGGTTAAGTCGTTGCAGGGGTTGTACTTCGCTGGTCAGATCAACGGTACAACTGGATATGAGGAGGCGGCCGGCCAGGGGGCTGTAGCGGGGCTGAACGCCGCGTTTTTCGCGCGCGGAATTAATGAACCAGTGGTTTTTGGTCGTGATCAGGCGATGGTCGGGGTCCTGGTGGATGATCTGGTGAGTCGCGGGGTGGACGAGCCGTATCGGTTGTTTACGAGCAGGGCGGAGTTCCGGCTGTTGCTCAGGCAGGATAATGCCCTTAGGCGTCTCGCGTCTACGGCCATTAGTCTGGGTTTGTATACTGATGAGGAACGTCGGCTGGTCGAGGAGCGCTTGGAGGCGGAGGAGCTGGTATTGGGGCTCGCGGCGGAGACAACCGCGAGGCCATCGGAAGTGAACGGGTACCTGGCGGAGGTTGGGACTGCGCCGATCAGCGAGCCACTGCTCGTGGAGGAGCTGGTGAAGCGGCCTGGGGTGGGGTTGGGCAGGCTGTTAGAGCTTGCTGGTGTCCAGGCCGAGGCCGAAACGGTGGAGTGGGCGGAGATTGAGCTCAAGTACGCCGGGTATCTGGGCCGAGAGCGGGAGCAGGCGGATCGCATGGCGCAGATGGAGGATTTCGAGCTGCCGGCGGACCTGGACTACCCGGAGCTTCAGGCGGTGAGCTTTGAGGCCCGGGAGAAGCTGCATCGGGTCCGCCCGGCGACGCTGGGGCAGGCGGGGCGGATTCCAGGGGTCAATCCGTCTGATTTGCAGGGGTTGGTGCTGGCGGTGATCCGCCGAAATGGCGCAGGTAAGCCATTATGAAGGGTTGTTTCACGTGAAATGTCGAATCTTGACCGCTGGGTCGCACAGGTTGGGGCGCACCCTCTGTGCGCCCCCTTCTTTGTTATATGAGGTCCGCAGGTTACGCAGGAGGCTGCTGGATGAGGCAGGAGGTTTTTTGGTGGGCCGACTCTTTCGCAAGGGTTTAGGGGTTGGGGCGTACCGGCCCAGCGTGTCAGTGTAGCCCGGCGCGCGGGTGAGTTGGGATAGGGAATCCACAGATTACGCAGATTACGCAGATTGTATCGTGCGAGTTCTGAGCTTGGACTTCCTGGCAGGCTTTGGAGATATTGTTTGTGGGTGTTGATCTGAATTTCTCGCCCCGAGCAACCTGATCCAGCCAGCCGAACTTGGCGGGCGGGCGGTTCACCCCCAAGTCTGTAACCCCGCCCGATTCAGGGAAGGCTGGTTCCGCACGATCTCAATCTGCGTAATCTGTGGATTCTCCCTCCACGGCCTGACAAGGCCTGATACTAGCTGCGCGGGACCGACTTCACGCGGCTGCCCAGGAAATCCGTATCCGATCGAACGACCCTTCTCTCATCCCACACCGTTCTGTTTAATCTGCGGACCGCTTTTCACGTGCAACCAGCGCCACGATTTGCCATTCCAGGATTCAACGGTATATTTCCAATTCACCGACGAAACACCAACGCACTGTTCGTTTGTAACTCACTGCTATAAAGCGACTTACGCCAATGGCGCGCATCGTCGCCATCGCCAACCAGAAGGGTGGCGTTGGCAAGACCACCACCGCCGTCAACCTCGCCGCCTCACTCGCCATCGCCGAGCAGAGGACGCTGCTCGTCGACGCCGACCCCCAGGGCAACGCCACCAGCGGTGTCGGCGCCTCCAAAGAGCTCGGCGTGCCCTCCCTCTACGATGCGCTCCTCGATGGCCGCCCGGTCACCGAATGCCTGCAGGTGCTCGAGGAGCTGCCGCACCTCCACGTACTCGGCGCCACCCAGGATCTCGTCGGCGCGGAACTCGAACTCGTCCAGCAGCCCGAGCGTGAACGCGCACTGAGCAAGGCGCTCGCACCGGTCATCAACGACTACGACTACATCCTCATTGACTGTCCACCCTCGCTTGGCCTGATCACCCTCAACGTGCTCACCGCCGCCGACGGCGTGCTGATCCCGATCCAGTGCGAGTACTACGCGCTCGAGGGGATCAGCCAGCTGCTCAACACCATTCGCCTGGTGCAGCAGAACTTCAATCCGCCGCTGGTGCTCGAGGGCGTGCTCTTGACGATGTACGATTCGCGCCTCAATCTCTGTCGGCAGGTGGCGAAGGACGCCAAGGAATATTTCGGCGAGACCGTCTTCCGCACCGCGATCCCACGCAACGTTCGCCTGGCGGAGGCGCCGAGCTTCGGCAAGTCGATCCTGATGTACGACGTGCAGTCGGTGGGCGCGCGAAGCTATATCGCGGTGGCCCAGGAACTGTTGAAGCGCCGCGCGGAGAGTGCCGCCGCGCCGGCAGGAGAGGAGCAGAAATGAGCGAGACACGGCGGCTGGGACGGGGGCTCGAAGCGCTGCTCGGCCCGGTGTCCCGGGAGCAGGCGGTAGCGGAGGGCGCGCTCCGCGAGCTGCTCGTCAGCCAGATCAGGCCAAACCCGTTCCAGCCGCGACGCAGCTTCGATGAAACGGCGCTGGCCGAACTCGCCGCGAGCATCAAGGCGTCGGGACTGTTGCAGCCTCTCGTCGTGCGCGCCAACGGCGCGTCCTTCGAGCTGATCGCCGGCGAGCGCCGTTGGCGCGCGGTGCAGCAGCTCGGCTGGGCCAAGGTGCCGGTGGTGGTGAAGGAGGCCGACGACCGCCAGTTGCTGACCCTGGCGCTGATCGAGAACCTCCAGCGGGATGACCTCACCCCGATTGACGAGGCCACCGGCTACCAGCGGTTGATGGACGAATTCACCATTCCGCAGGCGGAGGTGGCGCGCCTGGTGGGCAAGGATCGCAGCACGGTGAGCAACTCGCTGCGGCTGCTCAAGCTCCCGGCCGAGGTGCAGGCCATGCTCGAGCAGCGCGAGCTGACCGAGGGGCACGCCCGCGCGCTGCTGGCGCTGGCGGCACCGGATGAGATCGTGCGCGTGGCCAGGGAAGCGGCGGAGCAGGGGTGGTCGGTGCGTGAGACCGAAGCCCGGGTGCGCGGGGAGACGCTGCAGGCTGGGCCGCGCGGGCGGATCAAGCGCACCCGGCCACCGGCCCGCACCGCCACCGCGGAAATCCGCCGGGTGGAGGATGCCCTGCGGCAGCGACTGGGCACCGACGTGCGGGTCACGGCGCGGCGGAAGGGGCGGGGGTTTGTCACCGTGAGCTACTACTCCAACGATGACCTGGCGCGGCTCCTGGAACTGATGCTCGGGGCGCCGTTCGACGGATGAAGCCCCTGCGCGGCGTCTCCGTCATCTTCCAGGTCGACGGCGCGCTGAAGTCCCAGCAGCTCCGCCTGCCGCTCTGGCTGCTGCGCGCCGCCATCGCGCTCGCCGTGATGATGGTGGTCCTGGCGGTGCTCGGCGTGGCGTTCTACGGGCCGATTGCTCGACAGGCAGCGCGGGTGCCCGCGCTGGAGCGGGATGTGGAGCGGCTCCGCCTGGACAACGCCCAGGTGCGCGAGCTGGCCATTGCGCTCGACAGCCTGGAGATTCGCTACGCGCAGATGCGGCAGCTGGTCGGCGCCGACATCGTGCCCGAGCCGCTGGCGTTCCGGACCACGCTGCCGCTGGCCGCCCCGGTCCAGGCACGGCTGCCGGGAGCGCCCCGCCCACCGGTCGGGCCGACGATGCCGACCGCATGGCCCCTCGATGAGCGCGGCTACATGACACGCGGCCAGATCGGGCTCGGCGCGGGCGAGGAGTCCCATCCCGGGCTGGACATCGCCGTGCCGGTCGGCACGCTGGTGCGTGCGGCGGGCGGCGGCACGGTGCTGCAGGCAGGGGAAGAGCCCGCCTATGGCTTGTTCGTGCTGATCGAGCACCCGGATGGTCACGAGTCGATGTACGGGCACCTGTCGCGCCTGGTGGTTCGCGCGGGGGACCGCGTCAACGAGGGCGAGGTGATCGGTCGCTCCGGCAACACCGGCCGCTCCACCGCCCCGCACCTGCACTTCGAGATCCGCCGCGCCGGCGTCTCGGTGGACCCCGCCACGATGCTGCGGGAGATACCCTGATGGCACTGTTTTCGACGAGCACCAGTACCAACGGTAGCGGCACCCTCCGGCTAGCGATTCCCCGGGGCCACCAGTCGGACTGGCCCCTCCGCCCACTGCAGTTCGCGCTGACGGGTGGGATCACAAGAAGGGCGTAGGCTCACTGACGTGGGCTACGAGACCAGCCCGACCAGTAGCCCCGGGGGTCTAACGGTACCGGGGCTGACCCGCACGCCGGACTGGTGCTCCCGGAGAGCACGTCGGTGAGCGGTTGCTGCACTTGTGATGGTTCCAGTGCACGCGAACCGCAGTGCGCGAAGGGAGCGCCAGTCCGGCGTGCGGCGAACCAGGGGACCGCGATGAACATCGGAGGCCAGTTGCCACGACTGATTGGTGCAGTACTTGTCACCCTGGCCCTCACCGCCTGCGCCGAGGGGGCTCGTGACACCAGCTTCCGGGTGGCGCTCGTCACCCCGGGTTCGATTGCCGATGCGTCCTGGAATGCCGGCGCCTGGGAGGGGCTGCAGATGATTCGCGACTCGCTCGGTGTGCCGGTGAGCCACGTGGAGGCGCGCACCCCCGGCGCGCAGGAAGAGGCGATGCGAACATTCGCGCGACAGGGGTATCCGCTGATATTCGCGCACGGGTTCGAGTTCCAGGATGCGGCGGAACGGGTGGCGGAGGAGTATCCGGACGTGGTCTTCGCCATTACCTCGGGGCAGCGGGTGACGGGGAATGTGGTCCCGATCATTTTCCGCTTCCGGGAGCCCGCCTACCTGGGCGGGATGGTGGCGGGCGCGGTGACGAAGACGGGCCGGCTCGGCTTCATCGGCGGGATGGAACTGCCACCGATCCGCTTTGCCGCGCAGGCCTGGGGCAACGGCGCCCGCGCGGTGAACCCCGAGGTGGACGTGCGATCCACCTACCTCAACACCTTTGATGACGCGGCCGCCGGGCGCGAGGCGGCGCTCGCCATGATCCGCCTCGGCGTGGACGTCCTCCACCACAACGCCGACGCCGCGGGACTCGGTGTCTTCCGGGCCGCCACCGAGCATCCGGCGGTGTACGTGGTGGGCGCCAACAAGGACCAGACCGATCTGGCACCAAACCGGGTGCTCGGCTCGGTCATCATCGACCTGCCGCGGGCCTTCCTGTTCATTGCCCGCGAGGTCCAGGAGGGACGATTCGTGCCGAAGGAAGAGAAGTTCGACCTGGCCAGCGGCGTCCTCTACTGGAAGCCCAACCCGGCACTCGACTCCCTCCTGCCGCCCGGCTTTGCCGCACGGCTTCAGGCCGCCGCCGACTCGATCAAGGCGGGGACGCTGATCCCCGACGCGCCATGACCGTCACCCGCCTGGACGAACTCCGCAGCCATCTCGACAGCTTCCTCCGAATCACGGAGATCCCCGACGAGCCGAACGCGGTGAACGGGCTGCAGGTGGAGAACGCCAGCGGCACGGTGCGGAAGGTGGTGGCCGCGGTGGATGCGACCCTGGAGACGATTGCGGGGGTAATTGCGGAAGGGAAAAGCGAGAAGGGAGAAGCAAGCAGCGAGGGGAACGGGGAACGGGGAACAGGGAGCGGGAATTCTGGCGGCACACTGCTCCTGGTCCATCACGGGTTGTTCTGGGACGGGAACCAGCCGGTGACCGGACGCCGCTACCGGCGGCTGCGGATGCTGATGGACCACGACATTGCCCTCTACAGCGCCCACATCCCGCTGGACGTGCACCCGGAAGTCGGCAACAACGCGGTGCTCGCCGAGCAACTTGAGATGGTGGGCGCGGAGCCGTTCACCACCTATCGTGGGGTGCCGTTCGGAGCCAGCGGAGTGCTGCGGATGCCGCGCGAGGCGCTCGTCTCCCGGCTGGAGGAGCTCCTCGGCGCCAGCGTCACCCTGATTCCGGGCGGCCCTGCCGTGACCGAACGGGTGGGGATCATCACCGGCGGCGGCGGCACCAGCGTCCAGGCCGCGCACGCCGCGGGCCTCGACACCTTCATCACCGGCGAGGGCCCCCATCACACCTATCACGAGGCGATGGAGCTGGGCGTGAATCTGATCTACGCCGGCCACTACGCCACCGAGACCGTCGGTGTAAAGGCACTGGCGCAGACGATTGACGATGTGTTTGGGCTGCCGTGGACGTTTCATCATCATCCGACGGGGCTTTGAAGCGAGAAGAGTGAAGCGAGAAGGGAAAAGTCACCGCCCCGCCCCCTCATGCCCTGAGAGGACCCACTTCTCGCTTCTCCCTTCTCCCTTCATACTTCCGGCCATGACCGCCCTCTCCCTGAAATCCATCTCCAAGCGCTTTGGCGCGGTGCGGGCCCTCGACGGGGTGGACTTCGAGCTTGCCGCGGGGTCCGTGCATGCCCTGCTCGGCGAAAACGGCGCCGGCAAATCCACCCTGATGCACATCGCCTACGGGATGCTCCCCGCCGACCACGGCGAGATCGTGGTGCACGGCACCCCCGTCAGGATCCACTCCCCTCGCGACGCCCGCCGGCTTGGGCTAGGCATGGTGCACCAGCACTTTGCACTGGTCGAGAGCATGACTGTCCGCGAGAACATCCAGTTGGTGGAGGGAGAAGGGAGAAGGGAGAAGGGAGAAGCAACAGAGCGATCCACGAGCACTTCTCGCTTCTCGCTTCTTGCTTCTCCCTCCCTTCCGATGGAGGCCCGCGTCGAAACCCTCTCCGTCGCGGCGAAGCAACGACTTGAAATCACCAAGGCGCTGGCCACTGGTGCCCGGATCCTGCTGCTCGACGAACCCACCGCGGTGCTGGCGCCCCCCGAAATCGAGGAGCTGCTCGGCTCGCTGCGCGCCTTTGCGGATAGCGGCGGGTCCGTGGTGCTGATCACCCACAAGCTGCGCGAGGTGTTTGCCTGTGCCGACCGGGTGACAGTCCTGAGGCAAGGCCGAGTGACGCTCGACGGGCCGGTGCAGGGGCGGAGCGAGGCCGAGCTGGCGGAGGCGATGGTCGGAGAGCGAGAAGGGAGAAGGGAGAAGGGAGAAGCAACAACCCCGCAGGTGAGCACTTCTCGCTTCTCGTTTCTCGCTTCTCCCTTGCCCCTGGCCCCCGGCACCATCCTCGGTATCGCGGCTGTCGAGGGCAATGGCCAGCGGGAGCTGCTCCGGGCGCTGGCAGCACGGGAATCGGCCGCGTTCATCCCGGAGGATCGCGGCGGCGAGGCGTTGATCCCCGAGCTTTCCCTCACCGAAAACATTGTGCTTGGCCTGGGCGACCACGCCCCCTGGATCAAGGGTCCGTTCGTGGACTGGGCGGCGGCTCACAGCGCCACGGCCACCCTCATGGCAGAGCATGATGTGCGTGCCACGGGGCCGGAGGCGCTGGCGCGCACGCTCAGCGGTGGCAATCAGCAGAAGCTGGTGCTGGCGCGCGCCTTTGCGCAGCGGCCCGCGGTGCTGGTGGCCGAGAACCCCACGCGCGGGCTGGATATTACGGCTACGGCGGAGGTCCACCGCCGGCTGCGACAGGCGGCAGACGAAGGAGTAGCGGTGGTGATCTGGTCCAGTGATCTCGATGAGGTGCTGGAGTTGGCCGACCGCGTGGTGGTGGTGCGCGAGGAGCAGGTGATCGAGGTGGCGGAGGGGAGTTCGCGGATGGTGGTGGGGCGTCTCATGCTTGGAGTACAGGGAGAAGCGAGAAGGGAGAAGCGGGGGTGAGAGGTGAGAGGTAAGAGGTGAGAGGAAACAGCCTCACCGCTGGGATCGGCTCGCGGACGCTGGGCACCATGGCGGTCGCCTTCGGGGGCGGGCTGGTGGTGCTGGCCGCAGGGCTGTGGCTGGCGGGCTACGCGCCGGGGCCAGCGCTGGGTGCCATGTGGCAGGGCGCCTTCGGGTCGTGGTATGCCATCTCATCTGCCACGCTGGTCCGTGCCGTGCCGCTGATCATCCTGGGGCTCGGCTTTTCATTGGCCATGCGCGCCGGGGCGCTCAACATCGGCGCCGAAGGACAGTTCCTGATGGGCGCGGTGGCGGCCACGTGGGCAGGGCAGCTGGTGGCGGGGTGGCCGTCGCTCCTTGCCATTCCGTTCGTGTTGGCGTCCGCCCTGGCGGCCGGAGCGCTATGGGTGGCGGTGCCGGTGCTGCTCAAGGTGCGCTTCGGGGTGCTGGAGGTCATCACCACGCTGCTGCTCAACTTCGTGGCGGAGCAGGTGGTGAGCTGGATGGTGACCGGCCCGATGCAGGAGAGGGTCGGCACCTATCCGCAGAGTGATCCGATTGCCGCGGCAGCGCGGCTGCCGATGCTGCCGGGCAGCCGACTTCATCTTGGTTTCCTGATCGGCCTGCTGCTGGCGGGCGGGCTCTGGTTTCTGCTGCGGCGGACGGTCTGGGGGTTCAAGCTGCGGGCGGTGGGGCTGGGCCCGAAGGCGGCGGAGGTCTCCGGGCGGATCAACAGCAAGCGGATGCTGGGCGTGGCGCTGCTCTGGTCGGGGGCGATCTGCGGGCTGGGCGGAGGAGTGGAGATCACCGGCGTCACCCGGGCGTTGTTCATGAATCTCTCTCCGGGCTACGGCTTCACCGCCATCGCCGTGGCGCTGCTGGCCAGGCTCCATCCAATCGGGATCGTGGCGACGGGCATCCTCTTCGGGGCGCTGGAGGCGGGTGCCGGGGCGATGCAGCGCGAGGTGGGGGTGCCGGCGGTGGTGGTGTTCGTGGTGCAGGCGTGGGTGGTCATTGTCATGGCGGTCATGGGGGCGCGCCCGATGGGCGCGCCCGTACACGGGCCTGTAGGGGCGCGCCCATCGGGCGCGCCCTCGAGCGGGGAACCAACGAGCGCGCCCTCGGGCGGGAGTTCATCCGGCGCGCCCGTCCAATCAGGGGCGCTCGCTCGGGCCGAGGGGGGAGCGCAATGAAGCCATCCGCCCATCCGCCTGTCCGCCCGTCCGCCCCGCACGGAGCGTTTCGCGGATGACGACCCTCGAGCTCCTCACCGGCTTCCTTGCCGCGGCGGCGGGTGTGGGCACCCCACTCCTCCTGGCCGCCACTGGCGAAATGATCAGCCAGCGCGGCGGGGTCATCAACCTCGGCGTGGAGGGCGCCATGCTGATGGGGGCGCTGGCCGCGGCCATCGGTTCGGCGGCGGGCGGGCCGTGGGCCGGCGTGGCGCTGGCCATTGGCGGCGGGATGTTCATCAGCGGGGTCTTTGCGGCGGTGAGCATCGGCCTCAAGGCCGACCAGATCATTACCGGGGCGGCGGTGACGCTGCTGTCCATCGGGCTGACCGGGGTGTTGTTCCGGCGGGCATTCGGGGAGGGGGGCCCCGGGCTCACCATCCCGACTTTCGAGCGGGTGACTGTCCCAGGGCTGGTGGATATTCCCCTGGTGGGCCAGGCGCTGTTCGGGCAGACGGTGCTGACCTACCTCGCGCTGCTGCTGGTCCCCTGTGCCTGGTGGCTGCTGCAGCGCACCTGGTGGGGGCTTTCGCTCAGGGCGTGCGGGGAAGGCGCTGACGCGGCGCGGGCGGCGGGAGTGCGGGTGGGGGAGACGCGGACGATTGCCACGATGGTTGGCGGGGCGCTGGCAGGGCTGGCCGGGGCCACGCTGGTGCTGGCGCAGGTGGGCACATTCACCGAGAAGATGACGGCGGGGCGCGGGTTCATTGCCATCGCGATCGTGATCCTGGGGCGCTGGCAGCCGTTCGGGGTGCTGGCGGCTGCGATGTTCTTCGGGGCGGCCACGGCGCTGCAGTACCTCTTCCAGGCGTCGGGGACGGCGCTGCCGTATCAGTGGTTCCTGATGCTGCCATACGTGCTGGCGCTGGGCGCGCTGGCGGGGGCAGTGGGGATGGGGAAGGCGCGGGCGCCGGCGGAGCTGGGCAAGGGGAGTTAGAAGCGAGAAGGGAGAAGCGAGAAGAGGGAACTATCAGGCTCCGTGCGAGGGCTGGTAACGGCGCAGGGTGAGCGGGAACTGTCGAACTCGGTAGGCGGGCTGGCAAGGGCGCTGGGTAAGCGGGAACTGCCTCACAGCGGTCATTGCGACCGGCCTGTCGGGCCGGCGAAACCCGCGGGACGGAAGCCCGGATCATTCGTACCCAAAGATTGCCTGCAACCCTGCGGCAGCGCGAGCCTGAAGCTCCTCCGGATGAAGCACGCGATCCTGGGGAATCCGACTGGCCGATCGGATCGCGTCGGTGACGGTTCCGAAGCGGGCCCGCGCGACCTGCTCGACCTTGTTGGCGAGGCCCTCACCGAGCAGTGGCCGGATACGCTGGCGCCAGTCCGCCTGCAGCACGTGCCGCTGATGTCCCAGCATATCTATCGTGTCGTGGATGTAGAGCGCATCCTGTGCCTGCTTGGCCGCGGAACGCTCCTTCTGGATCAACAGACGCTGGGCGATGAAGCAGACCGGGTGTGCCACTTGCACCTGCACGCCTTGCCGGGGCAGGTCGGTTTCTCCGAGGTCGAAGGCGACGGTCCACGGATGCAGAAGCAGGATCTGAAGGTGACGGAGTTTCTGGGCGACCACTCCGGCGGTTTTCACTGTGGCATCGGGCACTCCCATTCGAGTGACGGTACCCCCTTCGAGTGGGGCCAGGAACTCCACGAAGAACCCTCGGTTGTCCGTGCCGAGATGGTACCGGGTGACCGGAGGAGTGTGGTCACCGGAGAGCTCCGCGAAAAACCCAGCCTCACGCAGGGCGGCGCCAAGATCACCAGCGACTGGCGGCCTCACGAAGAGTGCGATGTCCGCGTCGAGGGTGCGCACTGGTTCATAGGCAGGGCGCCCTGACAGTGGGTGAAGCCGGTGAAGCCGATGCGCCCAGCCACCGACGACCACCAGATGGGGCAGCCAGGGACGCAGGGCGAGGAGCGTCCGCTCCATCTGGGCGCGATCGTCAGTCGTCATCGCTATCCTCCACTACCGGCCCAAGGAACTCCCTCTCGATTACCGCGGCCTGTTCGGCCCCGCGGGCGGGGTGCGCGGAGACATCGAGCCACACCTGCATGATATCGCAACAGGGCGCTCCGTTCACGGAAACCTGGCCACGGAACACCGCATGCGGTGCAGACGGAATCCGGACGATGAGGTCCGGAGTTTCACCGGACTGAGCCGGCAGCAGCGTCCTGGATCCGGCCGCGCCAGCAGCCTCGAGACCTGCTTTCCCCAGGTAGACATGCGGCGGGATGCCACGCACGTGCCCCGCTCCCAGCGCCTGGGCGGCAGCAAAGAGTCCGAGACAGCCGTGGTGGTCATGGAGCAGTTTGCGAAGCTCGCGATCGACGTCGCCCTGGAACAGGAAGCGCATTGGGACCTCCCGCACCCGCTCAGCAGCCACAGCCTTCCACCGTCGGAACAGTTCAGCTCGGCGCACCAGACTGAGAAACGGGCGACTCTCGTGCAGGTGTCCCTCCCGTTCGAGCTGGCGGACCAGGCGATGGGCGCTCATGGCCGAGACATCGGCGATCCGGGCGAGCTCGGCCGCGTTGCGCGGGCGCACGCGGGGAGCTGCCAGAAGCGACTCAGGCAGATCCGGCGCGATCAAGACCTTCAGCATCCACTGATTCAGGTCCGAGAAGAGATTGCCCGGGGAGGCGGGTTCTTCCCGCCGGCCGCGCCGGCCACGCACCGGGTCGGCATCCAGCCCATCGAGACCGGGGCCGCGGAACCGTCGGAGTCCGGCGCGGTCGAATACACCACATCCGGCGTGCGGGGCGACTTCAGCCGCGAACCGAAGCAGCTGCTCGGCGGCGCGAGGCGCAATCCGTGGTGCGAAGATGACGGCCATCGGGTGTGCATCGGGTGGGGTGGCCTGCGTCGCTTCCAGGTGTGCCTGCGCCCAGAGCGGAACCAGTCTATCGGCTCGGCCTTCGGAGGCCGATTTCAGCTCGACGGCGTAGGTGACATCGTCACGCCGGGCCACCAGGTCGGCGGCCCTGCCGCGGGGTATGAGCCGCCGTTCCAGGGCCACCTCCCAGCCGGATCGGGCCAGGATGGCGGACAGTATTTCGATCGCTTGGGCCTCGCTACCCTGACTGTGCGGTGGGGGGAGGCGACCGGCGTTGGGCATCTGATGAGACTCGGTCGAGATTCATGTCAATGATACCGTGGCCATGTTATTTACCATGGCCATGATAATAACATGGAGCTGTGTTGTTGGCAAGGGCGGTGCGGGGCCAAGGCGAAGGTGCCCCTTCCTGGTGTGCTGGGGGGTGGCGCCTTGGACGGGGCGGTACTGGTTGGCGGAGTCAGCTGTCAGCCCCCGCGGAGCGAGGCTCGCGGCAGTGGCGCAGCCGAGGTGTGTCCTCACACGGGGTCATCCCGCCCCCCTCGCGGAGCGAGGGTGAGGGATCTTGCCCGCGGGCGCGTGAACTTCGCGGAGAGCGCGAGAATCCGCCGAGCACCTCCTCTTACCTCTCACCTCTGACCTCTTACCCCTGACGGGGCTAGTATTCCGGGTATCCCTGAACGGAGACTTTCGGCCATGAAATCCACTGGCATCAACCGGGCGCGCTCATTCGGATTCCTCGGCGGGCTGATGCTGGCCATGGCCGCGGTCGGGGTGTTCTGGCTGGTCACGCCGATGGCGCATCCCGACGCCACTGCGCTGCAGTCGCTGCTGGTCATCGCCCAGGTGGTGCTCGGCACGGTGCTGGCGGTCTGGTGCTGGGTGGCGGCGGGGCGGGTGGCAGAGAGTGTGAAGGAAGAAGCGGGAAGCGAGACGGAGAAGAGGTGACCTGAGGTAATGCTCGGCGGGAACTGGAATATAGGGGAAGGATGGACCTGCTCGAGCTCAGGAGAATGATTGTCGCTGCTATCGCGTCGGACGCACGCCTCTTTGAGCTCCTGGTTCTCAAGGGTGGTAATGCCCTCGATCTGATCTACCTCGAAGGGGAGCGCGGTTCACTCGATCTGGATTACTCCCTGGCCGGAGACCTGGCCGATGTCGAGGACACCAAGATCCGGCTTTTCACCGCGCTGCGGCGGGCTTTCGATGCAGTTGGCCTGCTGGTGTTCGATGAGCAGTTTGGTCCCCGTCCCCGCGGCACAACGCCTCCACGGTGGGGCGGATACGAGGCGAGCTTCAAGCTCATCGAGCGAGGCAAGGCGACCGGGCTCGAGATGGACCAGGAGCGACTGCGTCGCGACGCGGTGAGGAGCGGTCCGGCCCAGCAGCGTCGCTTTGTGATCCAGTTGAGCAAGTACGAGTACTGCGACGGTGCCACGGTTGCCACGGTCGGCAATGCCACGGTCAGGGTTTATACCCCAGTCATGATGATGGCGGAGAAGTTGCGCGCCATCTGTCAGCAGATGCCCGAGTACCCCCTTCGTGTCCGGCCAGCCCCTCGGGCTCGCGACTTCTATGATATTGCCCGGCTCGGCGATCTGCTCGGAGCGCGATATGATCGAGCGGCCATGCTCGAGGTGCTTTCACCGGTATTCGCGGCCAAGGACGTGCCGCTCTCCCTGCTCGGCCAGCTCGCCGCAACCCGGAGTTTTCACGCACTGGACTGGCCGACGGTCGAGCTGACGGTGCGGGGTTCCCCGCAACCATTCGATCACTACTTCGACCGAGTGCTGGCATTAGTCGAGGAGCTTGATCTCGGCCGGATAGAATAGCCGCCACTCCCGGTCGTACGCCGGATTGTGAATCTGGTTTGCCAGGTAAAAGTCGTGGTGCAGGCCCAAGGCCCGGAGCGGCGAAAGCACATGGCTCGGAATGCCAGCGCGCTGGAGGTAGAAGCCCAGCGACTGATGATAGGGGTAGATGTAGTCCAGGCGCGTGAGTGTTGCCACGAGCTTCTCGACCGCCACCTGCCGGCTGGCCTCGCGATAGACCTTGGCCACCTCGAGTGGGCCTCCAGAGTAGACCGGCCGCACGGCAATGTCCACGAGCGTGCGCTCGAGATCGGTCACCTCGAGCGCCTCGCCATTGACCGTCAGGGTCATTACGCCGAACCGGCCGGTGGACTTGCCGTTCAGCAGCACCAGGCGGAACCCGCGGAACTCGAACTCGTATGTGGTCGTCCGGGGCTTGCTCTGAAAGGCGCGGTCGATCGACTCCTGGCTCAACGAGCCTTGCGGGCGCGGTTTGGGGCTCTGCTCGCGGTTGACATGGATGGAGCGGGGAATCTGGACGGACAGCCCGTGCAGAAAGACCGCGGTTGCATGGGAGAGGTAACTCCCCCCCCGGAGGCTCAAGGCCACAGCGTGCTCGGACGGGGCGCCGACCAGGTAGCGCGTGAACCCGCCGCCGCCAGCCGTCTCTCCACCTCCTGGGCGTCGGCTGATGTTGACCACCGCCAACTGGTTGGCGCTCTCGAGGAAGCGAGTCACCTCTTTGAGCGGGGCGGAGGCGGGCACTTGCCAGGACTCACGGTGGCTCTGCACCAGTCGCTGGTAGGCGCGTGGAGTCAGCACATAGTTTCCCAGAGCACTAAAGTGACGTAAGACGTTGACATGCCACTGCTTACGCTGTTTTTGCATCTCATCTCCAAGTGTGGAGCATTATGGTATATATACCATAATGCTCCCCAGATGCAATCTCCGGTATTCTGAACGATGGGACGATAGGCAGGTACCTCAAAGGATCATGATATTATGGTATATATACCATAATATCATGCGTCTAATCAGAGTCCCCTCGGCACGAGGAGAAGGACTCTGGTCCGCAACTGATCCGGCCGCAGGGTGATGGGAGAGCTGTGGAGGTGGAACATTCCCGAACTACTCACCTCGTGTCACATGTCGGGCTAATATTCCACGAGCTTACGGCAAGAAGCCTCTCGACCATGAAACCCGCGGGCATCAACCGGGCGCGCTCATTCGGATTCCTCGGCGGGCTGATGCTGGCCATGGCCGCCGTTGGGGTGTTCTGGCTGGTCACGCCGATGGCGCATCCCGACGCCACCGCGCTGCAGTCGCTGCTGGTCATCGCCCAGGTGGTGCTCGGCGTGGTACTGGCGGTCTGGTGCTGGGTGGCGGCGGGAAGGGTGGCAGAGAGTGTGAAGGAAGAAGCGGGAAGCGAGACGTGATGGGCTAGGCGGCGTGATGACGCGGCGGCGTGGACAGCTCGGGCTCGTCGGGAAGATCCTCATCGTTCTGCTGGTTTTGGCTTTTGTGTTGGGGAGGGCGCTCTGATGTGGTATGCCAGTGAGATCTGAAAACAGGGTCTCGGAGGAGCGCGCCCGGACGGCGGCATACTTTGCGTCTCCGATTGGCCGGTTCTGTGGCCTCTCTCCCATGGAGATCCTTGGGGAAATTACCTCTTCTTCCAAGCACGATATCGAGCTTCTCCAACGGGGTGCATGGGAGGAGCAGACTCGTCTCCTCCAAGCCGCCCTCGAGGGACTGGCCGGCCATCTGTTCCTGGAGTTTGATGTGCCGCGACTGGGCAGTCGCATTGACGCAGTCGTGATCAGTGGCGCGGCCGTCTTCCCAATCGAGTTCAAGGTTGGTGCTGGTGAATTCCTGCGAGCCGACATCAACCAGGCCTGGGACTATGCACTCGACCTGAAGAACTTTCACGAAGCAAGCCATCATCTCCCCATATTCCCGCTCCTGGTTGCCACGGAAGCGACTGCGGGACATCCAGCGTGGGAAGAGCCCGCCTCCGACAGCGTGTATCCGCCGCGATGCTGTGGTGCGCGAGACATCCGGAGTGCAATTGGGGAAGCTTTGGAGACGGTTACCGGCCCACCGATTGACGCGGATGCCTGGGGTCGAGCTCGATACCGACCAACACCCACCATCATTCAAGCGGCGCGAGCTCTCTACTCCAACCACTCCGTTGAAGCCATCTCCCGCAGGGACTCAGACGAGAGAGATTTTGCGGCCACTTCGCGACGGATTGAGGAGGAGGTGGAACAGGCGCGATCGGTTGGCCAGAAGACCATCGTTTTCGTGACCGGAGTTCCGGGTGCCGGGAAGACCCTCGTGGGACTGGACATCGCGACGAAGAGGCGGGACGAGACGAGCGAGACCCATGCTGTATTCCTGTCCGGAAACGGGCCTCTTGTTGCGGTTCTCCGAGAGGCCCTGACTCGGGACGAGGTGGAACGATTGAAGACGATGGGCCAGAGGCCGCGAAAGGGGCAGGTTGGGCAAAAGGTGAAGTCATTCATCCAGAACGTGCATCATTTCAGGGACGATGGATTGCGTGATGAGGCACAACCTCCAGTGGACCACGTTGTGATCTTCGACGAGGCGCAGCGCGCCTGGGACCAGCGGAAAACCGCGGACTTCATGGCTCGGCGCAAAAAACGGCCCGGGTTTGACATGTCCGAGCCCGAATTCCTGCTGTCCTATATGGACCGGCACAGTGATTGGGCGGTGGTTGTGTGCCTTGTCGGTGGGGGTCAAGAGATCCATACAGGTGAGGCGGGGATTACGGAATGGCTCGCCGCACTGCGGAAGCGCTTCCCAGAATGGCAAGTGTGCATCAGCCCGGACCTCGCAGATTCGGAGTATGCTGCCACCAATGCAATCGCGGAGCTGGGGGCGTCCCGGCCGGTGCGGCTGGAGAAGGATCTGCATCTTGCGGTGTCGATGCGCTCGTTCCGCTCGGAGAGCGTGTCGCGCTTCGTGAAGGCGCTGCTCGACCTCGACGACGGCACGGCCCTTGATTTGGTGCAGCGGTCCATGGAGAAGTACCCAATTGTCCTGACGCGTGACCTGCGGCTGGCAAAGGATTGGGTGAAATCCCACGCCCGGGGAACGGAGCGGTATGGGCTGGTTGCCTCATCGACCGCCCAGCGACTCAAACCTCATGCGATTGATGTTCGTGTCGCCGTTGATCCCATCCATTACTTTCTCAATGACTCGCGCGACACACGGTCGTCCTACTACCTCGAGGATGCGGCCACCGAGTTTCAAGTGCAAGGCCTCGAGTTGGATTGGGTTTGTATGACATGGGATGCTGACCTTCGGCATACGGCGGATGGTTGGCGACACCACTCCTTCCGGGGTGATCGGTGGGAGCGGATCCACAAACCCAACCGTCAGAGGTACCTGCTTAACACCTATAGAGTGCTGCTGACCCGTGCTCGACAGGGGATGGCCATCTTTGTACCACACGGTGACTCGGAGGACCCCACTCGTGACCCGGGATTCTACGATGGGACGCATGAGTATCTAGGCAGCCTCGGGCTTCCCGAATTGAGATAAGTTTCTCGGGCAACACCTCGACTCGAGATGGGCGCGGACAAGCATTATGGTTTCATTCACCTACCTCTACCGCGACGCCTCCAACTACAAGGCGCACGAGGACATGCTCCTCAAGGGAGAACTGACCCCGGAGCTGGAGGCGCGGCTGCGCGGCGCGCTCATCGACGACGAGTACTTCATCCCCGAGAAAGTCGGTGTGCCGTCGCTGCGCGAGCGGCTCTATCAGTACTCGGACGGCGCGAGCACAGACGATGACCACCTGCTCCATGAAGTGCTGGAGATCCGTGCCGCCACCCCAGAGGAGGCGAGCGCTGGGGCGGCGTTGATGAGCGTGGAGGAGCTGGTGCGCCGCTTCGAAGCGGTGTCCGCGCAGGGATGGTGGACTGGAGCTTCGCACCTACTCGACGAACTCGGCCTCACCGAAGAGGATCAGGAGGACATCGCCGCGGCGAGGGCCGCGCTGGCAGATCCCGCTGCCCGCATCTCGTGGGATACTCTGAAGCGCCGACTCCGGCTCTGAGCTACCTGGGGATGGGCGCCGCCACCCCCAGAATGGGGGGCCACGGGTCGCGTCCGAGGCACCCCCCTCCCCCACAATCTCGTCCAACCCCTCCACCACCTGCGACAGATTCTCCTGCGATGCGCTTGCTGGTCGCGTTCATGGCAGGGATCGAATCACGCCGTCCAGGACCGCGCCGACTGCCGCGCCGCCGAGGAGGCCTATCAACGCGCCGAGGATGGCGCCGATCATGGCGCCCCGGATGATCAGCCCACGAGTGGGGTCGGTTACGGTATCGGCCTCAGCGCGGGTCGGGGCGACAACCTTACGTTGTGCCGCACCGTGTGTATTGGCATCGCGTGACTGGGCGCCGCTGCCCACTCCCTCTGCATCCGGGCTTCGAGCCAGGGAGCTGGCAGACAACGTTGCCGCCAGGATCCCGGTGTGGGCAGCATGGAGGGGTTCACCCCCGCCCGCGAGGACAAGCGCCAGCAGTGTGGTCGTGGCCTGCATCATCATGCGCTCCCGATCCCTGTGGCTGACGAAGGAAGAGAAGGCGTGGGTCGCCGGCCAGGGCTCAGCGACCCTCCCGGTCCTTGGACTCAATAGGTCACCGAGCCGGTGGTCTGGTAGAATCCGGTGAGGGATGCCAAGGAGGCGCTGCCACTCAGCGCTGCGGAGCCCGTTGCCCCTTCGAAGCGGCCAGTTCCACCGACGTACGTCTCGGTCCCTTCGAAGGTGACGCTTGGGTAGGTCAGCGTCCCCGTGCCGGAGAACGTGGCGTGCAGCTCGTCCCCATTGGCCGCGGTGTAGACCGCCGTGTTGCTGACCAGCATCGTTGTCGGACCAGTGAAGGTGATGGTCTGCACCGCGATGCCGGAGGTCCGCCCAAGGTGGCGCAGGTTGCAATCGAGGGCGATGCGAATCAGCTGGACATTTGGCGCCTGCCCATCGGCGGGCGGGAGAAACTCGAAGGTGGTCTGGCAACGGCCCCCCGCGGGCCGGGACACAGGGGTCGCATCCATCGCGCCAACCCGCCACTCCGGCTCCGTTGGAACTTCGGAAGCACAACCCAGCATCATCACGCTCAAGCAACCGGCTCCCAGGCGTTTCGTGAAGGACATCTGGTACCTCTCTGGTTGGAGCAGTGTCGGCGGACCATGGATCCGAGCGCCGAGATGCCCCGTGATCCTGAATCGCGTCCGCCACCCCCACGAGTGGCAAGTCGACGACCGGCGCGACGCGATCCAGTTCCCAGGGGTCAAGGTCGTTGGGGACATGTAGTTGGGGCGAGCCATCGAAGATCCAACCGGCCAGGATTCCGTAACGATCTGTTACGGCCATCCTGCAGGACGTGACGTCTCTCCCCGTGGCGGACTCCTCGACGCCGCCTGGCCGTGAACTTCCCCGAAAGCGTAACGGGATGGCGCCCGGGCGGTAACGGCGCACACCGGCGGACGGGAGGCCGCGCATCGCTCCGGGTTCCGGGGGGTAACGACCTGTTACGCCTCGTGATCGGTTTTGATCCGATGACGACCAATTGATGTGATTGTGGGACTTGCGGTTAGCCGTTTCTGCGGTGTCCGTGACCGATGGCGCCCCGCTTGCCTCATGTGGCGAGCCTGCGCCAGGCTGGTGAGCAACGTCTTCCGTTTCGATTCCCGCAGGCGACTACAAGGAGGATCCGTGTCTGTTCAGATCGCTCCACTCGCGCGACCTTCTCGCTCCGGTTCACAAGGTCAGAATCAAGAGTATCGGCCATTTCCCAACGAGGAAGGCCGCAATTGGCGGCAGGAGCATCTCGAAATTCCGTTGATGATCGCAGCACTTGGATTGCCGCAGCACGCGAGAATTCTGGAGGTCGGTTGCGGACGGGGCGTGGCGTTGCCGGTCCTGGAAGAGCGCCTTCGGCCGACTCGCCTGGTGGGTATCGACATCGATCCTGCCCTTCTCACCATCGCCGGGCAGCAGAACCAGGATCTCGGGGCCAAGGTCGAGGTGACACTCGGCGACGTCAGAGCCCTGCCGTTTCCCGACGCCGACTTCGATCTGGTGATCGATTTTGGCACCTGCTATCACATCTCTCGGGCCGGTGAGGCGCTCCGTGAGATAGTACGAGTCCTTACCCCGGGCGGGAGCTTCGTGACCGAGACTCGACTCAGCCAGTTGTTGTCACATCCGATCCGGTCGCGCCTCCGGCCTCTTCCCTGGGCCGCTGCCCCCGGCCTGCGGCGGCATCGCCGGGCGCTGCTCTGGGAACGGCGGCAACGGTGCGTCCTGTGAGCGGAGCCCCCGGGGAGTGGCCATGGCTTGGTCATTGGCCCGCCTTCCGCGCTGACACGACAGGCTTCCTGCTCGGCTTGGCACGCACCCAAGGCGATGTCGCTCGCTTCCGCCTGGGAAGGAGGGATGCTGTCCTGTTTTCGCATCCGCAGCAGGTCCGCGCCGTGCTGATTGATCACGCCGCCGACTTCACGAAGGGACAGCTGATCCGGCGCGCGCGGCGCCTGCTCGGTGACGGGCTGCTGACCAGTGAAGGTGACTTGCACCGGTGTCAGCGGCGTCGAATCCAGCCAGCGTTCACGACCTCAAAGGTCCAGCAATACGCCGCGCTGGTGCCGGACTTGGCGAGCCGACTTACCTCCCAGTGGGAGAACGGCTCGGGGATCCGAGTGGATACGGCAATGGACGGACTGACCATGTCAATCGTGGCCAAGGCCCTGCTGGGCGCCGACATCGAACGGCAAGTGCCGCAGGTCGGTGCGGCTCTCCGCCGTCTCGCGAGATGGGCCCCGCTGTTGGCTTTGCCGGGGGGTCGGGTCCTGGAACGGAGTCGCCTGCCAGTGATCGGCCAACTCCGTGCCGCCATCGAACTGGTCGAAGGGGTCATTGCGCAACGGATTGCGGAAGGGGGTGCGTCAGCACCCTTGCTGGGCGCGCTGATGAATGCCGGGACCCAGGACGGCCCGATGCCGGCGCAGCTCATCCGCGATGAGGTGATGACCAATTTCCTGGCCGGTCAGGACACGACCGCCACCGCGCTGACCTGGATCTGGTTGCTGCTGGGTGCCCATCCGGAGGTGGAAGCACGGATGCTGGCGGAGCTCGACCAGCCGGACAGGCCGGAGCGGACCTACACGGGGTGGGTGATCAAGGAGGCGCTGCGCCTCTACCCGCCGGTGGGGCGAATCGGGCGCCAGCCGACTCGTGATCTGGAGCTCGAAGGTCACCAGCTGCGCCGGGGCAGTGCTGTCTTTGTGAGTGCCTACGTTACCCAGCGCGATGCGCGGTGGTTTCCGGATCCGGAGATGTTCCGGCCGGACCGTTGGGCAGACTCGGCCCACGATCGTCCCCCGTTCGCGTGGTTTCCGTTCGGGGCCGGTCCACGATCGTGTATCGGGGAGCACTTCTCCCGAGCAGTGATGCTTGAGGTGGTCGAGACGATTTCCCGTCACTGGCGTCTCCGGCCCACCCGGGCCGGGGTGCCCGCCGTGCGGTCACTGCTGACGCTCAAGCCCCGGGGGCCGGTCTGGATGGTCGCCGAGCGGCGATGGCCTGGGCGGGAAAGCGATCTGAGCGGAAGTGTTGATTCCGTGATGATGCATCGTCCTGTCAGGCGGGCGTAACGACATGATGCTGTCCATCGGGTACGGCAGTTCAGCAGGCCCACCGCTAACATGTTCCTGTTGCATGGTTTGGCTTCGCGGGAACGGGCCGACCATCCTGGCGACCCAATTGCCATGTACGACCCTGGACGCCGAGGTGGCGCCGGCATCCCGCCGGTACTGCCCACGGCACAACCCAGGAGTAGCAATGCCCAGAACCGTGACGCCGTTCCTATTCTCCCTGATTGCGCTGTCAGTCGGCTGTACTGCGGAGATCCCTACCGCCCCGGCTCCTGGCCCGGCAGTGCAAGCCAGGTTGAGCTCGGCCGTGACCCGCCCTGCCGCAGGCCGTTGTACCACCGAGGTCCAATTCATCTCACCACCGGGTGCTGAACCCACGGTGCTCGCCTTGACAGGGGTCTGCCAGCTCGTGCATCTGGGGCGGGTCGAGATGACCGCCACGCAGTACGTGTACAGCGACGGGCACTTCACCAACCAGACCATCTATGCTGCCGCCAATGGTGACCTGTTGGCGACCGACTTTGCCGGTCAGGTGGTCGGCCAGGATGCCAGCGCCTTCCCGATGATCACCCTCTCATTTATCGGCACCGAGACCTATGACGGCCAGCGTTCCACGGGGCGGTTTGCCGGGGCGTCCGGCTCCTCCGCGGCGACCGGGTCGTCCACCTTCAACGCACTGACGGGCTTGGGGGTGGGACAGTACACGACGAAGGGCTCGATACGGTATTGAGTACCGGCGATACGACCCCGGCCCTCGGTTGGACCCTGACGAGGATGCCACTGGGCTCGGGGTGATACCCGATGCTTGCCAAAAACTCACACGCCGACCGGATTGCTCGAACGCGGGTCCGGCCGGCGCGCAGCATGGAGGAAGCATGACAGGCTGGTCCGATGTTGAGATCGACTGGACTCCTGCCGGGATGGTTTTTCGGCCATTGGCGGGGCCCCCGTGACCGCCGGTTCCCCCGCCGCCTTCGGGGTCGCCGTCTTGGTGGGGCTGTTGAGCGGTCTCCATGCCGCCACCTGGGGCATGTACAAGGACTCTCCATACGAGGGGTTCAGCACCGCGAAGTACCTGCGCAGCCCCTTGGTGGGCATGGGCGCCGCCCTCTGCCTCCAGGCCATCATGCGTTTCGACCTTGCTTCCCCGGCAGGTCTGCTGATGCTCTTCGGACTCAGCTATGCGCTGGAACGCGCGCTGGTCGAGTCCCACAAGAGTTTCATTCGGGTCGAGGATCAGGCGAAGTACTTCATTCCGATGGCCTTTGCCGTGGGCGGCCGGGTGGTGGCCAGCCGCGCCCTTCGAGCGGGCGCGGGGTTGGCCTATGTCGGTGCAATTGCATTGGTGATCGCCGGGCTGCATTACGGCGGGCGGAGCGGTGTCGAAATCCACCCGTTGGCTGGGCTGCTCCTTGCGGGCACAGCGGGCGGGTGGCTCTCGGCGTTTGGTGGCGCGTGGAAGGATGCACCGAAAGAAGGCTTCCAGCTGCTCAAGTTTTTCCGCAGCCCGGCGATTGCCCTGGTGTACGCTCTGGCGTTGGCCTCGCTGACGACGAGTTGGCTGGTGATCAGTTTCGGGGCGCTGGGCCTCACCGTGGCAACCATTGAAACGCGCAAGACATTCGGCACCACCGATGCGCCCGGCAAGTTCCGCGGGAAGCCAATCCTGTTCCCCGAGGCACTGCTCCTGCGACGGCGATTCGTGCCGGTGTTCATCGCGGTCTGGGTGTTGGTGCTCACTGCGCTGGTGGCGGCCCTGGCCAATCCCCGGGGCGGACTCCTCGACGCCGCCTGGCCGTGAACTTTCCCGAGGGCGTAACGGGATGGCGCCCGGGCGGTAACGGCGCACACCGGTTTTCACGATGGGAGATTCCGGGGCTGGCGCGGAAGCCATTGGGGCGCATGATGTTGCCGGGCCGCTCTCGGGGAGGCACGGGTGGCGGACAGGTTGCAGCAGGGGGCGGGCATCCGGTGGGCCGTCGAGCTTGACTTCTGAAAGAGACCAGGCGGGCCTACTGTTCTCTCTTCCCAGGAGTTCCCATGCCCCTCTGCCGCCTCCTCCGCTTGACTACTGCCACCGCCCTCGCGACGGTCGGCCTCCCGGTAATGAGCCTGCGCCCCGACGGCTCCACCCTGATGTACGGCCTGGAGCAGCTCGAGATGGAGCTCTGGATCATGGACCCGCCGGACTTTGCCCCGTCACCGGGAGGCCGCCCCTGATCCCCATCCACCAGTGGAGGCGATGATGCGCTCACTGCTCATCGTCGACGACGATGCCACGATTCGTGAGGCGCTGGCCGAAGCGTTGGCCGGAGTCGGCATCACGGTGCGCACCGCCGCCAGTGCCGAGGCTGCCCTTGCCGTGATCGGTGAGGGCGGCATCGACGTGGTCCTCTCGGACATCCGGATGCCCGGCCTCGACGGCATCGCGCTCTTGCGGCTGCTCCGGGAGCGGGCCGCCAGCATTGATGTGGTCCTCATGACCGCCTTCGACGACATGGCCA
This sequence comes from Gemmatimonadales bacterium, assembly GCA_046260395.1. Taxonomy (GTDB): domain Bacteria; phylum Gemmatimonadota; class Gemmatimonadetes; order Gemmatimonadales; family GWC2-71-9; genus JAWXBA01. The sequence goes on from JBHEPH010000012.1 coordinate 41,850, forward strand.
CCGTGGTGGCGGGGATGCGGGAAGGTGCCCTCGAGTTCCTGGTCAAGCCGCTGGACCTGCACGCCCTGCGCCGGGTGCTGGCGGGCGTGTTCGCGGATCGCGAGATCCGGAAGCGGAGCGTGGAGCGCCCGGTTGATGCAGCGCCAACCGCGGGCCAGCCGGGGGCGCTCGTCGGCCATGACCCCCGGATGGTCGAGGTCTTCAAGCGGATTGGCCAGGCGGCCGGCAATCGCGCCACGGTGCTGATCCGCGGCGAGACCGGCACCGGCAAGGAGTTGATCGCCCGGGCCATCCACACCAGTTCGGCCCAGGCCGGCGCGCCGTTCGTGGCGGTCAATTGCGCGGCGCTGCCCCCCAACCTGCTGGAATCGGAACTGTTCGGGCATGTGCGGGGGTCGTTCACCGGCGCCACTGGCGATCGCCGCGGGCGATTCGCCCTGGCGGGGAAGGGGACGATTTTTCTGGACGAGATCGGCGACACCTCGACCGACCTGCAGGCCAAGCTGCTCCGGGTGCTCCAGGAGCGAGAGTACTACCCGGTGGGCTCGGAGCATCCCGAGCGCGCCGAGGCACGGGTGGTGGCCGCCACCCACCAGAACCTGGAGGGGCTGGTGGCCAGGGGCGGCTTCCGGGCTGACCTGTACTACCGCCTCCGTGTCGTGGAGATCGAAGTACCTCCCCTGCGCGAGCGAGTGTCCGATCTGCCGCTGCTGGCGCAGCACCTGGCGGAGCGGGCCAGTGAAACAGTCGGTCGACCGGCCCCGACGATCTCCCCCGAGGCGCTGGCCTTCCTGGCCGCGCACCCTTGGCCGGGCAATGTGCGTGAGCTCGAGAACTGCCTGACCCGTGCGGTGATGCGGGCAAGCGGCGAGGTGATTCGCGTCGAGCATCTCGACGTTGGTGCGGCGCAGATTGCGCCGGAGGCGGGGCTGGCCACCCTCGACGCCTTGGAGCGGGCCCACGTGGAGCGAGTGTTGGCGGCCTGTCACGGGCACAAGGCGAATACGGCGCGGGTGCTTGGAGTGTCCCGCCCGCGGCTGGATCGGCTGTTGCGCAAGCACGGACTGGCCTGATGACCGGCGCTCCGCCGTGAGCCTCCCCGGGTTCCGCTCCCTCCGTTCCCGCTTCCTCTTCGTGGCCTTCGTCGGGATCGTGCTGCCCTTCGCTGCGGTGGCGGCGTGGCTGAACGGGTCGGCGGGGCGTTCCGGAGAGGAACTGCTTCGCAACCGACTGGACGGGACACTGGAGCAGGCGGTGTGGGAATCCGGCAAGCGATGGGTCACGCTGCGATCCGCCCTCCTCGACGTGGCGGGTCACCCCGACATCCAGGCGGCGCTGAGCCATCCCCCAAACGGCGGGGCACCACCCTCACCTCTGATCATCTCCATCGACGCGCTGAATTCCGGGAGTGTCCTTGCCGGCGCGCTGGTCGCCCCGCTCACCCTCACCGTCGGCCCGCGGCGATGGACCCTGCGCGGAGCGGTGGAGTCCCTCGCGCCACTCGCCGGGGGGCCCGCCAGTGCAAGGCCCCCAGCCCTGGTGGCTGGCATCCCGGTGAGCGTTCCGGTGCACGTCCGAGGAGACAGCGTGCCGATCGGCCGACTGGAGACTCGGGTGACACCCGAAACCCTCGTGCCGCCGGGCGTCGGCGGAGTGTTCGGCGTTGGCGTCCTGCTCGAGGTGGTGGATCGCGCCACGGGCCAATCGCTGACCGCGCTGCCGTTCGACCCGGAGCTGATGGGCGAGGTGACCTTCTCTATGGGAGGCGGGCGGTGGCTGGTCCGGCGCCGCACTCTGGAGGAACCGGCCATCGAGCTGGTGGCGGCCGCTCCGCTCCCCGCGTACACCCTGCCGTTCCGGGAGGCGGCCCGGAAGGGCGGGATCACGGTGCTGGTGGTGGCGGGCGTCTCGATGCTGCTGGTCACACTCATGATCCGGCGGGTGACCCATTCCCTCGAGGAACTTGCGACAGCCACGCAGGCGGTGGCGGACGGCGATCTCGACCGGACGGTCTCGGAGCGCAGCGATTCGGAGGTGGGCCGGGTGGGCCACGCCTTCAACGCGATGACCGAGAGCCTCCGCGGCACGCTCCGGCGGCTGTCACAGCGGGAGGCGCTGGCCGCGGTGGGCGAATTCGCGTCGTCCCTCGCCCACGAGGTCCGTAATCCGCTCACCGCCATCCGGATCGACCTCCAGCGCCTCGATGAAACCCTGCCAATGGAATCGCCCCTGCGGACGAACCTGCAACGCGCCCTGCGGGAGGTCCAGCGGCTGGACCAGACGGTCACGGGAGCACTCCGCGTGGCCCGGAGCGGCAACATCACCATGCATCTCATCGATCTCCGGGTGCCGCTGGATCGGGCGCTCGAGGTGGCCAAGCCAGCCTTCGAGCAGCGCAGGGGAAACCTGCGGCCGACGGAGATCGGGAACGATCCGCTGACGGTCTGGGGGGACGAGAACGCGCTCGAGCAGGTCTTCCTCAACGTGCTGCTCAACGCGGCGCAGGCGCTCGACCTCGAGGGAGAGGCCGGGGTGACTGTGACGGTGAATGCCGGCAGCGCCCAGGTGGACATCTGGGATACCGGCGCGGGCATCGACCCCGAACATGTGGCGCAGGTGTTCGACCCGTTCGTGTCCACCAAGTCGGACGGCACCGGACTCGGCCTCTCGGTGGCTCGTCAGATCGTGGTGGCCCACGGGGGTTCGATCAGTATTGACAGCGCGGTGGAGGCGGGGACGACGGTGTCGGTCCGGCTTCCCCTGGCGGCTGGGAATCGCATCGAATGAGCGGTGGGCGACAGGCGGAAAGAGTGTGAGTCGTGAGACGCACAGCTCGCCCACCGCCCTACCCCCCCACAATCTCGTTCAACCCCTCCACCACCTGCGACAGCTCCTCGTGCGAGACGGTCGCGATGCGCTTGCCGATTCGCTCGACGGAGAGGGTTCGGATCTGGGAGATCTTCACCCACGACCGCTTGGGGAGCTTCGTCGAGCGGAGTGGCAGGGTCAGGGGAAAGCCGGCGCGCTGCGGCTGGCTGGTGAGCGCCACGGCGATCACGGTGCCGGAATGGGCATTGAACACGTCGTGGCTCAAGACCAGGACCGGGCGCAGCCCAGCCTGCTCGCGTCCGCGTGCCGGGTCGAGCGCGGCCCAGCGGACCTCGCCCCTCAGTATGCCGGCCATGTCTCGACATCCGCAGCGAGGCCCTCATCAGCCAGCGCCTGCTCGGCGCCTGGATCGAGCTTGGCACACTCCGCCGCCAGGCGGCGGCGTTCCATCCGCGCCACCTTCTCCGACAGCGCCGCCTCTATGGCTTGGCTGCGGTTCGGGAAGTGCCCCCCACGCACCAACTGGTCCAGGCGCTTCAGCACCCCCTCGTCAATCGTGACCGCAATCTTGGCCTTGGCCATCACCGCTCCTTGGTATGATATATCATCATACCAACTGGGCTTCTGGGTGGCAAGGTGATCGGACTTGGGCATCGGCACAGACTCCCGGGTTGGAAATCGCGAGGATCGCGACGACCAATCTCGCAGGGAGCCGCCCAGGTCGTGTCATCAGGAAAACGCGGGATGGTACACGAGGACGCGGTCGAGGTGGGGGCGCACGGGCAAGGCCCCAAGTCGGGCAAGGGTAAGAGGATGGGTCGAGGAGCTCGGTCTGGATTCTAATCCATCGGGCATTGAGATCCCTCAGTCGGGGCCGGGGGCCCTCCTTCGGGATGACGAAATTTCTGACTGTCCGCCATCGGGCAAGCCCCTACGAACGCCCCGCCGGCGTCCCCAGGTCACCATTCGTTTCCCGCTGCACCCAGTGCGCGAAAAACGGACCCTGTCAGTACACAGCGAAGTTGCTGTGTTTATGCACAGCAATCGTTCAACGATCTGTAAGATGTCGTTTTGTCGTTGTTTACACCTGCTACGGCTAGGCCGTACGCCCAATAGCACAGCCCACTCCCCAGTCAGGAGATAGCGACCCCCATCTCCACCACAGGAAACCCCATCACCAACGCCGCCTGCCGCAGCCGGGCGTCGTAGGTGGCGAACTCCACCGTGAACCCCTCGCGGCGCAACCAGTCCGCCGAGGCAAGGTGGAGCGCGTCGAGGGTGCGGAGCGGGACTGGGAACGGGTGCCGCGCACGTTCCAGCACCTCGGGCGACAGGTCCAGAGTCAGCGGCATGCCGATGAGTTCGGCCGCACGGGCCAGTTGCGGCTCCGATCGCCCCAGACGATGGAGCCGGGAATACACCTCGTACTCCGTCAATCGCGAGGTCGTGAGCTCTCCACTCCAGAACGCCCGCGTGGGCCGGCGGGGCTCCTGGAGGATGTAGGCAAGCACGACCGAGGAGTCTACGTAGGTGGCCACCGGTCATCCCGCATATCATCGTTCAACATGGCCTGGAACTCCTCCTCGGTCATCCGCGGTGTATCCGGCGGAAGCGGGGTGAGCGGGCCGCGATGCGTCGGCAGCGTGATCAAACCCCGCCGCACCAGCTCCGCGAGCTTCTCGTCCTGCAGCACCTCCCGCGTGGCCGGCGTTGGCGCGCGCAGCTCCGCCACCACCTGGTCGCGGTCGGTCACCAGGATCACTTCCCCGGCGGCCACCATCCGCAGGTACTCGGAGAGCTTGTTCTTGAGCAGCTTGACACCGACTTTGCGCATGTCGGCAAGGTAGCTACTGGTAGCTACGTTGGCAATATTTTCGGTCATCTGCCCAAAGTATGGCCGGAGCAGTCGAAAGGCCTAACCATTTCTACGCCAATGGCTTTAGGTTAAGTGCACCGAAGGTCCGAGACCACCGAGACATCCAGGTGGGGGCCATCGGGCGACCCTCCCAGACCGTTTGATCAGCACTTGACCTGCTGCCCCCATCGTTGGGGAGCAACTTGTCACCCTCAACCCTGGAGCCCTCATGCTGCCGCGCTATCTGCTTGCCCCGACGCTGCTGTTCGCCTGGCAGGTGGCCCCTGTTGGCATTGTCCGAGACGAGTCCGGCGGCCTGCGCGTCGCGTTTGGCGGCGCCCTCGGGGACTACGAGGAACAGTCTCTAAACTGCGCCACCGGGGAGACCGGCCGGCAACGTGTGACCTACCGAACCGTCGGTGGTAGTGCGGAGTACCGTTCGGCAGAGAGCCCGCTGCGCGTGGAGGCTCACGCAGGAGGCGTCTCGCCGGACCAGAACGCCGGCAAGGTAGGTGGGTCGGTGACCAGGGGGTGGTACGCCAGCGGCCTGGTGGCGATTGAGAACCAGCGGATGGGGTTCGGACTTGGCGTCACCTCCCTCCCGGCGCCCTCCTTCGATATCAACGCGAATTCCGCCCGCGACGTTCACCCCGCCGCGTACCTGCGGCTGGGCCGCACGGAACGATTTCACGGACGGATCGACGTGAACACTCCAGAAATCCCGGGTGCCATGCCCGACCTGATGCGCGTGTCAGTCGGTCAGGGATGGGGGTCAGTCGACCGATTTTCCTGGCAGGTCTCTGCCAGCGAGACACACTTTCCCCCCACCGGGGAGTCCGGGCGCTTCGGCGCCGCCATCAGCGTCCCGATCCGCCGCGGGTTCCTGGTCGGCGCGGCGGTCAGTAGGCTCGAGAACGGCAAGACGGCGGGAATCTTCCTGAGGCACGGCTTTGGGTGGAAGGAATAGCCACGCGGCGAGCCGCCCCCCGGGCGGCTCGCCCCCCCCCCCCCCCCCCGCACCAGTCGACATATGATTCCCGGATACCCCTTCCGGGAACCACCGATGACTGATGCCCGCCGACTCCGCGCCCATCCCCAGGAACGCTTCTCGCCGAGCTCCCAGTCCTTTGACCTCGAGGAGGCCGCCGCGAAGTTGCGAGCCGAGCCCCATGGCTCCGTCGACGGGCACCGCCAGGTGGCACTCTACCGCCACGGGCCCGTCACCCTCCTGCTCTTCATCCTGGAACCCAACGCGACGCTGCAGTACGAAGCGCCAGGTCTGGTCACCATCCAGGTGTTGACGGGGGAGCTTCAAGCCTCCGTAGAGGGGGCGCAGTACACCGTGAAAGCCGGACAACTCCTGACCGTCGACGCGGGAGCGGAGCATACTGTGCGAGCCTCAGGTCCAGCCGAGATGCTGGTGACGGTGCATAAGATCCAAGAAGAAGCGAAGGAATGAGCTTGTAAAGCACACATTCACAGCATGTTATAATGTCTATTGCCGTTAGTTTGCTGACTGCCGCGTGGCGTCGGGCCAAGGTGGGCTCGACCGCCCGGCTCCTCCCCACCGGCCCCGACCACACGGCACTGTTCCTGCCCGTCCAGACACCATGACCCAACCACGACTGAGCCTCATTCCGCTCCTGCTCCTGCTGGCGACGGCAGCCCCGGCCGCAGCGCAACGCCCATGGCTCACCACCGCCGTCTGGGGCTCCGATGACGACCAGCCGCGCACCGCGCTTCACGGCCGACTCGATGCCGGGCGCTATTTCGGCCCCAACGCCACCATGGCCATCTCCTTCGAGGCGGCACGCCTGACCGCCGAGCGGGTGACCGGCTCGCCGACCTCGTTCTCGCAGACCACCACCCGCCCCGGCCTGGCCGGAAGCATCGGCTTCCCTGCCGCGCGGCTCGGCCTGGCCGCCGAGGTGAGTTCGCTCTTTGGCAGCCCGAGCCCCGACGCCGTGGTGCTCTGGAACATCCGGCCGAGCCTGACACTTGGCAGCGGTGTGGCACTCCGCGCCCGGGTGGACCGCGACCGCTACACCGCTACCGCGGCCAGCATGGACACTACGGTGCTTTATACCGGCTACGAACTGGCACTCGACCGCAGCGAGGCGCCCGGCTGGGCCGGTGCCGCACGCTACCGCCGCGATGATTACGGCGACAGCAATCCGGTCACCACGATCTCCTTCTGGATCCTGGCGCCGCTGACCCGCTCGGCCACGCATTCCTTCCGCGCCGGCTACGCCTTTGGCTGGCAGGACGCCGCCGAGTCTCGATGGGTACCGCGCAATCCAGGGAATGGCGCACCTTCAGCGGACGGTCTGGTTGAGGGCTACTACAACCCGTATTACACCCCGCACGATGTCCGGGTGCACAGCATCGCCGCCGACGCGGCGATCGCTGCCGGCTCGGCCTGGCTGACCCTGAACGGTGCCGTCGCGGTGGTTGCCCGAGAGCTGGCGCCCGAGTACCTGCTCCCCACCGGCGCACTGGCACCGGTTCTTTTCTTCAGTGAGCGCGATTTCCGGCCCTGGCAGGGCACTGCCACACTCTCGGTGCCGTTGGCGAGCGCCACCTGGCTTGCGCTGAGCGCGAACTACCAGCGCACGGCATACTGGCGGATGGCGGGAGCCCGTGTGTCTCTGACCCAGACATTCTGAGCGATGACCGTTCCCTTCGCGGAGCTGTGGCGCTGGCGCCGGGCGGCCCCGGTTCGCCGCCGCGACCGCATCATCCTCGGGGTCCTGGTCACCACCGGCATCCTCCTGGTGCTCCGCTTCGCCGACTGGTGGTTTCAGCCCGCGCACGTGGAGCAGCCCGTCTTGTTTGCGCTGCTTTCGTTGGCCGTCTGGTACGCGATCGCGCGCCTGGTGCTCGGCTGGGTCAACCTGATTGCGGTGCGCCACGAGCCGCACCAGTCTCCCGCCCCCGGCCTCACGGTGGCGATCTTCACCACCAGCTCCCCCGGTGAGCCGCTGGCGATGTTCGAGAAGACCCTGGCCGCGTGCGCCGGGATCACCTGGCCGCACACCACCTACCTGCTCGATGACACCGGGGACCCGCGCTTTGCCGAGCTGGCGCGGGCGCACGGCGCCGTGCATTTGGAGTTGGTGGGCTACCCGGGGGCCAAGGCCGGGAAGATCAATGCGGCGCTCGAGCGCACCGCGGAGGAATTCATCCTGGTGCTCGATCCTGATCACGTGCCCTTTCCGGAATTCCTGGACCGGGTGCTGGGGCACTTCAGCGACCCTGGCGTCGGCTTCGTGCAGGTGGCCCAGGCCTACTACAACCAGCACCGGTCGTTCACGGCGCGCGGTGCAGCCGAGCAGACCTACATGTTCTACGGTCCCACCGAAGCGGGGCTGCACGGGCACGGGGCCGCGGTGGCCATCGGCGCCAACTGCACGTTTCGCCGGCGCGCCCTGGCCTCGATCGGCGGGCACGGGATCGGGCTCGCGGAGGACCTGGTCACCGCCATCCGCCTGCACGCCGCCGGATGGAAGTCGGTCTATGTGCCGGAAGTGGTCAGCCGGGGGCTGGTGCCCGAAGACATTGGATCGTTCTACCGGCAGCAGCTCAAATGGGCGCGCGGGGTGTACGAGGTGCTTTTCAGTGAGTGGCCGGCCACCTTCCGGCGGCTGAGCTGGCGGCAGCGCCTGTCCTACGCGACGATCGGGTCGTACTACTCGTTCGGTGTGACCACGCTCGCCTTCCTGCTGATTCCCTACCTCTACCTCTGGTCGGGGATCCAGCCCGCGGCGATGCGATTCGACGAATTCATCCAGCACGGGGCGCCCGTGGCCCTGCTCGGCGTGGCCGTGTACGGACACGCCCAGCGGTGGCTGTGTCACCGCCGCGCGGAGTGGGGCATCCATTGGCGCGGGTTGATGTTGAAGATGGCCTGCTGGCCGGTCTTCCTGGCCGGCACGCTGTTCGCGATCGGGCGAAAAGAAATTCCCTTCATTCCCACCGCCAAGGAAGCGCAGCGCGGCCGCTTTGTCCGCCTGGCCGCCCCGCACCTGGTGCTGGTGACGCTGTTCCTGGTGACCCTGGGGTACACCGTGTACGCACGGCTCCTGCTGGCCTCCGAGGGTGCGCTGATGCTGACCGCCGAGGCGGTCTGGGCGATGATCGGTTTTGCCGGGATGGCCGCGGGGCTCTCGCTTGGCGGGGTGTACGCCGCCTGGCAGGCGCGCGAGCTCCCGCCCGGCAGTGCCTGGGACGAGGTGCCGGCGATCGTCGGCGGTGGGGCGACATGAAGCGACATCATCGGGTCCTTGTGAGCGTACTGGTGGTGGCCATCAGTGTGGTGCTGGTGGGCTCGCTCGTTCTGGTGGGCCGCGAGTCCGGGGGGCCGATCCGTGCCGCCCTCGACGCCGTGGGTGGGGTGGTGAGCCGGACGGAGGCGCGGATGGCGCGTCGGTTGCGCGGCCCGGGCCGGGCCGAGGCGCTGCAGTGGCTGGCCCCGATCCGCACCAACGCGGACTCGCTCCGGCAGCCTGGCGAGATCCTGCTCGGCGCGTTTACCGACGAGATACCCGCGAGCCTCGACGGCGTCCTTCGCCTCGAGGACTCGCTTGGCACCGCGCTGGCGGTGATCCAGGCCTACACCGCCTGGGGCGACCGACCCGACCAGCAGTTTCCCCGCCGGATCGTCGAGGCGATCCGCGACCTGGGATCGATTCCACTGGTGACCTGGGAACCATGGCTGGTGGATTTTGAGAACCGGCTGCATCCCCACCTCCCGTTGCGTGACGATCGCGATCGGGGCGGCCTGGCCGCCATCGCCGCAGGCCAGTACGACTTCTACCTCGACGCCTGGGCCCGGGAGGCGGTCCGGTTCGGGTCGCCGCTGCTGGTACGGCTGGCGCACGAGATGAACGACGCGTATCGCTATCCCTGGGGCCCGCACAACAACCAACCCGCGGACTTTGTGGCCGCCTGGCGGCATGTGGTGGAGCGGTTCCGTGCCGCCGGGGCGCACAATGTGGTCTGGGTCTGGGCGCCCCACGTGGCCTACGAGGGGTACGAGTGGTTCTATCCGGGAGACGATGTGGTGGACTGGGTGGGGACCGGCACGTTGAACTACGGGACGGTGGCGCTTTGGTCGCAGTGGTGGAGCTTCGACGAGATCTTCGGCCGGCACTATGAGCGGCTGGCCGGCTTCGGCAAGCCGATCATGATTGCGGAATTCGGGACACTGGCGGTGGGCGGGGACCGGCCGGCCTGGTACCGCGCGGCGCTGGCCGATCTGCCCGCCCGATTCCCGCTGGTGCGCGCGCTGCTCTTCTTCCACGTGAAGGCAGACGCGACGATCACCTATCAGGCGCTCGATTGGGCCTTTACGGAGGATGGCGCGAGTTTGGCTGCGATCCGGGAGGCGGTGCGGGGGTGGAGGTAGGGGCGCGCCGTGTAGGGGCGCGCCTCAGGCGCGCCCGTCCGCGCGCCCGTCCGCGGTCATGACCCGCGCCAGCACCCCCGTCACGTTGGCCACCGCGAAGCTGATCCCCTTGAGGTTTTTCTCCGGGTCCACCCCGGGAATCGGCCGCGGGTAGCCCGAGGCCACCGCGTGAATCCGCCCGCCGGCGCCCTGCTCCAGGCGGATCTCGCCGCGGGGGCAGTTCCAGTCCAGCACCACGCCCATCACCCCATCCAGTGACCCAGGCAGCCACGGCGTGCCGTCCTGCTCCAGGGCGGAGACCACCAGCGCGTCGTGATCGGCGGCGTAGTGCACGGCCTTGGCGAGCAGGTCGGCGTGGGCAGGGTTCATGGTGCCCAGGCTGAGGTTGATGAGCCGAGCGCCATGGTCGGTGGCGTGGCGGATGCCGAGCGCGAGCGCCTCGGCAGTGGTGGCAAGCTGTTTCTCGAAGACCCGCACCGCGAAGAGCTCCGCGTCGGGCGCCTTCTCGCGGATCGCCGCGGCCACCGCGGTGCCATGGCCGATGCGGTCGGCCCAGTCGTCGTCCTCCTCGCCGTCGCGGCCGATCCTGATGCCGCCCGCCACGCTGCCGACATGCGGGTGCCCTGCCGCGATGCCGCTGTCCACCACCGCCACGCGTACACTGCGGCCGGTCAGGGCGGCCAGCGCGGGATCCTCCACGTTGAGCCGCACGCCGGTGCTCACGGACGCCGCTCGCCGAAGATCGCCGCGAACGGGCCGCGCTGCTGAAGCAGCGCGGCCACCGGACCCTCCTCCACGATCCGCCCCCGGTCCAGCACCACGGCACGCTCAGCGCGGCGAGCCAGTTCCAGGCGATGGGTGATGACGATCGTGGTCCGCCCCCGCATCAGGGTCTCGTAGCCGGTCACTACCTGGGCCTCGGTGCCGGGGTCGAGTGCGCCAGTGGCCTCATCAAGCACCAGGACGGCGGGATCGGCCAGAAAGGCGCGCGCCATCGCCACCCGCTGGCGCTCGCCAGCGGAGAGCGCGCGGCCTCGTTCGCCCACCGAGGTGGCGCCACCATCCGGCAGGCGGGCGAGCAACTCCTCCAGCCCGGCCTGGCGCGCGGCCACACTCACTTGGTCGTCGGTGGCGTCGGGGCGGGCGTAGCGGATGTTCTCGAAGATCGAGGTGTGGAAGACGAACGGGTCCTGGTCCACCACCATCACCTGGCGGCGCAGGTCGGTAAGCTTCACCCGCTTCAGGTCCTTGCCATCAATCGTGATCCGCCCCGCGTCCGGATCGAGCTGGCGCACCAGCAAGTCGCCGATGGTGCTCTTCCCCTCCCCGCTGCGGCCCATGAGCGCCACCCGCTCGCCGGCGCGTACCTGCAGCGTCACCCCATCGAGCACCGGACGCGTGGGGTCGAACGCGAACGAGACCTGCTCGAACGTCACCGTGCCCTGCACGCTCGCCAGCGGCTCCGCATCTGCGGCTTCGCGGACCTCCACCGGCGCGTCGAGGATCTCGCGCACGCGCTTGAGGGACACCCGCGCCGTGGCGATGCTGGCGTAGATCCCCATCAGTCCCTGCACCGGTGCCGTCAACCGCATCTGGTACGCCAGAAACGCCACCAGGGTGCCCATGGTGATGACCCCCTCGATGACCCGCCAGCCACCCACCAGGAAGACTGCCGCGCTCCCCACCGCCAGGAGCAGCCCCGGCAGCCCGCCACTCAGGTACGTCAGCCGCCGCATGGCCATCAGCGACTCGATGAAACTGTCGTTCCGCTGCCGGAAGCGGATCACCTCGCGCTCCTCTGCGGTGAAGCCGCTGGTGACCTTCATCCCCATCAGGGTGTCAATCAGGAAGGTGCCGATCTCGGCGCTCCGCTCGCGCATCAGCATCACCGCGCCCTCCAGCTGGCGCCGGAAGCGCACCAGCGCCCAGATCGAAGCGGGCAGGATGATCAGGCTCACGGCGAAGAGCAGCGGGTCCAGCACGATAAGGATGACCACCGCGCCGACCAGGAAGACCACGCTCCCCACCCAGGCCAGCGCCACCTCGCCCGCCACCCGCTGGATCTCGCCGATGTCCGCGTTGACGCGGCTGACGATCTGGCCGAGCGGCATCCGGGCATAGAACCTCGGTGAGAGCCGCTGCAGATGACGGTACACCGACAGCCGCATGTCGAAGAGAATCTCGGCGCTGGCGCGCGTGTAGGTGAGCCCGCCGACGACATTCAGTGCGAAGCTGACCAGGGTGAGCCCCAGGAAGAGTCCGACGATCCGGACCAGAGCCGAGAAGTCCCGGCCCAGGAGGGCATCGTCCACCAGGACGCGGGAGAGCGAGGGGAGGTAGAGCGAGAGGGCGGTGCTGGCCAGGGTCAGGACCAGCACCAGGACGAGCCGGCGCCAGTAGGGCGCGATGAAGCCAAGCGCCCACCGGAGATCGCGATCGAGGATCGGGGGCTACCTCGCCGGCGGCAGGTGAATCATCGAGGTGACGTCGCCGCCCGTCTCGACGGTGCGCAGCCTGCGGAAGGTCTGGGCGTCGTGGATATCAATCGTCTGCCCGGCACCCGAGACGTACAGCAACCGGCCGTTGGAGCTGACGTTCAGGCGCATCCGGGGCCGGCCGTCGAACGGGGTCTTCGAGAGGATGGTGCGGTTCTCGAGGTCGAAGGTCCACAGCTCCCAGTTGCCCACTTCCTGCCGCAGTCCGTAGGCCCGCTTGCGGTCGGGCGAGAGGACGAAGCTGGTGGGCGAACTCGGCCCCAGTATGTACCAGTCCACCGTCCGTTCGGCGAGGTTCACGGTGGCCACGCCCATCATGGTGCGCCGGTTGATCGGATCAGTCTGCCGGAAGACTCCGGTGTAGTAACCGGGCGCATCATAGGCGTCGCGGGAGAACCCGAACCCGAAGTTGCCCATGCCCTGGTCGAGCGCGGTGCTGTAGTCCCAGCGGTCCACCTGTTTCAGCGTCTCCGTGTCATAGACCAGGATCCCGTCGCCAAAGAGGTACATCAGCGAGCCGTCGGGGCTGAAGATGACCCGGACACCAGGCTGCTCCCGGCCGCCCGGCCAGGGAATCGTGTCCGTGATGGTCTTGGTGGCCAAGTCGAACTTCACCAGCGTCGGATTGCCGATCACGAACCGATCGGCCTGCTTGGTGATGGTCCTGGTGACCATGATCGCATAGCGCTCTTCCGGGTCCATGTTGAAGCCATTGATCTGGACCCGCTTGTTGCCTTCCGAGAGGGTGAAGCGGTCTACCTGTCGCTTGCTGGCGAGGTCAATGATCTCGAGGTGCTCGTTGAACGGCTCGGTCACATAGAGGCGCTTGCGGTCCTCCGACATCCCCGCAACGAGGGGGACGCCGACGGTGACGGGGATGGTGTCCCGCACCCGCATGGTGGCCTCGTCGATGACCAGGATCGAACGGCCGTAGTGGCCGTAGTAGATCGTGCCGTTGCCGCCGGACTGGGCGTGCGCCGGCAGGCTAGACAGGATGAACAGGATGAAAAGTCCAGGTGGCAGCCATCGCCACGACCGGGCAAGATCCCTCACCCCTCGCGTCGCTCGGGGTTCGGGATGACTCCGTGCGCGGGCAACGAGGTGGTATCCATGGCGCAGCAAAGCGAATCGGCTCATGGGAAGATCAGGTCGATCTTCCGCCAGTCCTTCTGGGCGGCAGCGCAGGTGGCAGTCCAATCGGGTGCGTGGTTGTAGAGGTCCGGCACGTGCGCCGGCCAGAAGCAGGTGAGGTAGCAGTCGAAGAGGTCGCGCTCCACCGGCTGGCAGAGCCCGGCGGTGCCACCATTGCTGTCCACCTCCCAGCCAGGGGAGAACACGAACGAACACCCCAGCGGGATGTGCGGGGTCTCGGGTGTGCCGCCCGGTTGCTGCAGGGCTACCACGTCGGCCACCTGCGTGGCCTCGATGCGGTGCGCCTTGGTGTTGACGGCCTTCAGGTGCTTCATCCGCCCGCCTTTCTCATCAGCGAAACGACGCCAGGTACTCCGGGCGCCGCTCGGCCAGGGTGCCGTACACCTGGAGACAGGTGTCGGTCCAGCTCCGGATCCAGTCGCAATAGTGCAGGTTCGGCTGCTCGGTGGAGCCGTACCGGGTGTGCGCCTCGTGATAACAGCCGCCGGCGCAGAGCGGCCGCGCCCAGCAGGTGCGGCAATCGGTCTTGTGGTCCACGTGGTGACGGGTCAGAAAGTCTGTCTGCATCTCGTGGTCAATCCCGTCCCGCACCGTGCCGAACTTGTGGGTGTCGCTGCCCGCAAAACGGTGGCAGAGCCCCACATCCCCGTCCGTCGCCACACCCATCAGCCCGAAGCCGGCGCCGCAGGGGTAGGCCTTGCTCTGGCCCTTGTGGATCTCCTCCAGCGTGTCGCGCACGTTGGAGAAGCCGTGGCGCTTGCCCGCCAGCGTGTGCTCCAGGAACTCCTGCGCCAGCGACTGGAACTGCCGGAGCATGTGGACGAACCCCTCGTCCTGGATGGCGTAGTCGCGCTGCCAGGAGGTGGTCACCGGCGCAAACCCGACCTCATAGAAGCCCAGCTCCTCGAAGAGGTGCCGGTAGATGCCGATCACGTCGAGGTTCTGCTTCGTCAGGGTGACGCGGGCGCCGACCGGCCGGGTGTGCCGCGCGATCAGCTCCTTGACGTGCGGGATCATCAGGTCGTAGCTGCCCTGGCCGTTGTTGAACACGCGGAACTTGTCCTGCTGTTCGCGGTTGCCGTCCATCGAGACCGTCACCCCGACGCCCTCGGCCACGATCCAGTCAATGATCTCCGACTTGAGCAGGGTGGCGTTGGTGGTGAGGCTGGGGTTGACGGTCTTGCCGAGCGCCGCGCCGCGCTCCCGGGCGTAGGCCAGGGACGAGCGGAGCACCTTGAAGTTGAGGAGCGTCTCGCCGCCGAAAAATGTCAGGTTCACATTGGGCTGGTCGCCCGACTCCGCGAACATGAAATCCACACTGGCGCGCGCCGTCTCCTCGTCCATGAACCGCGGCTTGCTCCCCTCCGCCACGATCTTGTCCTCGCCGTACTCATAGCAGTAGGTGCAGGAGAGGTTGCACTTGCTGGTGACGTTCATGACCAACGTCTGCAGCGGGATGCGCTTGGGCGGCACCGGCTGGGGTGGCGCGAACTCCGGCCGCTTCACCGGGCCGATGGCACGGATGCCGGCCAGCTCCTCGATCGAGCTGCGGATATCCGGTGCGGCGAACCGGTCGCCGAGCCGGGTCACGAGCTCCTCGGCTTCCACCGGCGCCTGCTCGAGCTGGTCGAGCACCGCCACCGAGGTGTCATCGAGCCGAAAGACGCCGGCGGAGGGCACCAGGTAGACGTAGCGCGCGCCGTCGGCATCGAAGGCGTGGTACTCGCGGCGCCCGAGGAGCGTCATGGCGCGATCCGCCACGGTTCCCACCGCATGTAGAGCGGCACCGTCACGACCAGGTGGCCACGGGCGCGCATCGGACGGCGGCCGGCACCGGCGGGCTGGTAGGTTGCCACCGCCCAGACGTCGCCGATGTTGTTGCGTTGCCCACTCCGGGCCGTGTTCGGGCCGTCCACGTTGGGGGTGAAGAGGCCGGTCTGGTCAATCGTGCCGACGAACTTGAGGTCGTCGTCATCGTAGGTGACGCTGTACTCCTCGAGGCTCCAGGTCACCGGCACGGGGCCCAGGTCCATGTCATCCGCGGTGCTGGCACGGCCGTCCGGCCCGTTGTGCCAGGCCACGACCTCGAACTGCTGGAACTGTTTCGGGAAGCGAATCCCGCCCGCCCGGGCCATGCCGGCGCGCGGGGTCACGCTGATCCGGCTGACGGTGTCGTAGACCACCACGGCACCGCGCAGCGGGGTGCCGGCCAGGAAGAGGTCGCGGGCGCCGATTGTGGCGCCGGAATCCACCTGCACCTCCACCGTCACCGCGCTGGTGCTGGCGCGCACCACGCGTTGCACCCGCACCCCGGGGCCCAGGTCCACCACGCCGGCATCAAGGGAGGCGGGAAGGTTGTCGCCGTAGAAGGTGACTTCCTGCGTCCGGTTGCTCTGCAGCGCGCGGGGGTGCGCCGCCGCGACCACGGCATCGTTGCGCACCCGGTGGAGCGTCACGTCCATGCCGAACTCATCGTAGCCGCCGGTAAACCAGCGGCCGGTCATAGACTGCTGGTCGGGGGCAACGTGCATCACCTCGCGCCAGGGCGCATCGGTGGCGGTGAGCAGCGCCGAACGGCCGCGCCACTGGTGGCCGGTGTAGACCGCCGAGCGGCCGCTACGGCGCACCTCGGCGCCCGTGCGGATGTAGCGATAGACCGTCTCGGTGGTGAACTCATCGTCGGCCGCACCGCGGGTGATGGTGAGCCGGCCGTGGAAGGGGCCCTTGCCCGGCTCCTCCCCCGAGAGGGTCCAGGTGCCTTCGAGACGTGGGGCCCGCATCGTAGCCTTCCACGCGGTCCACTCGGGGGTGTTCAGCGGGAATGCGCCGCTGAGGTGACGGATCGCCTGGTCCATCGGGTGGCGTGGCGGGTCACCGAAGCCGCGGAACCCCTGGAACTCCACGACGGGGTAATAGCCGCGATGCATGGCGACCACCAGCCCCCACTCCTCGCCAGTTCGGCGCTGGGTGATGACCCGGCCCAGGGAATGGCAGGCGCGGCAGGTGCGGTTGGTGGTGTCGTTGCCGGCATACTGGTACTCGATCAGCCGCCGCTCCACCTCGAAGCGCCCCGGCTCCACCTCGGCGGGGGCCAGCCCCTGCTGGTTGGCCAGATAGTGCAGGACACGGCGGGCGGTTTCGGGCTCGAGCTGCACATTGTTGAGGGTGACCATCCGGCGGATGGAAGTTTCCCACCCCTCCGGGGTCTTCCGCATGAACGAGAGCCGCGACATCCGGCCCGTCGAGTCGAGGGTGTGACAGGCGCCGCAGGCGGCGATCACCGTGGGGTCGGTGATCCGGTAGCCGGGGAGGGTGTCGCGCTGGGCTGCCGCCGGAGCGGCGGCGAGGCCCAGGAGTCCGGCCAGCAGGATGATGGAGCGCAGGTTGGACTCGCCGGTTGAGGGGGAGGGTAGAGGATACGGGCACCCCCGGGGGGGTGTCAAGCGAATTCGAGAGCTCCCTTGGCCAGCAGGACGGACAGCGCGCCGAGAAAATCCGGCAGCTGCACCTCAGGAGTCAGACGCAGGCAGGTCTCGAAAAGTTGCGGAACAGCGGTGGCGGTCGGGGCCAGGTCCACCAGCTGGATGAGGTCCACCCCGCGGAGCCAGCGGATTCCCGCCGGAAAGGCGGGGAGGATGAGTTGCTCCTCCATCACGATGTGGTCGTCGTGGATAGCGGCGCGTGGCTCCCGCCGGAGGCCCGGCGCGGGGCGGACCGCGAGCGATTCCCGGCGTTTCAGCTCCTGAAACGCCAAAACGACGTCTGGATCCTCTCGCAGCGTCGCCGTGTCGGGCTCCGCGTCGGTGCTGGCGTCGGCGTCAGCGAGGCGGCGGGACCAGTACGCCCCGGTGTGCACCTCGGTGGCGTCCCGGGAGAACTCGGCGGCGCGGCGCCTGAGCGCGCCGGCCATCGCCGTCTCGCGGCGGTGGTAGAACTCGAGCGCTGCCGCGGTCATGGCCGGGTCGTCGAGTGCCGTGCGGGCAACGACCGCGGCGAGCCAGCCGGAAGCGAGGGCCTTCTTGACGCCGAAGGAGGAGAGCGGGTCGGTGAACGAGGCGGCGTCGCCTGCCAGAAGGAGGCCCGGCTCGCCGGTGGTGGCCGCCGCATAGGGTGACGCGTCGCGGGCCCACGGGCTGCCGATCAACCGCGCCGATTCGAGGATGGCCTGGAGGCGGCGGGTCTGGCCGAGCTCCGCGCGATAGCGCGTCAGGAGGCCGGCGGCCCCTGTCAGCGGGGTCAGGGCAGGGTCCACCATGACGGCCACCTGCCGGCGGGTGCTGGATTCGGGCACCGACCAGGCCCAGCCGTCGCCGTAGCTCTCCACCAGCGTGTGGGAGATGTCGGGCACCGGCCAGTTGTCATGTTCCCACGTGGCCACCAGCGCGGTGGTCCGCATCCCGGGCTCGGCGCGGCGCCAGCCATGGCGGGCGGTGAGGCCGGCGCGACCGGTGCAGTCGAGGACCCAGCGGGCGGTGAGGACCCGAGTGGCGCCGTCGGCGTCGTACTCGACCCGGCGCAGACCCTCCTGGCCCGGGAGCGGTTCAACCTTTCGCACGATGGCCTGCCGGTGAATGGTGGCGCCGGCGGCCGCGGCCTGGTCGAGGAGCAGGTGATCGAAGCGGGCGCGGGGGACCTGGTAGCCGCTCAGCCCGGCCTCGAAGTATTCGACGCGGGCCTCGCCCGGGCCCCACCAGGCGGTGTTGCCGGTGGCGCGCAGGAAGCCGGCGTTATCCACCGCCTTCCGGAGCCCGAGGCGATCGAGGAGTTTGGTGGTGCTCGGTGGCAGCGATTCGACCAGGGGTTGGTGGTGTGGGGGCCGGGTGAGGAGGGTGACGGTATAGCCCCAGGCCGCCAGGAGCCGGGCGGCGGCCGTGCCGGCGGGGCCGCCGCCGGCGATGATCGCGTCGCAATCGGGTTGCATGGGATGGAATGTAGGGG
>JBHEPH010000012.1:60535-60782 GCA_046260395.1 Gemmatimonadales bacterium
CGCCCGACGGGCGCGCCCGTCCCATCCCGATCCCGATCCCGATCCGATTCGAATCCCGGGGCGCGATTGGAGGGGCGCATGATCGGAGGGGCGCGCCTGGAGGGGCGCGCCTCAGGCGCGCCCGTCCCATCCCGATCCCGATCCCATCCGAATCCCGGGGCGCGGCGATCGGAGGGGCGCATGGTCGGAGGGGCGCGCCTCAGGCGCGCCCGTCCCATCCCGATCCCGATCGCGATTCCAATTCGAT
>JBHEPH010000120.1:0-4451 GCA_046260395.1 Gemmatimonadales bacterium
CGCGGCGCACCTGCTCCTGCTTCCAGAGCGGGTGCTCAAACTCCTCGTAGTAGGCGGTCAGCTCCTCCCAGCGGTGGTCCGGGCTGCGCCCCTCGATGGAGACCCGGTTCGGATAGCCCGAGAAGATCCCCTTCGTCCCCTGCAGCATGTTGACCCGGCTGTAGGGGCGCGGGTTGTCACAGTTGTGGCCCAGCACGATCGTCTTGCCCTTCACCGTGCGGATCAGCGTGGTGTTCACGTCACCCAGCGCGAACCACTCATCCCGCTTCGGGTGCCCCGCCGGGAAATGCTCCTCGGCGTACAGCCGCAGCCCCCGGCTGTTGCTGCTCATCGAGACGAGGTAATCGAAGCGGTCGCCGCGATGGATGTCCATGCACTGAGCGATCGGGCCCAGCCCGTGTGTCGGATAGAGGTTGGCATTGCGGCGCACCGAGTGCGCGCGCCGCCAGAGCCCCTCGCCGCTGTCGCTGAACTTGATCGCGCGCAGGTCGTGCAGGTAGCCGCACTCGCCGTGAAGGATCTCACCCAGCAGCCCCTGCCGCACCAGGTTCAGGCAGAGCATTTCTGGCCGATCGTAGACGCAGTTCTCCATCATCAGGCAGAGCTTCCCCGTCTGCTCCGAGGTCTCCAGCAACTCCCAGCACTCCTCCAGCGTGGTGCACATCGGCACCTCGGTGACGGTGTGCTTGCCCGCCCGCATCGCCGCCAGCATCACCGGGGCGTGCCACTCCCACGGCGTGGCGGTGTACACCAGGTCGATGTCCTGCTGCTGGCACATCCGCTCGAAGTCGCGCGGGCCACGGCTGTAGCCCTGCGGCCGCGGAAAGCCCGCCGCCTCGATCAGGTCCTGCGCCCGCGTCACCTTGGCGGGGTCAATGTCACAGATGGCGGTGAAGCGCGCCCCCGCGATGCTCAGCAGGTTGCGGACATGCACCATTCCCATGCCGCCCACCCCCACAAAGCCGATGCGGGCTTCCTCCATCGGCGGCGTGGCGAGCGGGACCGTTGGCTGCACCAGCGGCACGGCCATGGCCTCGTTGTGTCGTGCCAGCGTCAGCCCGATGCCGGCAGCAGCGCCGGCCTTGAGCACATCTCGGCGCGAGGGCAGTGAGGTGGCGTCTCGATCGTTGTTGGACATGTCGGACTCCCGAGGGTGGGCTGGTGAACGCGCCGATGCCTGGTGCACCCGGTCGGTGGAATCCCGGAGTGCGCGCCAGTGAGCCCTTGCCGAGACTTGTGATCGCCGGCGTAGTGCGAACTGCAGCGCACGAAGGGATGTCAGCGACCGGGTGGCAATCGTACTTAATATTACGTCGAGACTCGTGCTTTGGAGCCCCATGCCCACCCTCGTCATCCTTGCCGCCGGCTTTGGCCGCCGCTTCGGCGGCGACAAGCAGCTGGCACCGGTGGGCCCCGAGGGCCAGCCGCTGCTCTGGTACGCGCTCCACGATGCGGCTCTGGCCGGGTTCACCGAGGCGGTGCTGGTCATCCGCGACGGTCTCGAAGCCCCCCTCCGGAGCCAGCTCGGCCAGGCACCCCTCCCCATTCAGTTTGCCCTGCAGGAGACCCGCACCCCGACCCCCTGGGGCACCGGCCACGCACTGCTCGCCGCCGCGCCACTCGTGACGGACCCCTTCATGGTCATCAACGCCGATGACTTCTACGGCCGGGAGTCGTACCGGGTCATCGCCGAGTTCCTGTCGCGGCCACCCGCGTGGCAGATCCCCGAATTTGCCCTTGCCGCCTTCCCGCTCGGCGCCACCCTTTCTCGGCACGGCCCCGTGAACCGGGCCGTCTGCCAGGTGGACGGTGACGGGTACCTGAGGGGGCTGGAGGAGCATCCGGGCCTGGTGCGGGAGTCTCTCACCCTGCCACTCGACACCCCGGTTTCCATGAATTGCTGGGGGTTCACGCCGGCGCTTTTTCCACTCCTCCAGGCCCGATTTGACGAGGTCCGCGGCGCCGACTATAAAGAAGAGTTCATGTTACCGACCGAAGTCGGGGTGTTGGTCAGGCAGGGCAAGGCCCGGGTTCGGGTACTGGCGGCGCCCGGCCCGTGGTATGGCCTGACCCACCCGGGAGACCATGAACCGTTGGCCGCCCATATTTCGCGTTTATCAGGGATGGGAGAGGACGACTAGGCCGTCTGGAGCGCTTGGCGCGGCGTTTGCGGCATTTTCTGGAATTGTGGGTGCCGCCGTGTACCCCCACGTCTCCCTTCTGATCCACCCTTTTCTCCCGGACCCCGACAGGCCGCATGTCGCTGATTCCCGCCATCCTCCCGGAATTCCTGATCCCAGGAGATGTCATGTCGGTCAGCCGGCATGGCACGGGGCATATCAATGACACCTTCCGGGTGGTGGTGGCCAGTGGTCTGGGTGACCGTTCGTACCTGCTGCAGCGCCTCAACCCCAGCGTCTTCAGCGATGCCGTGGCGGTCATGACCAACATGCAGGCGGTCACTGCCCACCTGAACGGCGCGGTACTGAGCCGGGCGATGCGGAACCCCGAGCGCCGGGTGCTCCAGCTGGTTCCGGCCCGGGACGGGAACAGCTACGTCCGGGACGCCCGCGGCGGCGTGTGGCGCCTGCTGAAATTCATCGAGGGCACTCGCACCCTGGAGTGCGCCGAAACAGTGGAGCAGGCCACCCAGGCGGGGCGGGCGTTCGGGCGCTTCCACGTGATGATGCACGACCTCGACCGCGAGCTGATCGAGGTCCTCCCCGGTTTCCACGATACCCCGGCCCGCCTGGCCGCCCTCGAACAGGCCGCGGGCGAGGACGCCATTGGCCGGCTGGCCGAGGTGCGCCGCGAGGTGGAGCAGGTCCTCGCCGCCCGCGAGGAGGGGGGCCAGATCCAGGCGCTGCGGATGCAGGGCGCGCTGCCGACCCGGGTGGTCCATCACGACGCCAAGATCGGCAACGTGTTGTTCGACGAGAAGACCGGCGAGGGACTCTGCGTGGTGGACCTCGACACCGTCATGGACGGCACGGTGCTCTACGACGTGGGTGACCTGACCCGCTCCGTCGCCACGGCGGTGGCCGAAGATGAACCAAATGCGGATCGGGTCAAGGTCCGCCCGGACTTCGTGGACGCGATGCTGCGCGGCTACGTGCAGGAAACCGAGGGGTTCCTGACCCCGGGCGAAAAGGCCAACCTCCATCTGGCAGGCCGCGTCATCACCCTCGAACAGGCCGCCCGCTTCCTGACCGACTTCCTCCAGGGCGACAACTACTACCCGGTCACTCGTGCCAACCACAACCTCGATCGGGCGCGGGTGCAGCTCAGGATCTGGGAGGGGTTGGCGAGGTAGACGGGACCTGCAGGGGATCGGGATCTGCTGTCGCATGGCGTGTGGTGAGCGGGAACAGCCGGAGTCCCGTGTTCTGAAACCACCCATGCGTGGTAAGCGGGAACAACCCACTCATATCCGCTGAAGTATCGGATGAGTGTGGGTGGAGCAGTTCCCGCTCACGATGTGATGAACATACCCCTACAATGACCCCGACAGTTCCCGCTCACCGCGCGCGGAGCTTCTCCGGGCACGGAACCGTCGCAGTTCCCCTCGCGGAGCCTATCGGAGCACCGAGCTCGCCCCCGGCCACCCCCTGATCGCGTCATGCAGCGCCGAGTCATGCGGCGGCGGCTCATCCCAGCCGATCATCCGCGCTTCCCAGCTCACCAGCCACACCTCCAGCATCCGGGCGGCCTTCTCCCACCAGGGCAGCACCACCCGATCCCGGAACGGGTCATGGCCCACGCGTGCCGCTCGGCGTCCCATCGCGCCATAGAAGCGCGACAGCACCAGCACCCCGTGGCGATAGCGCCAGGGGATGTCGCGGGTGCCCTCATCCGCGCTGGCGTAGTAGCGGTCGGCCAACTCGGCTAGCCCCGCCATGACGCGTTGCAACGCCGCAGGATCAGCGCTGCCATCGAGGACCATTTCGGGAGTGAGCCCTTCAGCCGCAAGGCGGGGGGCGGGGAGGTAGACCCGGTCCCGACGGGCGTCCTCACCCACGCCCAGCAGGATGTTGGTGAGCTGCAGGGCCAGGCCCAGGTCCACCGCCCGGGGGATCGACCGCTCCGCCTCGATCTTCAGCACCGCGCAGAGCATCAGCCCCACGCTGGCGGAGACGCGATAGCAGTATTGAATCAGTGCTGCATCATCCGCCATCCGCACCGGCTCCAGGTCCGAGGCCATCCCCGCAATCAGTGACTCCGCCGCATGCACCGGAAACGGCACCCGCACCCGCGCGGCGAGCAGCGCAGCCACCAGCGGTCGCGGCGGCGCCTTCTCCTGCAGCTCCTCGGCGAACGCCCGCAGCGCTCCCCGCGCCGCTTCGCGGGTCGGTGCCTCGTCCACCGCGTCGTCCAGGCGGCGGCAGAAGCAGTAGAGCAGCGCCACGTCATCGCGCACGATCGGTTCAAGGATCTCGGGCAACAGCCAGAAC
>JBHEPH010000120.1:4461-5049 GCA_046260395.1 Gemmatimonadales bacterium
GCGGCTGCGGAGGACCGTCTCGGTCCACGGCGCGTAGCCGCTCCAGTAGGGGGCGGGCGGGCCGTGGACGGGAGCGTAGCTCATCGAATGGGCGAGCCGCGCTCAGTCCGCTCCAGCGACCGGATGAACGCCGGCGCTTCCACCACCACCGGGATGCCCCGCACCAGGCAGAGCACCACGGCGGCCCAGGTCATGACCGTCGCCGCCTGGTACACCGCGCTCCAGGCACCTCCGCTCGCCTGCAGCGCCACCGTCAATGCCAGCATCAAGAAGGCCGTGATCTTCACGACGGCATAGCCGGTTCGCATGACAGGGGAGGCCACCAGCCACCGGCCCAGACCGGTGCGCATCATGTCGTGGGCGGAGATGCCGCGCTGCGCGCCGACGTCACGGATCGAATCCACCAGCGCGCCGCGGATCATCACGATCAACGGCACCACGATCGAGATCAGCCCGAGATGGGCAAAGACCACCCACATCACGATCTCCACCGCGCGGTCGGTGGCAATGTCCAGCGCGCTGCCCATCAAGCTGGTTTCCCCGCGCCAGCGGGCCACGGCCCCGTCAATCGTGTCCATCAGCATCAGC
>JBHEPH010000121.1:0-5025 GCA_046260395.1 Gemmatimonadales bacterium
GGTCACAGCCCCGAAGCAGCCATCCGCTCCAGATAACGGCCAACGTCAAGATCAAGTCGATCCGCCGGGCCGCCCGCGGGTTCCGCAACTGCGACAACTACGCCGCCCGGATCCGGCTCCACGCCGGACAGCTACGTAGGCTCCCGACCACCACGAGGATCAGGCCCTACAGCTTCGCACCCGCCGCCTGACCCACCTCAGTGGGGAAGACCCCTGTTGATCCCCACTGGACACAACGTGCATGGTCAAGCGACCGAAATGGGCACAACCGCCGCAAGGTGCCGGCCCCAACGCGGGACTTGCCGGCCCAAACGCGGGACTTGCCGGCCCAAACGCGTGTCCTTGGACGGGGAGCCCGAGCCGGCGTCCGCCGCTGGTACAGGTTGTGAACGTCGCGGCGACAGGAAGCCCCACACGGCGGTGGCGGCCATCATCCCAGTGAGCAACGCGTAGGCGTGTAGGCGGGCGCCCTGCCACGACGCCGGGTAGGGCAACTGAACGGGCACGAGGTCCGGCCGTGTCGCGAGCAGCCCGTAGCCGAGCAGCACGGCGGCCGTCGTGGCGAGCAGCGGCAGTCGGCGCGACAGCACCCCGACCACAGCCGTTGTGGCTCCGGCGAGCAGCATGATCACGAACGTCCCACCGAACGCCCACGCGAGTTGCAGCGAGCTGAGGCCCTCCAAAGCCGGCAGGACGGCGGGCCACTGGTCCCATCCCAGCACCGTTGCGATCGCCACCACGAACACGATCCTGAGCGCCACGCTCCCCGCTGGGTGACTCGCCACCGAGCGGAGCGGGCCCCGCTGAAGCTCCTGGACACTGTCGTTCATGCTTCCCCATCTAGGGACAGGGAAGTTCGATGAGCAACACCGGGGAGAACCGGCGAGCGCCAACATCGACGTGGAGGGTGGCGATGAACCTTGGGAACAGCACGTTCCGGCGCCGCAGCGCGGAACGTCGCGCTCAGCAGCGGCTCGCACCGATCGCCGAACCTCACGACGAGGTCCACACCGATCAGATTCAACCTCGCCCACACCTCGATCGTCTCAGAGCGAGCCCGACTGCCGCGGCCGACGCTCCGCCAGCGGCGAGCGACCACTCAGAGAGCCGGAACGGTCCAGTGTCAATGAAACCGCACGGAACCCGATAGTTGAAGGTCGAGAGGCACTGCGGTGGGTCGCTGGTCAAGACACTGGCGGGGAAGAGACAAAGCAAGACGACGAAGCCAGCAAGGGAAGCGATACTGACCGTCACCAGCATCGTGGACCGTCCACGATTTGCTGTCGTCATATGCCGCTCCTCTGCCGAGCAATACCCTACCCACCAATTCCCTAATGTCCCGAAATTCGCCGGTCTGACGCGTGCTCCGCCGATGGACTACACAGAGCCAGACGCGGCACGCTCACACGTCAACAACGGCCCGCCGGGACAAACACGCATCAAGTGCGTGGCGTCGTCTTCGGGATCCTAGTCGGACCACGGGAAATTCACTATGTGCTGCTCTACGCCGACCGTCCACATGGTCGAGCTCGTAGCCACCAATCCGGGAAGGACCGAGCGACGGTAGTAGGGTTGGGGGCAGCATCTATCTGGCTGACCGCTACTCGATGATGCCAAGTCAGTTGGTGGCGATGTAGACGCCTAGCGCGCTGCCGATCTCGTCCGCTCGGGAGAAAAGGTCTCGATCGTATGGAAATGATGGATCATACATATCCCCATGGTGAAGGCCGTATGCTGCTTGATCCCAGTAGTAGGGACCACCGCTATCGCCGAATGTAGACAGCTTCTGTCCCATTTGGACAAGATTGCAATAGGATCCGTTGCAAACGTGCAAACGTCGCACTTCCTGGCAGTCCTTGTTACTCACCGCCCCGTTCCGACATAGGGAGAGACCGGTAGTTGGAAGCCCGACGCTAGAAACATACCGCAAGTTCGCCTCATTGGTTGTGTCACTACCGGCATAGAATCCGTTGCTGTGGTTCATGGGTCCGGTGTGCCACTGGAAGTCGCCGTGTGTTCCTTCGTGCTTGCTTCTGAATGTCAGGCCGTATCCGTCATCCGACTGTGCATCGCTGCAGTGCCCCGCAGTCGCAATACCCCTAACGCCACCGGGGCTGAGTGTCCCAAACCCAGATGTGCAGTCCGACAGGGTCTCGCCACCGTAATGGCTACTTGAGGTGTGCTTGCGCCCCAACGTAGGTGAACTCGACTCCGTAACTCGGGTGGTGATGCTTTCGATTCCTGGCTGACCAATTGCCGCATCGACACCCTGACTGGCAACGTCTTGGAGATCAGCGATGTCCTCTTCAGTGCCGGCCTTCCCCAACTCTACCGACACTCTCACCTGGCGCTTCTCGGAGACGTACGACGTGGAAGCATCGCGGACTTCCGACGCTTCTAGAACCGCGTAATGAGCTCCTTCGATCGCAGCCTTGAGATCACGTTCGCTGAGGTTAGCTTCAGTGTGCACGTCAGTTGCGATCTCAAGGCTTCGGAACCGACGTTCGAACTCATTGAGGATATTGAGCGCCTCGTCGGGAGCAGGCCCAGTAAAGTTGATGCGCACATCATTCATGTCTTTAATCTCTGCTCCTGCAAACGTGTCCGGGAATTTTTCCCGAATCGCCTGCGCAGCAAAGGAGAAATCATCTCGCCAAGAGTACTCGATGATCGCGGTGTCGAGCGAGATGCCTTTTTGATCAGCAAGAGCTTCAAGATCCTCTAGTTCGTGTCCACTGATCTCATCGATGACCTCCTGGGGGGCGACCGACAGATGAGAATTGGAGCCGCTCGAAGGTTCGTCAGCATAGGCATTCGACACTGCAGCCAGAGCGATGGCGCCGGCCGCTATGCTCACAGTGAATATCGGGATGAGCCGGCGATATTGCGTGCAGTCGGCCAGCGTTGTTGAGAAAGTGGCGATTCTGGAAGTGCGAGTGAGTTTTGTCGATTCCTCTTGCATTGTTTCCCCCTCTTCGCTCTAGGCAGTTACACTTGGCTGTGTCGACGGACAATAGATCTCCGTATCGATGGTTCTCAAGGTCTATCGTTCACATGGTGGCCGGCCTCAACTCTAAGGGCTGGATGTTGAGGTTCGGAGCGAACCACCAGGGGGTCACGCGACCGTGAAACAGAAGTCAACGAAGGGCATGAAGCGCCACTCTTGTGAACCTGCGTGGTCGACGGGCGGACGGGTTGGGGCGCCGGGTGGGGTGGCTTGACTACTTTTGAGAGATGCCGCTGTGATGATGCGTCTTTCTTGACCGAGATCTGTCAACCTTTTACAGCTGGATGGTGATGCAGGGTTTGCCGATGGCGTTGGCCCAGGTGTTGCAGAGTTGGGTGCCGTGGGGGTAGCTGCCGGGGTTGTTCCAGGTGACGCGGAAGCGGGCGGGCCCGTCGGAGCAGGTGGGGGCGGAGTGGTTGATGACGGTGTCGTCCTGGATGAAGTTGGCTTGGGTGCACGTGGCGGCAGGGGCGTCGAACCAGGTCTCCCAGCTGTCGACGACCAGGCCGGTGCCTTCGACGCGGATGCAAACTTGCCCGTTACAGCCCTGCGCATCCTGCGGCTCCGGCCCGAGCTGATCGAGAGGGATGACCTCGACCTCGAGATCCGACCTCTCGGCTTGGGTGGAGGCATGGCCCGCGGGCGGCGCGGCCAGCCAGGTCAGCAGCAACACGCCCAGCAGTGCGGTGAGCCCCTCAAACGCTGCTCCCACCCACGACGTCCCGCGCCCCATGACCAAGCCTTTGTCGTTGCTATGCGTGTACAGCAACCATAGTAGACGGTTCCGGCGCGTCAACCCTTGAGGTCTTTAGTTGCAGGCTAGACTTCCGCGAGCGCGGAAAGCGGGCGAATGGGCGACGAGCAGCATCCCGAGCAACGGCTGGGCAGCCTCGAGGCCGCGGTCGTCCAAGACCTGTGGGCCCATGGCGAAGCCACGGTCGCCGAGGTTCTAGCCCGGCTCAATGAGCGCCGCGGCCGGCCGTTGGCTTACAACACGGTGATGTCGGTCATGGCCCGGCTGGCCGACAAGCAGATTCTCTCCCGCTGGCGCGAGGGCCGCGCCTACCGCTACGCCTCGGCGCTGAACCGCGAGCAGCTCTCGGTGCACTTCGCCCGGCGCGACGTCCGCGAATTGCTGGCCGAGCACGGTGAGGCCGCCATCGCCGGGTTCCTCACCGAAACCACTACCAACCAGCAGCTACGCGTGCGTCTCCGCGCCGCTCTCGACGACGATGACTGCTAGTCGGGTGTGGCTGCTGGCCCTCGGCGGCGCGAGCATCCAGCTGGCCGTCACAGCCACCGCCGGCTGGCTGTCCCTGACCCTGTTCGCCTGCAACGTCCACCTGCCTGTCCACCCCGCCGGGCTGCCCTGCGCCTCGCCCTACTGGGCACACCCTCCTCTGCTGTGGACCGCCACGGCGCTGACCCTGACCACCGCCGTGGCCCTGGGCGTGCGGCTGGCCGGCGGTGCCCACCGACAATGGTGGGCCACCCGACGTCTGTTGCGCACCCTGTTCGCACACCGCAAGCCTCGCACCGACCAGCTGCAGCGCGCCGCCGACCAAGCAGGCGTTACCGCCCCACTGGTGGAGGTCGAAGCACCCGAGCCCGTCGCCTGCTGCTACGGGCTGGTCCGATCCCGCATCCTGGTCACCAGTGGCCTTACCCGCCTGCTCGACCAGCAGCAGCTGGCCGCCGTTCTCGCACACGAACAGCACCATGCCCGCCGGTGCGACCCGACGCGCATCGCAACGCTGCGGCTGCTCGGCCGGTTCGCCATCCTCTTCCCCGCACTCCGCGAACTTACCGACCATCACGCTGTGCTCACCGAGCTCGCCGCCGACCAGTATGCGGTCACCCAAGTCGGACGACGGCCCACCTTGGGCGCCATCCACGCCGTCCTCTCCTACCCTCACCACACCGTCGCCATCTACAACATCGCCCGGTTCGACGCTCTTACCGCCCGCATCGACCACCTCCTCGACCAGCATCAGCCGGCCCTGCACATCCCCGCCCAC
>JBHEPH010000122.1:0-4992 GCA_046260395.1 Gemmatimonadales bacterium
TCTCGCCCGCATGCTGCTCCAGGACCTGCACCTGGTCGCGCAGCGCCTGCACCTCGCCGATCAACTCCTGCTCAAGCTCTCCCGCCCGGCCCTGCATTCGTCGGGCCAGCGCCTGCCCCACCGGGCCCTTGAGGATTATGACCAGGGCCACCGCGAGGAAGCCCGTCATGATCGTCCCGGTAATCATCCCAAAGATCGGGATCATTTCGCCTGGCATCAGCAATTCCCTTCAGAAGCCCGGCAGGTCCGGGCACATCCCACCGTACGCACCGGGCGTTTCAGATGTTTCACCTCGAAACAACACCCCCGCTATCGAATTCGCAAGTGCCTACTCCTCAAGGAGTTCCACTGATTCGACCTGACCCAGCGAGACCGCGACCTCCGCGTCCTCGATCCCGATCGGCCGGAGGTAGACCTCATGGGCCGTGACATGGGTGTCCAGGCTGGTCGGCACCCCGATCACCTCGAACTTGTTCAGGGTCGTGATACGCACGCGCTGCTCATGCCCCGCGGCATAGCCCAGGGTTTCGACGATTTCGTCATAGGTCATAAGCCCCTCCTGGTCGGGGTGCAGGTGCTCAGGGAGTCATCGTCTCCGGTGCGCCCCTGAGATGGGTGTGGAGGAAGTCCGTCATGAGGGTCCGCAGGTGGACCGAGGTATTGCCGCCGGTGATGCTGTGGTTCCGGTCGGGGTAGGCCATCATGGTGAATTGTTTGTTCCCCGCCACGAGCGCATTCACCAGCGCCTCGGTGTTCTGGTGGTGGACGTTGTCGTCACCGGTGCCATGAATCAGCAGCAGCTTGCCGCGCATCCCGGCCACATGGGTCAACGGCGACCCGGCGTCGTAGCCCGCTGGGTTGAGCTGGGGCAGTCCGTTGTACCTCTCTGTATAAATAGTGTCGTAGAACTTCCAGTGGGTGACGGGCGCCACCGAAATAGCCGCCGCGTAGACATCCGCTCCCTGGAAGAGGCCATTGAGGCTCATGAATCCGCCGTAGCTCCAGCCCCAGATCCCCATTCGGTGCTCGTCCACCCACGGGAGCTGGCCCACCACCCGCGCCGCGGCGATCTGGTCCTCGGTCTCAACGACGCCCAAACGGCCGTAGACGATCTTGCGCCAGTCGCGGCCGCGGGCGCCGGTGCCCCGGTTGTCGATGGTGGCCACGACATACCCCTGCTGGGCCAGCATCAGGTGCCAGAGCCAGCCGGCGCCATCCCAGCGATCCAGCACCCGCTGCGACCCGGGGCCGCCGTACACATGGAAGACGATCGGGTACTGGCGCGAGGGGTCAAAGCCCACCGGCTTCATGAACCAGGCCTCCAGCTCCACGCCGTTGCCGATATCCACCGTGGTGAACTCCCACGGTCCGCGATCGAGCCGCGCCACCGCGGCATGGAGCGCCGCATTGTCCTCCAGGGTGCGCAGCACCCGGTGATCGGGCAGGCTTACGAGGGTGATGACCGGCGGCACCCCGAACCGGCTGTGGGTGTGGATCGCCGTCCGGCCGTCGGGAGCGACGTTATAGACGTTGGTGCCGGTGTGATGCGCCGGCGTCAGCCGCTCCGGCTGGCCATGGCCGTCCAGGCGCGAGCGGTAGAGGTAGCGCTGCGACGGCGCCGCGGGCGAGGCGATGTAGTACACCCAGCCGCCATGCGCATCAATCGCCTGGATGCCGAGCACGTCGAACTCGCCCGGGGTGACGAGGCGCACCTGCCTCCCGTCTCGAGAGACAACGTAGACCTTCGACCAGCCATTGCGCTCGCTGACCCAGGTGAACTCCTTGCCACCGTTGAGCCAGACCAGGTCATCCACATGGTAGACCCAGGCGCTGTCCCGCTCGGTGAACAGCTGCGTCAGCGCCCCCGTGCGGATATCACCCAGCACCACTTCCAGGGAGTTCTGCAACCGGTTGAGACGCTGGACGATGACCTCTCGGCTATTCGCCGCCCAGTCCATCCGTGCGGGATAGTGTTCCCGCGGGTCTCCCTGGAAGTCGAGCCAGGTGGTGTGTCCGCCGGCGGAGGCCACGACACCGACCCGGGCGGCGGAGTTCTGCTCGCCGGCCTTGGGATACTGGATCGGGACGACCTGCGAGTACAGTGAGTCGTTGTTGCGGATCATGGTGAAGTCGCGGACCCCCGACGCATCGAGCTGCCAGTAGGCGATCCACATCCCGTCCGGGCTCCACCGCCAGCCGTCGCGCAGGCCGAGTTCCTCCTCGTACACCCAGTCGAAGGTGCCGTTGATGAGCGTACGCGATCCGTCGCTGGTCACCCGGGTGATGACGCCTGATTCAAGGTGTTCCACGTAGATGTCGTTCTCGCGCACGTACCCCCCCCCGCCGGCCGTCGGGCGAGAACTTGGCGAACATCAGGCTCGCCTCGGCGGCCTCTGGCCCACCGAGCTGGCGGAGGCGGCCGCTGGCGCGGTCGAGGACCCAGTAGTCGCCGCGGCTGTGCACCCGCCAGACCTGCCGGGTGTTGGTGAAGATCAGCACCCGGTTCTGGTCGGTGGTCCAGGCGTAGTCCGCCACGGTAAGAGGCTCGCGCGCGCCAGGCGGAGTGAGCTGCGCCGCGGTTACCAGCACGGTGCGGGTGCCAGTACGAGTATCGTAGCGGACGATCTCCCGCCCCGCCCCACCGCTCGCTGGTGCCTCGAGGGTGGTGTACGCGGCGCCATCGCCGAGCCACTTCGAGGGGCCGAAGCTCCGGGGGGTGAACTCGGTGGAGCCAAAGATCCGTTCCACGGTGAGGCGGGCGGAGTTGGCATCCTGGGCGTGGGCGGGGTGCAGCGCGATCCCGGCCAGCAGGGCGGCCTGGGCGAGGGTAGATAGCAGGGTGCGGCGGGCAGCGACGCAGGTCACGGCTCGGGTCCGGGGTTGGGGGTGAGGGGTTGTAATTGGAATATAGGCGGACGGGCGGATGTAGGGGCGCGCCCAGAGGGCGCGCCCGTACATGGTACATTGCGGCCTGCCGTCGTGCGGGGAGAGCGCGCCCGGATCCCGCGTCCAGGGGCGCGCCCGATGGGCGCGCCCCTACGACGGCCGCTTCTTGCGCCGCCGGTCGTGCGGGATCGGCTGGCCTGATCGCCAGAGCACGGCCACGCGAGTCAGCGCCTCGTCGGTTTCGAATCCCAGGTCGCGGCGCAGCTCGCTGCGCAGCCGGTACACCGATCCCAGCGAACAGCCGCAGCGCCGCGCCACCTCCTCGGCGGCGAGGCCGTCGCCGATCATCGTCAGGATCTCGCGGCGCCGGGGCGTCAGGTTGCTGATCGCCAGTTCCATCGGGCCGAGGGCGCCCGTCTCCGGCGGTGCCACGATGTGCGGCGAACGGTAGATGTCATCATGGCTGGCGCTGCGCAGCGCGGCCAGCATCTCCTCGGTGTCGGTGTCCTTGGGCAGGAAGCCGACGGCGCCGAGCCGGATGGCGGCCTCCATCGTCCGGTGATCGGCGTTCATCGTCACCACGACGATGCGGGTGGCGGGCGAATCACGCACCACCTCGGGGATGATCTCCATCCCGTTGCGGTTCTTGAGCATCAGGTCGAGGAACAGGATGTCGGGCTTCGAATCGCGTACCAGGTTGGCCACGATGGCGCCATCGCCGTAGGGGCCGTCCACCTGGTACTCGCCCTCCAGGAGCGCCCGGAAGCCCTGCCCCACCAGCACGTGGTCCTCAACCAGAAGGAGCCTGGGCCTACTCATCGCGCACGCCCCGGGCCGGGAATCGGGCGGTGACGCGGGTTCCGCCGCCCGGCCTTGAGTTCACCTCCCAGGTCCCGCCCTCGAGCTGCGCCTGCTCCCGCATGGTGACCAGGCCGATGCCGTCCGCCGAGGTTTCGGTCGGGGGGACGGGCATGAACCCAGCCCCTTCATCCCGCACCTCGGCCACGACCTGGTCACCCTCGCGGCGCACCGTGACCCAGGCCTCGGAGACGCCGGCGTGGCGCACCACGTTGTTGAGCGCTTCCTGGATGACCCCGAAGATCGAGTAGCCCAGCCGGTCCTTCGGCAGCCCGCTCGCTTCGCAGTCGAGGTGGACGGTCAGGCCGCGGGTCCGCTTGAGCTCCGCCGCCAGGGTATCGAGGGCGTCACGCAGGCCGGTGCTGTCGAGGCTGGTGGGGTGGATCCTCCGGGCAAGCTGCCGGGCATATTCGTTGAAGTCACGGAGCTCCTTCTCGATGAACCGCATCCGGTCTTCGGGGGGGATATCGTCGCTGCCGCGGCGCGTCTCGGCCACCTCGTGCAAGATCAGGTTCATCCGATGGGTCAAGTTGGCGTGGATCTCGGTGGCCACCGCGCGACGTTCCTCGTAGCGGGTGTGCAGCAGGCGGTGCACGAAGCGCTGGTGGGCGTTGACCAGGCGGCGGCGGCCGATCACCAGCGAGGCCACCACCCCTGCAAGGAGGATGGTGACCGTCAGGATCACGACAAGGAAAAACGGCCAGAGCTCCTGTCCGAGGTCCGACATGCCACCCCCCAGCCCACCAGGCCGAACGCGAGAAGAACCATGATTGCCTTGAACTGCAGCACCGCGCCGACGAAGGTGACATCAATTGGCGTCAGCACGGCCAGCAGGGGAAAATAGGCGGCCGTGACCATGCC
This sequence comes from Gemmatimonadales bacterium, assembly GCA_046260395.1. GTDB lineage: Bacteria > Gemmatimonadota > Gemmatimonadetes > Gemmatimonadales > GWC2-71-9 > JAWXBA01. The sequence continues at coordinate 4,606 of JBHEPH010000122.1, forward strand.
GTACACTGCAAAGCCCCCCCCGACCCAGAACCAGTCCTGTCGCACCAGCTCGCTCCGCTCCCCGGACGCCCCGCGGCGGACCAGGGTATAGACTGCGCCGGCCAGCACCAGCAGCGCCGCCAGTGGCAGGGCGAAGCGGCTGAAGTTGCCGCGGTCCTCGACCACCAGCGCCAGGACCAGGGAGGTGACCAGGAGCAGCACCGCCGTGGTCCGCACCCCGGTCCGCTCGGCCTCAGTGGGCTGCCACTCGGCGAGCGCGCCGAGCATTGTCGCGCCGAGCAACGGGGTAACGAGGTAGGAAAGCCACTGGTTGTTGACGCCCCGGATGGCCGTCAAGAGACCGGCAGCGTCGCCGAAGAGGCTCAGCAGACAGGCCGCCAGCACCCA
>JBHEPH010000123.1:0-4979 GCA_046260395.1 Gemmatimonadales bacterium
CTCTGGTGTACTCCGGATCGCGCAGCCGTCCCAGGAGGGCGCGGACCGCGGGCGGAATATCCCCGGTGCTCCGTTCCACCTCGCGGTGATAGGCCTCGGTTGCGTCCAGGAGCAACACGGTGTGACCGGTCGGCGCCGTATCAAGGACGACGATACTGTCTTGCGCCTCGTCCACCGTCCGCGCAAAGGCCCGGAAGACGGCAATCTCCTCGGTGCACGGCGAGCGGAGATCCTCTTCGAGCAAGGCCCGCCCCTCCACGTCGAGTTCCGCGGCTGCGGCCAGCACCTCCTCACTATAGCGAAGGATCTCCTGCGCCGGATCGATGCGGCTGACGCGCAGGGTCGCCGGACGATCTTCCCCAACCGATTCCGCCACATGCGCCGCAGGATCGGTCGTCGAGAGGTGCACGCGATGCCCGAGATTGGCCATCGCCTTCGCGAGGCGAGCCGCAATGCTGGTCTTGCCCACGCCACCCTTGCCCATGGTCATGATGACGCCCTGCGGCCGCTCGAGCAGGGCCCGCACCAGCTCGTCAAACCCCGCGATCATTGGCGGTGGCGTGACAGGGACCGCCGGAACGGCCGCGGCGTCCTCCTCCTGCCCCACCGTCAGCTCGCGAAGCGCCTCAAGGCCAATCAACTCAGAGTGCACCAGGGGGACCGTTGTCCGGGGCAGGCCAGCGAGCGCCGCCGGGAGATCTGCCATGGCCGCCTGCTGACGGGATGCATAGGCCACCGCGACATGATCGGAAGCCTCCGGGGCCTCGAGCACCCCGTTCACCACCAGGTGCTGGTTCTGGATGCCAAGGGCGGCCAGCTCCCCGCCAGCTCGTGCCGCCTCCCGCAACGCCGTGGCCTCGGGACGACTCACCAGGATCACGGTCGTCTGCCCGGCATCCGCCAGGGTGCGGACCGACGACGCGTACTGCTCGCGCTGGTGCTCAAGGCCAGCCAACGGGCCCAGGCAGCTCGCACCGGCCGAGGTGGTGTCGAGGAAGCCGGACCAGGCCGAGGGCAGACTGAGGAGGCGCAACGTGTGGCCGGTTGGGGCTGTGTCAAACAGGACGTGATCGTACCGGTCAAAAATGTCCGGATCAGACAGCAGTGAGGTGAACTCGTTGAAGGCCGCGATCTCGACGGTGCACGCGCCGGAGAGCTGCTCCTCCATGCCCGCCACGACGGTGTCTGGCAGCACGCCGCGGTAGGGGGCGACAGTGCGCTCCCGGTAATCGGCGGCGGCACTCTCGGGATCGAGGTTCATCAGGGACAGCCCGGCCAGCCCGGGAACCGGCGTGGGAGTCTGCCCTGCGCGCAGCCCGAAGACATCGTCGAGATTCGACGCCGGATCGGTGCTGACCAGCAGCACGCGGCGGCCGGCATCCGCCAAGCCCACCGCGGTGGCACATGCCACCGACGTCTTGCCGACCCCCCCCTTGCCCGTGAAGAACAAATAGGGCGTCGTCCACCGCGCCCATCGAGAGGCGCTCGCTGCCATGGTTCCCAAGGGTGAGGCGCCCATCAGCAGCACCCGCTGCCCGGCGCGCAGCCTCCCGGCGATCCAGCGGGGGCAACCGGGTCCGCATCTCCTGCAGCCAAGGCGGCCGTCAACTCCTCACGCGTCGGATACCTCCCGTGCACGGCGACTTCCCCGTTCACGAGCACGACGGGCAGGGCCCGGAGGCCGTACGCCTGCATCAGGCCTGACACCTTGGCCTGCTGGGCAAACGCTTGAGGTTCCTGGGAGATGCCGAGGCGCTGGACGGCCACACCTTGGGACTCCAGCCAGCGGAGATCCCGCGTCAGTTGGAGGAGCACGGGATCGACACCCGGCCCGCAAAGCCCGGTGGAACAGCACATCGGTGGGTCGTAGACCGCCACCGTCCCGCGCAGGGCCTGGTCCAGCGGGGAGTCGGCAATCGGGAGGGAAGGATTCGGCATGCGGGCCTCCGGTCCAGCGTGGGTTGACCTGACTGATTCGCCTAGACAGATTATATCTGACTTGGCGGATTATAACCGCTTACACGGATATAATGCAAGGGGGGCTCCATCTCGACCACCGCGACCCAAACCTTGGGACATGCCGACGCCCTGTTCAAGGGGCTCGGGGACCCAACCCGACTCCGGATTCTGAACCTGCTCGCCGCGGGCGAGCTGTGCGTGTGTGACATTGTCGAAATATTGGCCCTTCCCCAATCCACCATCTCCAGGCATCTGGGGTACTTGCTGCGGGTGGAGCTTGTCGAAGTCTCCCGCACGGGCAGGTTCGCTCATTACCAGCTCGCCGAGCCACAGAGTAGCCTGCACACCCACCTGCTCCATGGAATTGTGGACTTCCTCGGGGAATTGGACGACCTGGCGGCTGAACGCCGCCGGGCAGTGGCGCGCCTCAGTGGCGCGGAGGTGCGGACATGCTGAACCCGCTCGGCACGACGCGGGGGACCTGATGCGATATGCCCTCATCTCCGACATCCACGGCAACCTCCCGGCCCTTGAAGCCGTCCTCGCCTCGATCGATGCCCGGGACGATCTCGCGGCCACCTACCACCTGGGCGACCTGGTGGGCTATGCCCCCTGGCCCAATGAGGTGGTGGCGTTGCTCACCGCGCGGGCGATGGCAGGAGTCGGTGGCAACTACGATTCCACGGTCGCCACGGATTACGCTCACTGCGGCTGCCGTTATGAGGACCCGCGCCAGGAGGAACTGGCGCACCAGAGTTACGAGTGGACTCGGCAGCATGTGAACGCGGAGACGAAACGGGCCCTCGGAGCCCTGCCCTTCCGGCTGGATGTGCTCCCGCGCGGCGGCCACGCTGGCGGTCCGAGACTGATCCTGGTGCACGGCACCCCCACGCTGAACACCCTCTACTGGACCGAGGACCGCCCCGATGATTTCTGCCGCAAGATGGTGGCCCAGGCGGGGGCGCGCGCCGGCGACCTGATCGCCTTCGGGCACACCCACAAGCCGTGGCACCGGGTGGTGGATGGGGTGCACCTCGTCAACACCGGCAGTGTCGGGCGACCGAAGGATCACGACCCCCGCGCGGGGTACGTGGTGGTGGATTTCACGGGTGAGGAGGTGGGCGTGGAGTTCCACCGCGTCGCGTACGACGTGGCCCGAGCGGCGGACGCGATTCGTGCCTCCGCCCTGCCCGACGAGTTCGCCTGGTATTTGGAAAGCGGTGGCGCGAGGTTGGGACCGGAGATGTAGGGGCGGCCCGTGGGCCGCCCTGCGGCCAGCGGCTCGCCAGACAAACCGAAAGGGAGAGGCAGTGGCGAGGCCACCGCTTCTCCCTTCTCGCTTCCGACTTCTCGCTTCGTGTCATGGCCGATGAGGGGCTCGAACCCCCGACCTCGCGCATGTGAGGCGCGCGCTCTAACCAGCTGAGCTAATCGGCCGTCCGTTTCGGGACGCGGATTCTAATGCCGCCCCCCTCTGCGGGCAAGCCGATCCCTGGGGTGGCTCAACGGTCGGGGCGCGTGGTCGCCACGACCTGCGCCGTGGTATCACAGGCGGCGTCGCCGGCAGCGGCCAGCGCCAGGTCGGCCTCGGCGCCGTCCGCCGAGACGCGCCCGCCGTAGAACCGTTGCAGGAAGTACAGGCTGACGTGCACCAGCCCGATCAGCACCGGCACCTCCACCAGGGGCCCGACCACCGTGGCAAAGGCCACCGGCGAGCTGATGCCGAAGACCGCAATGGCCACCGCGATCGCCAGCTCGAAATTGTTCCCCGACGCGGTGAACGCCAGCGTGGCCGAGCGGGAGTAGTCGGCCCCGACCTGGCGCGCCATGAAGAAGCTCACCAGGAACATGATCACGAAGTAGACTGACAGCGGAATCGCGATCCAGAGCACATCGAGCGGTTGCTCGATGATCCGCTCGCCCTGCAAGCTGAACATCACCACGATCGTGAACAGCAGCGCCACCAGCGTCATGGGACTGATGCGCGGGATGAAGACCCGGTCATACCAGTCCTGCCCCTTCCAGCGCGCCAGGAAGACGCTGCTCAGGATGCCCGCCGCGAAGGGAATTCCCAGGTAGATCATGACGCTCTGGAAGATCTCGCCAATGCTCACCGCCACCACCGCTCCCTCCAGGCCGAAATACGGCGGAAGCACGGTCACGAAAATCCAGGCGTACAGCCCGAATGTGATGATCTGGAAGATGCTGTTCAGCGCCACCAGGCCGGCGGCGTACTCGCTGTTGCCGCGTGCCAGCTGGTTCCACACTAGCACCATGGCGATGCATCGGGCGATCCCCACCAGAATGAGGCCGGTCATGTAGTAGGCCCAGCGGCCGTCCTCGCCGAGGAACGCCGGTGCCACGAAGCCGAAGAAGCCCACCGCGAGCAGGAACATCAGGATCGGCCCGATGATCCAGTTCTGCACCAGGGAAAGCCCGAGCACCCGCACGTCGGCAAAGACCTTCGGCATCAGGTGGTACTTCACCTTGGCGAGCGGGGGGTACATCATCAGGATCAGGCCGACGGCGATAAGCAGATTGGTGTGCTCGCCAACGGTGAGCGCGCTGTTGAACGCCGCAACCCCGTCCTGGAACAGGAAACCGAGCAGCACGCCGAGGGCCATCGCGGCGAAGATCCAGACGGTGAGGTAGCGATCGAGGAGGGACAGCTTGCCGGCGAGGCCCTGGGCCATGACGCGAGTGCTCCTGACGCGGGGTGACACCCCGCCGTGCCACGGTAGGGGGCGGGGAAACCGAAGGGAAATGGGCCCTGTGGGACTTGAACCCACGACCAACGAATTATGAGTTCGCCGCTCTAACCAGGCTGAGCTAAGGGCCCGAATCGTACCTGGGAATAATAAGGGGTGCCGCACACCTCCGGGGGCCTTGGTCCCCGGGCGGGAGGGGGCGATAATTCCCGATCGTGCGCGCCGTCGTCCTCTCCCATGAATACGCTGACCCTGCTCGGCGGGGCAAGCTCAAGGCGCTGGCCGGGCTCGGGTGTGCCATTACGGCGGCAA
>JBHEPH010000124.1:0-544 GCA_046260395.1 Gemmatimonadales bacterium
GTTCAGCACCTCCGTGCCACCCGTCTGCGAGGACTTCAGGATGGTGATGTCTTGGTATTCGGTACCGGAGATCGTGTCCATGATCTCGCGGAGATACGGCACCCGACTCGTCTGCCACTGTCCGGGGTCCGCCGACGATTCCGGCGACAGCACCCGGTACCGATCGGCCCACTCGGATAGCGTCAGCTTGGGCGGCAGGGTGAGTCGACTGAGGAACGCCCCCTTGGCCGCGGACCACGCCCGCGACCGAGACTTCTCCAGGTCGATGGTCTCAGGATTCAGGATCGTCGTCGTCATCCACCACTTCCCGCAGGCGTTGGGTCAGGTTCGTGGCCAATCTCTCCAGTATGCCTTGGGCCTTGGCCGGGTCCACCCCAGCCCGCTCCAGGTCCACACCGTAATTGCTCGGGATGTTGACGATCGCCGCCCGCAACCGCTCGGCCAATTCGGACACCACTTCCGTGTGCGCCTCCGTGGCAATCACCGCCCCCTCCTTCTCGGCCACGGCAATCTCTGCGAGTACGGCCCGCGCAATCTGCTCCCG
>JBHEPH010000124.1:674-4842 GCA_046260395.1 Gemmatimonadales bacterium
TCGGCTTCATCGGTGGGCCGCACCTTAGCCGCCGACTCCACCGCCTCCCGGACCTTGCGGTCGGTGTACCACTCAGCCACTTCCGCCAGGTCGAACACGCGGCGCTTTTTGTCCTTGTGGCTTGGGCAGGGTGGGTCGGAGTTCACCCAGTTGGTGATGGTCCGCCTCTCGACCCGGTAGATGTCGGCCAACTGTGTGGCGGCCACACGCATGGAAGGGAAAGCCTTTCTGGAAATGTCTGTCGCTACTCAATTACCGAGATCTGCGCGGACCCGCGGGCTACCCCCGAGGAGGACCCGAAGCGTCCTCTTCTGAGGACACCTGACTGTTGCGCGTCGGCAACGCCCTCGGAAACCCGTTCAGCTGGTGCTCAGCGCTCGCCGGCAGCGCCAGCAGGTTCCACGACACGATGCCGGGGTAGTGGTCCTCACTGAGCCCGCGATAGTTGGCAGGGTGGAAGTGCGGTGCGTGGTGCCACCAGGCCATATACCCCATGCCATCCAGCTGATCAATCAGCGGCTGTTGCGTCGGGCCGGGATTCGCCTCCAGGTACAGGACGGGCGCGCACTCACGGATGAGGCGCTCGGCACCCCGCAGGACGTCGCCCTCCATGCCCTCGACGTCGGCCTTGATCATGTCCACCCGCGGCAGCACATCGTCCAGCCTGAGGAGTGGGACACGGTTGCCTGGCGCGCCCTGATGCTCTGGTAGGGCGAACCCGCCGTAGTTCTCATCGAGCGTGAGGTCGAGGGCAGGCACGTTGATGCCCCCTGGTTCCGCCCCCAAGGCCGCGTGGTGAGCGATCACGTTGGTCAAGCCATTCAGGGCCAAGTTGCCACAGAGGATGTGGTAGAAGGCGCGCAGGGGCTCGAATGCCACCACTACCCCCTGCGGCACCAGCGATGCCAGGGCCACCGTGTGCGCCCCGCAGTTGGCCCCGGCATCCACCACGATGGCATCAGGTTTCAGGATCTGCCGCCAGAGCATCACCTCGGACTCGGAGTACTCCCCATAGTCCCGTAGGGCAGCCCCGATGTACTTGTCGTTGGTGAGGGCCAGCATCCGCCCGTAGCGGCAATGGAGCACCTCGACTTGGTCAGCGCGGGCACGGTCGCGGATCATCGGCTGGGTCCGCTCTTGGTGGTCAGGCCGCGCGAGAGCTCCAGGGCAATGGCCCCGCCCACGTTGTCCTCGAGGCGGCGATCGGCGACCCGGCGGGCCACATCCTCGAAGCCCAGGGAGGCGGGGATGGGGACCGAGCGGCGGAAGAGGTAGGCGAGGATGGGGCGGCGCTTCTTGCCCCGTCCGGTGCGCTGAAAGACCGCATCTCCCTTCACGAACGCCTTGCCGGACTCGATCAGGCTGCGCACGCTCTGCGACTTGGTGACGATGTCGCTTTTGTTCCGCCTCACCCCGCCCTGCGGGATGGCAAGGGCCTTGCCGCTGATCGGGGTCTTGCGCCCGCCCTTCTCGAACTTCGCCAGGAAGTTGCGGTCATCGTGGATCCGGACCGCGGCCTTGAGGTTGGTCTTGCTGGCGAAGTCCTCCCCCGGTTTGCGGTAAATCGTCTTCTTCACGAAATCCGCCCGCCGCAGGGTAAAGCGGCTGGCGAGGCCGCCGCGGATCTCATCTTGGATCTCGTTGGCCGTGCGGTTCAGCCCCATCGAGGCACCGAAGTGGGCCTTGCCGGGGATCGCCTTAAGCGCCGCTTCCACCTCGGCGCTGTCCACCTGAAACCGGAATGTGTCGGTCATCTCACGCCGCCTGTCGTTGGTGTGGTGGTAAGCGGTCGAGCCATTAAGTCACTTCCGGCTCGGTGGCTTTTTGCCCCGCCGTTGCTTCGGCGCCTCAGTGGCCAGGGTCGCCTCCATGTGGCGCAGCGAAACCCCTGCGATGTTCGCTATGTTCAGGGCGGAGCACACGGCGATGGCCTGGGCGTAGTTACTCCAACACATCACCGCGCTTCCATGGTGCCGGTCCGTCTCGGTGCGCTCCAGGTACCCGATCTGCCGATAGGCGCCGCCGTCTGCGGTGGATACCTCAGCGAACCACAAAGACTTGCCGGGCCGGGAGGCGTCCGGCCTCTCGATCGGGGAAAAAAACGCCGAGGTGGTGGCGAGGTGCGGCGCCTTAATGCCCACAGTACTGCCGTCGCTGAAAACCTGCGTGAGGTGTCCGTCCTCTTCGACGTACTCAACAATCTCCTTCTTGCTCGATGTCATGCCGCTATCCTCTCGTGTGTGTGTTGGGTTAAAAGGGCGCCCAGCTGCGCCCCCACCTGCTCGATCACCGGCGTCCAGTCGCCGCCGATCGTTTGCCGGAACAGCCGCGCCGAGCGATACCAGGGGGTCGTGCTGCTCTGCAGCCCCCAGCGCATATCCGGCACCGCTGCCAAGAGAATCCACACCGGAACGTTACATGCCCCTGCAAGGTGGGCGATCGCGGTGTCCACCGTGATCACCAGGTCGAGCCCCGCGATGCGGTGCGCGGTGTCCTGCCAGTCGGTGACGCCAGTGAGCCCGTCCACCAGTCCCGCGTCGGCGAGCTCGGGGCGCCAGCCGTCCCGACAGAGCGAGATCCAGGACACCCCCCCCAGGTCAAACTTTTGCAAGGTGCCCAGGGCGCTTTTGGGCAGGGAACGGTTTCCGTTGTCGCGGTGAATGGGGGAGCCCTCCCAGCAGATCCCCACCCGCAGGCCGGTGCCTGGTGGGCGGCGTGCCGTGGCGTGGAGATAGCCGGAGGCGCGGGGCATCCGGGCCGGGGTGACGCGCGTCCAGCGCATCAGGCTCATACAGCTCATGTTGTAGTCGGCCGGGGCCTCGTTGCCGTGCTGGTTGATGTCCACCGCCCGCAGGCCGGCGGAGCGCACCAGGCGCACGAGCTCGGGACGCACCGCCCAGGTCACCTCGGCGGCCCCCATCGCGCGGAGGTCACGGTCGAATCGCAGCGTCATGATCAGGTCGCCGTAGCCCTGCTCCTCGAGCACGATTACGCGCTTGCCGTGCAGATCCTGCCCGGTGTAGACCTCGCTGGGGTGGTGGTAGCGGTTCTGCACCACGAACCCCGGCAGCCCCCAGCGGGCCTCGTACTCCGCCCACCCCTCCAGCCACCGTCCGGTGGCAATCAGGGCGTGGGAGCGGTTCCATCGGGCCTCGATGTCGGGGGTGGGGTGACGCAGCGCCTCATCGAAGACGGCCAGCGCCTCGGCGTGGCGGCCCTGCCCCAGCAGCGCGTTGCCGAGGTTGGTGCGCGCCGCCGCGAAGTCGGGGTTCAGGCGGGCCGTCTCGCGTAGGGCGACCTCGGCGCCGGCGTAGTCGGCCACGTGCTGGCGGATCGTGCCGAGGTTGTACCAGGCGAGGTCAAAGCCGGGCTCATCGGTGACCACCTGCTCCAGGGTGGCGATCGCCCAGCGGTGCTGCCGGGCGTGATGGGCCACCATCGCCAACCCGTAGCGCGCCAGCAGGCCCGCCGTGGGGTGACTCACCAGTCTTTCCCAGTGCCGCGCGGCGGTGATCAGGTCGCCCCGCTGGAAGGCGTTGGTGGCCTTCAGATGGCGCTTGCGCTCCTGGGGGCGCATCCGGGCGACGATGCGCTCAGGCGAGAGGCGGGTGGCGGTGGTCACGCCGCCACCTCCCGCTGCATCGCTTCGCCGTGGATGCGGTAGGTGGGGCCAAGGCGGGGATCGCCGCTAGGTTGCACCGAAGCGACGCACCGCGCCTCCCCGCGCGCATCGCGCAGGGTGTCATCGAGGTAGAGGTGCAGCAGGAACCCGTCGCGCGACTCGTGCACGCGCGGGGCCAGGGGACGCGGGTAGGCTGCGAGCCACGCGGCGAACACCTCGCCGCTGACCTGGCGGTGGCCCTGTTCCCAGATCATGGTGCCTCCGGTGGCAGAATCTCGAGGCGCCCGTCCGGGTGGTGGAGGCAGCGACGGACGGCGAGCGGTATGCCGGGGTGGTAAGTGGCCGCGTTCGCCCGCGCCACCGCCTCATCGTCGATGCCAGGGCTCACCCAACCGGTCCCCTCGGGGCCGAACACGAGGCGCCAGGACTCGCTCACGATCCCGGCCATGCGGTCGTCCTCCCATGCGGTCCAGTGCCTCCGCTCACCCATCGCCGCCTCCCGCCGGGGTGGTGGTGTCGGGCGCCACGGGAGCAACGACGGTGCCG
>JBHEPH010000125.1:0-4836 GCA_046260395.1 Gemmatimonadales bacterium
GGGATGGTGCGAATCCCGCCGGGCATGAGCGCCCCGGTGCTGGTCATGAGCACCGACGGGGTCGGCACCAAGGTGATGGTGGCGCGGGAAGCCGGACAGTGGGACACCGTCGGGGAAGATCTCGTCAACCACAGTGTCAATGACATCCTGGTCCATGGCGCCACACCGATCGCCTTCATGGACTACCTGGCCGGTGCCGCCCTGTCCATCGAGATGCAGGCGGCCATCGTCGAGGGTGTGGCGCGCGGGTGCCGGGCCCATGCCATGGCGCTGGCCGGCGGTGAGACCGCGCAGATGCCGGGGCTGTACCGCGACGGGGACTTCGACCTGGCGGGCACCATCATCGGCGTGGTCGAGGAATCGGACGCGCTCCACGGCGACCGGGTCCGGCCGGGCGACCAGTTGATCGCCTACCGCTCGAGCGGTCTCCACACCAACGGCTACACCCTCGCCCGTCGCGTCCTGTTCGACACGCTCGGCAAGGGCATCCACGATCCGCTCCCCGAGACCGGGACCACCGTGGCCGAGGCGCTGCTGGCGGTGCACCGCAGCTACTTCGCGGCCATCACCCCGGTGGTTGGCCGGCTGCACGCGCTGGCGCACATCACCGGAGGAGGGATCCCAGGCAACCTGATCCGGGTATTGCCGGAGGGGTGCGAGGCGGTGGTGGTTCGCGGCAGCTGGGAGCTTCCGCCGCTCTTTGCCGTGATCCAGGAAGCAGGCGGCGTGGCGGACGCGGAGATGCTCGAGGTGTTCAACTGTGGCGTGGGGATGATCGCCGTGGTGCCGCCCGAGGCGGTGACGGAGGTTCGCGCCGCGGCCACCCGAGCCGGTGACGACACCTGGCTGCTCGGGGAGATCCGCGAAGGGTCGCGCGGCGTGCGGATCGGTTGAGGAGGGAGACGCGCTGTCGGTGACTGAACGTGAGGCGATGCACCGTGCCGTCGAGCTGGCGTGGAACGGGTGGGGACGGGTCGCCCCGAATCCGCTGGTGGGCTGCGTCATCCTGCAGGAGGGCGTCTCCGTCGGGGAAGGATGGCACGCGGAATACGGCGGTGCGCACGCCGAGCAGATGGCGCTGGCGGCCGCCGGGGATCGCGCCCGTGGTGCCACAGCCGTGGTGACGCTGGAGCCGTGTGCCCACACCGGCAAGCAGCCGCCGTGCGTGGAGGCGCTCATCGCCGCCGGGGTGGCCCGGGTGGTCTTCGGCGCGGCGGACCCAAACGCCGAGGCGGCTGGAGGTGCGGCTCGGCTGCAGGCGGCGGGTGTCGCGGTAGAGGACGGCGTCCTCGCAGGGGAGGTGCGGCACCAGAACGCCGCCTTCTTCCATCGGCACCAGGTGCACGACCGGCCCTGGACGGTGCTCAAGCTGGCGATGTCGCTCGACGCCCGGATCGCGGACGCGACCGGGCGTTCGCAGTGGATCTCCGGGGAGGAAGCCCGGGAGTGGGTCCATTGGCTCCGCGCCGGCGTGGATGCGATCGCGGTGGGCGGCGCCACCGTGCGGGCTGACAATCCCCGGCTCACGGCGCGTGGCACCGTGACGCCGCGCTGTCCGCCGCGACGGGTGGTCTTCGTTGGCCGGGGGTCCATCCCCGCCGACAGTCACCTGGTGGCGACGGCGGCGGAGGTGGCAACGATCGCGGTGGTGCCCCCGGGGCACGAGGACCGCGCGGTGCTGTCGGCGAGCGGAGTCCGCGTCGTCGAGGCCGGGTCACTGCCGGAGGCGATGGGCCTGCTTAAGGCGTCGGGGGTGGATTCCCTGCTGGTGGAAGGGGGTGGACGGCTGGCAGGTGCCCTCCTGGCCGACGGTCTCGTGGATCGCTGCTGCCTGATCCAGGCCCCGCTCTTCCTCGGCACCGCCGGGGTGCCGGCCGTGGCCGGGTGGCCCGGTGGTCCGCTGGCCGATGCGACGCCCTGGAATGTCGTCGAGCGGCGGGCGCTCGGCCGCGATACCCTGCTCGTGCTGGATCGAGGCTAGGCATGTTTACCGGGTTGGTCACGGCAATCGGGGAAATCCGCCAGGTGCGGAAACTGGGTGCCGGACGCGAGCTGGAGATCGCCGCGCCGTGGACCGACCTGGTGGCCGGCGAAAGCATCGCCGTGGACGGCGCCTGCCTCACCGTGGAAACCGTGACGCCGGCCGGGTTCACCGTCCACCTGGTGACCACGACCCTTGAGCGGACCCGATTCGGTGCCACCGTGGCGGGGGACCGCTGCAACCTGGAACGCGCGGTGCAGGTCGGGAACCGACTCGGTGGTCACCTTGTTCAGGGGCACGTGGACGGCGTCGGGCAGGTGGTGCGGGTGGTGGAGCATGGCGACGCCCGTCTCCTGGACATCGCCACCCCGCTCGTGGTGGCGGACGCCTCGATCCCCCTGGGTTCGGTAACCGTGGACGGGGTGAGCCTGACGATCAACGCGATGCCGGCATCCGGCGTGATCCAGGTCTCGCTGATTCCGTTTACCTTACAGCACACGACCCTGGGCGCCCGGCAACCGGGAGACCAGGTGCACCTTGAGGGCGATGCCGTGGGCAAGTACGTGCGGGCCATGCTGCAGCCCCACCTCGGGACGAAGGCGGACTGAATGGGGCAGCACACCGTGGATGAGGCGATCGAGGCCCTGCGCAACGGCAAGGTGATCATCGTGGCAGATGACGACGATCGCGAGGGTGAGGGCGACCTCGTGGCGGCCGCCCAGCTCGTGACGCCCGAGATCATCAACTTCATGGCCCTCCACGGCCGTGGCCTGATCTGCCTTGCCCTCACGGGCGAGCGATGTGACCAGCTCGGCCTGCCCCAGATGGCCGAGCGCAACACCGAAGAGTTGCAGACCGCGTTCACGGTCAGCATCGACGCCGACCGGCGCTTCGGGGTCACCACCGGCATCTCGGCGCGCGACCGCGCCACCACCATCCAGGTGGCCCTGAATCCCGTTACCCAGCCGGCCGACCTGCGCCGCCCCGGGCATGTCTTCCCCCTACGGGCCCGCCCCGGCGGTGTCCTCCAGCGCGTTGGCCATACCGAGGCGAGCGTGGACCTGGCGCGCCTGGCCGGATTGACCCCCGCCGGCGTCATCTGCGAGATCCTCAATCCGGACGGGTCGATGGCCCGCCGCCCGGAGCTGGAAGTCATGGCCCACGAGCACGGCCTGGTCTTCGTGACCGTGGCCGACCTGGTGGCGTGGCGCCTGAAATCGGATCGGCTGGTGCACCGGGTGGCGGAGGCACGGCTGCCGACGGAGTTCGGGGAGTTCACCGTCATCGGCTACCGCAACGACGTGGACGAAGCGGAGCATGTGGCCCTGGTGATGGGTGACGTGAGGGAGGCGCCCGACGTGCTCGTGCGGATGCACTCCAAGTGCCTGACCGGCGATGTCTTCGGGTCCCACCGCTGTGATTGCGGGCCGCAGCTCCACGCGGCGATGCGGCGCATCGGGGAAGAGGGCCGCGGCGTGATCGTCTATCTCGACCAGGAGGGCCGGGGCATCGGGCTGCTGAACAAGTTGCGCGCCTACGCCCTGCAGGACACCGGCGCGGACACCGTCCAGGCCAACCAGCGCCTGGGGTTTGCCCCGGACCTGCGCAACTACGGCATCGGCGCGCAGATCCTGCGCGACGTCGGGCTGTCAGCCATCCGCCTGATGACCAACAACCCGCGCAAGGTGGTGGGCCTCGACGCGTACGGCCTGACCATCACCGAGCGGGAACCACTGGTCATCGACCAGACCGATTCCAATCGCGACTACCTCGCCACCAAGCGCGACAAGCTCGGCCACCTCCTCGCCCACTGAGCCGATGCCAGACTTTTCCGGAGCACTACGGCACCACCAGCGGGTGGTCATCCTCGTGAGCCGCTACCATGAACGGGTGACGACCCGTCTCCTCGATGGCGCGCGCCAGTGCTGCCGGGAGGCGGGCATCCCCGACGACCAGGTGGACGTGGTCTGGGTCCCGGGCGCCTGGGAGCTCGGGACGATGGCGGCCCTCATGGCGGGTGATGGCGTCTCCTGCATCATTGCGCTGGGCGCGGTCATCCGCGGCGAGACGCCGCACTTCGACTTCGTCGCCGGCGAGACCTCCCGCGTGCTCGCCGATGTGGCCGCGCGGCAGATGATTCCCGTCGGATTCGGGTTGCTGACGACCGAGACGCTGGACCAGGCGCTGGCTCGGGCGGGCGGGGCGGCGGGCAACAAGGGCTACGAAGCCGCCGAGGCGGCGATCCGGACCGCGGACCTCTACGCCCAGCTGCTCGACGATGATGCTTAAGTCACAGTCCAAGAGCCGGGCCCGCGCCCTCCAGCTCCTCTATGCCTGGGAGCTGATGGGGCGGCCGTCACACGACGCGGTGATCTCGGCGCTGGCGCGCCTGACCGGACCCGAGCCGGTCATCCTGGACCTGGCCGAACAGTACTTCGCCGGCGTCACGGCCGAGGTGGGACGGCTGGACACCCTGGCGGCGGAGGCCACCGATCACTGGCGCCAGGAGCGCCTGGCCGTGGTGGACCGCAACATCCTCCGGCTCGGCATCTGGGAGCTCCTGCAGCCGCGCGTTCCGGCTGCCGGCGCGATTGACCAGGCGGTCTGGCTGGCGCAGCGCTTTGGCGGGCCCCAGTCACCGGGGTTCGTCAACGGGGTGCTGGACAAGGTGGCCCGCACCCTTGGGCGGCTGTGAACATCCTGCTGGTCAACTGGCAGGATCGCCTGAACCCGCAGGCCGGCGGCGCAGAGATCCACCTCTTTGAACTCTTCCGGCGTCTGGTGGACCGGGGCCATCGTGTCAGGATGGTCTGTTCCGGGTGGCGTGGCGCACCGGCCAGCGCGCTGGTGGACGG
>JBHEPH010000126.1:0-694 GCA_046260395.1 Gemmatimonadales bacterium
GCCTTGAAGGCGGTGACGACGGTGCCCGCGAACTCGCTGATCGCCCCCTCGTTGGCCACCACCCACGACTCGACTTCCGCCAAGGTGTTGGCCAGCCACCCCATCGAGTCATTGATTTCGGCGTTGCCGATGATGGCGCGACCCACGGCCTCTTTGACGGCGTCCCACGCCTTGCCGACCTTGTTCAGGGCGCCGGCAAAGGTGCCGCCCGCCGCCTCCGCGCTCCCGCCGTAGGCGAGCTCCAGCTCGTCCAGGATGATGGCCTGGGCGCCGGCGATGTTCCCCGCCCGTTCCATCTGGGTGATCATCGCCTTCTGCTCTTCCGTGAACCGGAAGCCCTGCTTGGTCAGGGAGTTGAGCGACTGGGTGGGGTAGTTGAGGGCGTTGCCGACCTTCTCGGAGGCGCTGGAGACATCAATCCGCCGAGGCCGCGACCGCCTTGAAGACCGTCATGGCCTTACTGCCGAAGGACTCCACGGAGTTCTTCGCCCCATTCAGCGGCTGGGTCATCTTGTCCAGCAACTCCAAGATGACGCTGACCTTGGGGGTGTTAGCCATCCGGAAACGCCTCCTTCAGGTCGCTGTCAATCGCGCGTTGGCCCGCCTCACCTGCCTGCGCGATCGCCACCGCCCGGATGATGGACAGCCGTCCGAGGGCTCGCGCGCGCCGCATCGTCTCCCATGCCTCCCAGAC
>JBHEPH010000126.1:704-4784 GCA_046260395.1 Gemmatimonadales bacterium
CCATAAGGCGCGTAGCCGTCCAGGGTGTCCCAGCGCGCGGGGTTGTACCACCACACCGCGCCGTACTCGTGCTCCACCAGCCGCGCGATCGCCGGAAACGACGCCCCCGCCTTGGGCGGGGGGACGGTGTCCGTGTTCAGGGCCTCGAGTCGGTCCCAGTCGTCGAGCTCCTTGACCGGGCCGGGATTGACCCGGCCTGGTGGGCGAAAAAATCCGCGAGTATTTCCCGTTGCTCCGCCTCGGGGAGCCGCAGGATCTGCCGCACCGGATCCCCGCGCCACCAGTTCGACAACCGAATCGGGAAGGCCCACCGCAGGAGCGCCTGCACCGCCGCGTAGCTGGCCTCGGGAACACCCTGCTCGATCACCTGGTGAAACCACACGATCCGCTGCCCGCTCACCGGCTTCGCCACGTGGACGGTGCCATTGAGGCGCACCGTCCACGGGTCCCGGCCCACCACCTCCGCGATCAGTCGCACACCACGTTCAGGATGTCGTTGAGGATGGGCGTGGAGTTGTAGGGCTTGATGACCAGCTCCGTGGTGGCCACCGCGCCCTCATTGCCCATCACCGCGTCGACCAGCTGCGCCTGCGGCAGGTTCAGCTTGATGCGGTTGAAGGCCACGCCGCCCACCGTCAGCGCCACCGCGAAGTCGTTCGCGCTGGTGCGCAGCAGGTACGGATCGAACCCGCCGCTGGTGTGATAGGGGGTGCCGACCAGCGCCGTGGATTCGACCACGATCCGCAGCTCAGGGTCGTACCCCGTGGGGAAGAACCCGAGATGCCCGTCTGCCTCCTCCAGGCCCCAGCGCGGCTCGAAGGTGCGGTTCATGCTGAAGGTCGCCGACTTCACCCCGACCGCCGTCCAGTCCCCGATCGTGCAGCCCAGCCCGGCCGCGATGGACGGGGTGACGGTCACGTTCTGGTAGGCCGGCGCGACCATGGCGGCATCCGCCACCGCCACACTGGCGATGCCCTTGACGCCGAAGGTGTGGATCGGCGGGGCCGCGCCCTCGACCCGGAAGCCCCAGTTGGCCAGGACGCCCAGTGCCCTCCACATCTCCCCGCGCTTGTAGTACTCGGCCGTGGCGCTGGCGTAGGTGGTGCTGTCCGCCGTCGGGGTGTAGGTGAAGGCCCCGCTGCCGAGGGTGGCGTCGAACCCGCTGATCTGCAGCATGGTGTGCAGGCTCGGCAGGACCGTGGCGGCGTAGGTCGTGCCCGCCCCGCGAAAGCGCATCGGGATGTCCCCGGAGACCGTCCGGCCCACCGGCCCGATCCGCCGCAGGTCGCCCAGGTTGCCGGGGCTCGGTCCCAGGCGCCCGTCGTAGAGGTACTCCATCGTCAGGATCGCGGGGTGCCGATCCGAGAGGGCGAGCAGGTGCCCGTCCGCGGTGGCCGTCACCGCGATGGCGGTCCCGTAGGTCGCCTCCTTCTTCAGCAGCAGCGCCGACAGGTTCATCAGCTTGGCAGGTGCGGGCATCGCCTACTCTCCTTTGGCCGGCTTGGCCGTCGTCGGGGGCTTCGGGTTGGTCTGCTCATCGAGAAACGCCATCACGGCCGCGTCGCCTGCCGCCCGCACCTCGGGCGGAATCACGATGCGCCGGCTTCCCACGATCACGGTTTCCACGGTTACCCCCTCGGGATCAGGTCGTACATCGTGTAGGTCGCACGGAGGGCACCCGTTACCCAGGCATCCTCGACCTCTTGTGTCAGCGGCACCTGCCGCAGGTCGTCACAGCTGATCAAGTGCACGCTGCCCCGCGCCCGCGCCGCCGCCTGCTCGTTCGTGTGCAACTCCCGCAGCGACATCAGCACCGCCCGCAGGGTGTAGCTCGCATCGGTCAGCCCCGTGCTGCCGTCGATCACCCGCTGCCCGTAGCGGATCAGCACCGTCACCCGCGCGGTCACCTGGTCGGTCACGTGCGGCTGCACCGGGTCCTGGTATTCGATCTCCTGCACCGACACCGCCACGCAGGGCAGGGTGTCCGGCAGGCGCCCCAGGGCCACATCGTCGTTGCGCGTCTCATCCACCACCGTCACGTTCGCCGGCGCCGTATCCGCACCATCGAGCGGCACCAGCGGGATCTTCACGTTCACGCCCGTGGTCACGCTGGCGAGCCAGTCCGCGAGGATGCGGTTACACTCGAGCAGCACGACTCACCCGCTTCAGGGGCACCAGGGCGATCAGCCCGTCGGCGCTCAGCACCACGTCACCCGCGCGGAAGTCGGTGCTGTCCACCCGCACCGTGACGTGCGGGGCGAGGGCTGGGAAATCCGCCCGTCGCACCGTCAACACCACCCGCCGCTGCAACACCTCCCGGCCGCTCTCATCCTCGACCGGTCCATCTTCCTCATCCAGCAGCCCGCGGCCCTCCACGTCCCCGATCAGGACGGCCGACGAACCGAACCCCGTCACCAGGGCCGCGAGGTCGGCGGCGATGCTCACCGCCGGCCCTTGCCGCGCTTGCTGGGGGCGGCCACTGGATCGCGGTGCCCCAGCCCTTCCACCGACTCATCAGACTCCACGCGGACGGCCTGCCGGCGTACCTCCACCAGCAGGAACGCCTCGCTCGGCGTGACCTCCAGGACATCGCCGGGATCGTGAGGTTCACGATCCCAGACAATGCCCCGGACCAACCGAACCCGCACCATTACGGCAGGATGTCCGCGGTGAGGCAGAACGCCGTCGGCTGGCGCACCGCCACGTCCGCCATCATGAAGGCGTGGATCGAGATCATGCCCTGCGAGACGTAGGAGAACGGGTTGACCACGATGTCGAGCGCGCCGCCCCACTCGCCCACCAGCGCCTGCGACCAGTTGCCCAGGATCGCCGCGTGGCAGATCGTGGTGCTGGTGCCCTTGGTCAGGTTGCTCGGCATCTGATTGGTGACGAACGTCCGATAGCCGTTCATCTCGTTGGCATCCGACCAGAGGTACTGCGAGCCGGCCGTGGTGCTCTTGAGGATCTGCTTGGCCGCGCCCCGGACCCCCGGCGTGGTGATCCACGCCATCGTGCCGAAGTCGGCGTTGTCGGTGGCAATCTCCGTCTCCGCGCCCACGATGATGGCCCAGGTGAGCGCCCCGCCGTTGGTGCCGATCGCCTTGGTGTTGATGCCGCTGGTGAGCCGCACGCCGGTCGGCTGGTTGCTCGACCCCAGGCCGTTCAGCACCGCCGAGTCCAAGCCGATGGCCGCCACGGTGGCGAGATCCATCAGCGCCAGGTTGGCGACGTCCGGGCTGGTCTGCACCAGCGCGTTCCGCGAGTACGCGGTGGACGCCATCGCCGTCTTGGGCGACAGGGTGATCTGGTCGAACGTGCTCTCGGTGAGCGCGTTGGCGGTCGAGGGGTTTTCCCCGGACCAGCTCAGGGAGTTGGCGGTGATCCGGCGCGGAATCGCGACGTTCCCGGTCAAGCCCCCGAGGACCGTGACGCCCGCCGCGCGGGTAACCATCTTGTTCCGCAGCAACTCCTCGAACCCGATCAGCTGGGTCTCGACCAGGTTGCCGCCCAGGGAGGCGGTGCCGGCCACGTTGCCCGTGACGGCCGCGCGGACATTCATCGGCAGGTAGAAGCCGCGACTGGCCTTGCCGAGCCGCTGCGCGATCGCGTCCGACGCCTCCTTCTCGATCCCGCCCTTGCGCTCCCAGTCGCCCGTGACGATCGCCAGCATGGCGCGCAGCGGGTTGTAGGACCGCTCTTCCTTCGGGCTCATCTCGACGTGCCCCGGCGGGGTGGCCTTGGACGCCTCGCGCACCTGCGCGGTCTCGATCGCCTGGCGCACGGCGTCGAGGGTCAGGCCCTCGCTGATCCACTGCGGCAGCTGGCTCTCCATCCGGAACATCTTGGCGGCCTGACCGATCAGCTTCAGCTCGGTCTCCCGCGACTCACCCGCGACCCCGGCCGGGGTCGGGGTCTCTACCTTGGACTCCGACATGATGACATTCTCCCTTGCGGGTGGTTGCGGGACTTGGACTTCCACCGGAAACGCGGCCCGTTCCACGTTCCGGCCTACGCCAACACTCACATCCGCCGGCACCGGCACGGTGCTGGCCTCCATCGGTGTCCAGCGCGTCGCCCGGT
>JBHEPH010000127.1:0-417 GCA_046260395.1 Gemmatimonadales bacterium
GGGTAGAGCTCTCGATTCGTAATCGAGCGGTCGTCGGTTCAAATCCGACCAGTGGCTCTGGCCTCGGTCTTCCGCCCCCGCAAGGGGGCGTTGTTGTTTCCCCGCCCTGTTCCCTGTTCCCCCTTTCCCCTTCCCCGCGTATACTCTCCCGATCCCCCGACCGGAGTCTGACCCCCGATGCGCCGCGTACGCCTGATCCTGTCCGCTGTCCTCCTGATAGCCGTCACCACCGCCCCCCTCATGGCCCAGGGCGGCGCCAACCTCAAGCGGCTCGACGCCGAGGCGCTGAAGGGGTGGCAGACGATCCGCACCAACGCGCTGTCGCATGACGGGCAGTGGTTCGCCTACATCGTGGCCCCCAACGAGGGCAACGCCGAGGTGGTGGTGCGCCCCACCGGTGAGGGCGAGGAGCGGCGG
>JBHEPH010000127.1:427-4770 GCA_046260395.1 Gemmatimonadales bacterium
CCGCCCGCCGGCCGATCCAGGCCAACGCCGTCGTGGTAAACCTGCAGACCGGTGCGATCCGTGAATTCGAGAAGATCCGGCGGATCACCTTCGGCGGTGACCGACCGCGCTGGCTGGCGATGCAGGGGTATTCCGCGGCGCCTGCCGGGGGAGCGGCCGCGGGCGGCGGGGCGGCGGGTGGCGGTGCCCCAACCCCGACCCCAACCGCGGCCGCCAGTGGCTCGGTGGCTGGCACCGGCACCGACCTCCTGCTCCATGAGCTGGGTACCAGCACCCTCGTCAACATCGGCAACGTGGCGGACTTTGCCTTCGATGACTCGGGCGACCACCTGGCCTGGACGATCGACGCCCGTGACCGGCTCGGCAACGGTGTGCATGTTCGCAACCTGCGGACCGACCTGACCCGCGTCCTGGCCAGCGACGCCGCGCTCTTTCGCCGGCTGCAGTGGGCGGACAGCGGCCTGGCCCTGGCGGTGCTGCGGGGCACGGTGGACAGCGCCGGCAAGGACACCAGCTACGCGGTCCTCGGATTCTCCAATCTCGGCGCCTCGGCCCCACAGCGTTCTCTCATCACCGATGCCAACGGCCTCCCTGAGGGTCACCGGATCGCGGCAACCCGCAATCCCTCGTGGGCGAGGGATCACGCGACGATCTACTTCGGGATCATCGACCGCCCGCCGGCGGCGGGGGAGCGCCCCGACGTGAAGCCGGTGGCCGGGACGCCCGGCGCCATGCAGCGGCCGGCCCCGCCAGCGGGCGAGGAGGATCTGCCCACCCTGGTGATCTGGCATGGCAGGGAGCCGCGGCTGCAGTCGCAGCAGCAGGTGCAGGAGACCCAGGACCGGAGCTTCAGCCTCCTGGCCGCCTGGCGGGTGCGTGAGTCGCGCTTTGTGCAGCTCGCCACCGACACATTGCGGGACGTGACGGTTGCCGCCGGTGACCGCTGGGCCATTGGCAGTGACGAGCGCCCGTACCAGCTCGGCGCCAACCTGGAGGGCGTCTCCCGCCGGGATGTCTGGGCAGTCAACATCGCGACCGGTGAGCGCCACCTGGTGCTCGAGGCCCAGGAGTGGCTGGTCAACGGCTCCCCGGACGGCAACCGCTGGCTGTACTTCCGGGACGGGCACTACCACAGCTACGACCCGGCCACTCGCGAGCACCGCAACTTGACCGCTTCCATCCCCACTGCGTTCTGGAACGAGGATGACGACCGCAACCGCGACCGTTCACCGGTCTTCCCCATCGGCTGGGCGCGCGGTTCCCAGTCGGTGCTGCTGTCCGACGGCTGGGATGTCTGGAACGTGCCCGTGCGGGCGGGCCAGGCGGTGAACCTGACCGGTGATGGCCGGCGCGAGGGCATCCGCTACCGCCAACGGTTGGTGTGGGATCCGAAGGAACGCGGCGTGGACCTCTCGCGCCCGCAGTACTACCACGCCTATGGCGAGTGGACGAAACAGGAAGGAATTGTGCGAGTGGACGCCCGCCGGCCGGGGGCCACGCGCCTGATGTGGGACGAGGCGCGCGTGCAGGTGACGCGGGCACGGGATGCCGACCGGTTCATCTTTACCCGGCAGACCTTCGTGGACTTCCCGGACTATTGGAGCGTGGGCGCCACATTCCAGGGCCCGGTGCGTCTGACCACGATCAATCCCCAACAACGCGACTACGCCTGGTCCCCCGGCGCCCGGCTGGTGAACTATGTCAGCGAGAAGGGTGACTCGCTGCAGGCCGCGCTCTTCCTGCCCGCCGGATACCGGGAGGGCCAGTCCTACCCGACGGTGGTCTACATCTATGAAAAGCTTTCGCAGAGCCTGCACCAGTACGCCACGCCCAACGAGACCCGGGCCCTGAACCCGAGCGTCTACACCAATCGCGGGTACGCGGTACTGATGCCCGACATTGTCTACCAGTTGAACGACCCGGGGATGTCGGCGGTGTGGACGGTGCTCCCCGCGGTGCGTGCCGCCGTGGCCACCGGTGTGGCGGACGCCAGCCATGTCGGCCTCCACGGTCACTCGTGGGGCGGCTACCAGACGGCGTTCCTGATCACCCAGACCAACATGTTCAAGAGCGCCATCGCCGGCGCGGCGCTGACCGACATGGTCAGCATGTACAGCTCGGTGTACTGGAACACCGGCAGCGCCAACCAGCCGATCTTCGTGAGCTCGCAGGGGCGGTTCCGTGGGAACTTCCAGGACAACTACGACGCCTACGTCCGGAACTCCCCCAACTACCATGCCAGCAAGGTGACCACCCCGCTGGTGCTGCTGCACAACGAGAAGGACGGCGCGGTGGACTTCAACCAGGGGATCACCTTCTTCAACACCCTGCGTCAGCTCGGCAAGGATGTCGTGCTGCTGCAGTATGTCGGGGAGAACCACGGGCTTTCCCAGCCGCGCAACCAGAAGGACTACGCGGTCCGGATGGGGGAATTCTTCGACCACTACCTGCAGGGCGCCGAGGCGCCGGAGTGGTGGAAGGACGGGGTGCCGCGGCTGAAGATGGAGGAGCACCTCAAGGCGCGGCAGCAGGCGGCGCGGCCGGTGGTGATTCCGTAGGCGGCTAGCCGGATAGGCGGATGGGCGGATAGGCGACCGGTGGACCGGCACCCGGACGTCATCCCGAGTGAGGGCCGCAAGGCCCGAGCGAGGGATCTTGCTGACAGGACTTGTGCCTCGCAGTGGATTACCAGTCAGGCCGGCAAGATCCCTCCCCTCGCGCTGCTCGGGGTCGGGATGACTCCGATGACTGTCCCTGTTCATCTGCCGCACGCCCCGTCCGCCTGTCCCACCATCCGCCCCCCAACGAATCATGCCATCTCGACGTATATTCTTCCGACAGTTCCCCGCACGTCACCACCTCCAGTTTCGAGAGCCTTCATGATGCGACAGCGTGCCCTTCTGGCCACCCTGGTGTTGGGGTTGGTTGCGCCCATCACCAGCCCCCTGACTGCCCAGATGTCAGCCTCCCTGGACTCCCTTTCTCTTGCCGGGATGCCCTGGCGCTCGATCGGGCCAGCGAACATGACTGGCCGGATCTCCGACATCGAGGGGGTCCCCTTCCCTTCGCGGACCTTCTACGTCGGCTCCGCCGGCGGCGGGATCTGGAAGACCACCAACGCCGGCACCACCTTCAAGTCGCTGTTCCACAGCGAGAAGGTGGTCTCCATCGGCGACCTCGCCATCGCGCCGAGTGACTCGATGCGAATCTACGCCGGGACCGGCGAGGAATCCATCCGCAACTCCGTCTCCCCCGGCGGCGGGTTCTACCGGTCGGATGACGGGGGCGAGAGCTGGCAGCTGATGGGCCTGGAGAAGACCGAGACGATCGGTCGCGTCGTGGTCCACCCCACCAACCCGAACATCGTCTACGTCGCGGCCAGCGGCGCCATCTGGCGCACCAATCCGGAACGCGGCCTCTACAAGACCACCGACGGCGGCCGGACCTGGACCCTGAGCAAGTTCATCAGCGACCGGGCGGGCTTCGTGGACGTGGCGATGGATCCCTCGAACCCCGACCACCTGATTGCCACCGCCTGGGAGCGCATCCGCGGGCCGTACTTCCTGCAGAGCGGCGGGCCCGGCAGCGGCATGTGGCGGACGCGTGACGGGGGCGCCACCTGGACACAGATCCGTGGCGGCGGCCTGCCCGAGTCGATGCTCGGCCGGATGGGGCTGTCGTGGTCCCGCAGCCATCCGAACATCATCTACGCGATGATCGAGGCCGACACGATGCCGAACCCGCGCCCCGCGGCAGGCGCCGAGCGGCAGACTCGGCCCAGCGGTCTCTACAAGAGCACCGATGCGGGCGAAACGTGGACCCGGATGCAGCCCCAGAACGTCCGGCCGTTCTACTACTCGCAGGTGCGGGTTCATCCCACCAACCCGGAGAAAGTCTGGTGGTCCTCCACCCCGGTGAACTACTCGGAGGACGGCGGGCGCACGGCGCGGACCTCCACCGTGGGGCTCCATGTGGACCACCACGCCCAGTGGATCGACCCGGCCAACCCGGAATTTCACGTGGTGGGCAACGACGGTGGCATCGGCATCTCCCATGACGGCGGCCGAAACTACAACTTCGCGAACACCTTTGTCGTCTCGCAGTTCTACAACATCAGCCTGAACATGGACAAGCCGTACCGGGTCTGCGGCGGTCTCCAGGACAACGGTACCTGGTGCGGCCCGAGCCGGCGCCAGTCCGGCTTCATCACCAATTCCCATTGGTACAACATCGGCGGGGGTGACGGCTTCGGTACCCAGCAGGATCCCACCGACCCCGACCTGGCCTATGGCACCTCGCAGGGCGGCAACATGTACCGGATCAACACCCGCACCAGCGAGCGG
>JBHEPH010000128.1:0-264 GCA_046260395.1 Gemmatimonadales bacterium
CTGCTCCTTCGTATCCTTCTTGTCCTCCTCGTCCTCCCCGCCGGACTCCTCCGGCTGCTCCGGCTCGTCCTTCTCCTCCGCCTTGTCCGCCTTGTCCTCCGTGTCCGCCTTGTCCCCTTCTCCCTTCTCGCTTCTCGCTTCTCCCTTCCCGCCCACGTCCTCCCCCGCCTCCCCGATCCACCCCACCACTTCAGAAACCGGCACCGTCTCACCGGCCGCGACGACCTGCTTGAGCAGCGTGCCCGCGGCACGCGCCACGAGTTC
>JBHEPH010000128.1:433-4692 GCA_046260395.1 Gemmatimonadales bacterium
GTGTCGCCCTCGTTCTTCTTCCACTCGACGAGGCGTCCTTCTTCCATCGTCGGGGAGAGTGCTTCCATTACGACCTTGGTTGCCATGGTCCGCTCAGTCGAGGTAGAGGACGCGCCGCGCGGCGGCGACGACCTTGGCTGGATCGACCTTGGCGGCCTTCTCCAGGTGCTTGTTGTAGGGCATCGGGACGTCCGCGCCGGTCACCCGCAGCACTGGCGCGTCGAGCAGATCGAACGCCTCGCGCTGGATCAGGTCCACCACCTGGGCGCCCACCCCGGCGAACGACCATCCCTCCTCGGCCACCACCACCCGGTTGGTGCGGCCCACCGACTCGAGGATCGCCTCGGTGTCCAGCGGGCGGATGGTGCGCAGGTCGATCACGTCGGCCTCCACCCCGTCCTTGGCCAACTGCTCGGCGGCCTTGAGCGAAATCCCCACCGTCTTCGAATGGCAGATGATCGTGACGTCGCCCCCTTCGCGCTTCCGGTCCGCCTTGCCGATCGGGGTCGTGTAGTCGTCCTCGGGCACCTCGCCCTTGAGGTTGTAGAGCATCTCCCCCTCGATGAACACCACCGGATTGTCATCGCGAATGGCGCTCTTGAGCAGCCCCTTGGCGTCGGCAGGCGTGGCCGGGGTCACGACCTTGATGCCGGGGGCGTGCACGTACCAGATCTCGCAGGCCTGGGAGTGCTGGGCCGAGAGCTGGAGCGCCGCGCCTCCGGGCCCGCGGAAGACAATCGGGCAGCCGATCTGACCGCCGGACATGTAGCGGAGCTTGGCGGCGGAGTTGACCACCTGGTCAATGGCCAGCAGGGCGAAGTTCCAGGTCATGAACTCCACAATCGGCCGCAGCCCGGTCATGGCCGCGCCCACGCCGATGCCGGAGAAGCCCAGCTCGGCGATCGGCGTGTCCACCACGCGTTTCGGCCCGAACTCCTTCAGCAGCCCGCGACTCACCTTGTAGGCGCCATCGTATTCCGCGACCTCCTCGCCCATCAGGAAGACGTCGGCATCACGGATCATCTCTTCGCGCATCGCGGCATTGAGCGCGTCGCGGTAGGTCATGACGGCCATATCAGCGCGGCTCCGCGTACACATCGGTGAACAGCTCGCCCGGTTCCGGGTCAGGCGCCTCCTCGGCGAACTTTTCGGCGTCCGCCACCTCGGCCACCACGTCGGCCTCGACCTGCTGGTACTGGACGTCGTCGAGGTAGCCGCCCGCCCGCATCCGCTCCGCGAGCACCTCGATCGGGTCGCGCTTGCGGTACCCCTCGACCTCGTCCTTGGTGCGGTAGGTGCCGTGGGCGGCATCGGACATCGAGTGGCCCACATACCGATAGGTCCGGATCTCCATCAGCGTGGGCAGCGAGTCCTGCCGCGCCCGGGCCACGGCCACGTCCATGGCCGCGCGCACCGCCACGACATCCTGGCCGTCCACCACCATGCTCGCCATGCCATAGGCCTGGGCGCGATCCACCAGTGCCGCCCCGGCCGCCGAGCGGTGCAGGGCGGTGCCCATGCCGTACCCGTTGTTCTCGATCACGAAGATCGCCGGCAGCTTCCAGAGCTGGGCGATGTTCATGGTCTCGTGGAAGGCACCGATGTTGGCCGCCGCCTCGCCGAAGTAGCAGAGCGACACCGCATCGGTGCCGCGGTACTTGGCGGCGAACGCAAAGCCCGCGCCGAGCGGGATCTGGCTGCCGACGATGCCGTGGCCGCCCATGAAGTTCAGCGAGGCGTCGAAGAGGTGCATCGAGCCGCCCTTGCCGCTCGAGCAGCCGGCGGCCTTGCCATAGAGCTCGGCCATGACGGCGCGGGCGGTGATGCCGCGGGCCAGCGCCTGGCCATGCTCGCGGTACGCGCTGATGACGTAGTCATCGGGCCGGAGCGCGCTGATCGTGCCGACTGCGACCGCCTCCTGGCCGATATAGAGGTGGCAGAAGCCGCCGATCTTGCCGAGGCTGTAGGCCTCCCCGGCCTTCTCCTCGAAGTGCCGGATCAGCAGCATCTGGCGGAGATATTCCCGGTGCTCGGCAATCGTCTCCGGCGAGGCCGGGGACGGTGCGCGCACCGCGGGGGATGCGGTCATGAACTCCTCGTGGCTGTGGCCTTCTGGACCTGATCCCAGGCGTGGTACGACGAACGCGTCAGCGGACTCGCCTCGACATGACTGAAGCCCATGTCCAGGCCGATCGCGCGCAGCTCGGCGAATTCGTCCGGGGTGTAGAACCGCGCCACCGGCAGGTGGCTCTCCGAGGGGCGCAGGTACTGGCCCAGGGTCAGGATGTTGGTGTCACTGCGGCGCAGGTCGCGCATGGCAACCAGCAGCTCGTCCCACTCCTCGCCGAGGCCGAGGATGATGCCGGACTTGGTAAGGCCGTCCGGTACCATGCGGCGGGCGTTGGCCAGCAGCTGCAGGGCTCGGTCGTAGCGGCCGCCCGGCCGCGCGATGCGATAGAGACGCTCGGCGGTCTCGAGGTTGTGGTTCAGGATGTCGGGCCGGGCATCCATCACGATCTGCAGGGCGCGCTCGGAACCCTTGAAGTCGGGGATGAGCACCTCGACGGACGTGTCCGGCATCCGCTTGCGGATTTCCGTGATGCATCCGGCAAAGCCCTCGGCGCCGCCGTTCTCGAGGTCGTCCCGGTCCACCGAGGTGATGACGACGTGCGCCAGCCCCATGGTTTCCACCGCCTCCGCCAGGCGCACCGGCTCCAGCGGGTCGAACGCCTTCGGCGTGCCATGTGAGACGGCGCAGTAGGCGCAGTTTCGGGTGCAGACATCACCCAGGATCATGAAGGTCGCGGCCTTGTGCTCCCAGCATTCCCCGATGTTCGGGCAGCGGGCCTCCTCGCACACGGTGTGGAGGCCCAGCTCGCGCATCAGCGTCTTGATCTTGAGGTAGTTCGGGCTGCCCGGCGCCTGCACCTTGAGCCAGGACGGCTTGCGGGGCTGCGCCTGGTGGAACGGGATCGGCGCATTACCGGGCTTGCCCGTGCTCAGGGTGAGTTGAACCAGCGGCTGGGCAAGGGGTGCGGCCACTCCAAGACTCCCGGCTGAACCGAAGGGTGCCAGCGAACGACAGGAACCCGGAAATCTAGCCGCACGAGGGGGGTCGTGGAAAGGGCGGAGTGCGCCACGAAGAGGCCGCCGGACGGCACGCTAACCGCCTATGGCGAAACCACTTGGGATGGGAGTGCAGGGGAGGGCGACCCGGCGCCTCACGTCGTGGGAATTGCGCCGATCAGGAGGATCGGAGTCGTGGGCTGCGCTGAGCCCCCGGCCGGCTCCTCGGTGACGGCCGCCGCCGTGACGCCCTCCCCCGCCGGCAACGTGAAGTTGGCGACCAGGGCCAGGCCATCCGCACCGGAATTGAAGAGTTGTGACGGCACAGGCACCCCGTCACGGATCAGCCAGAGCTGGTAGATCCGTCCGGCCTCGGCCGGTGGCAGGCGGTAGGCCTGCAGCACACCGCGGCCGGTGCGTTGGTTCCAGAAGAGTCGCATGCCCGGCGGTTCAGCCCCCGTGGCGGTCAACTGGATAACGGTCAGGTCCTCCCCGGCACCCAGCAGGGTGGCGAGGGTCTGCTCCTGGAGGGCCAACGAATCGCGGGCCAGGCCCAAGTCGGCGCGGGTGACCAGCAGTTCGGTACGGGTCCGGCCAAGATCCCGGTACAGCAGGGCGGTCGTCACGACCAGCACGGCAGCGGCGGCGATGGCCCAGGGGAGGAGGCCCCGGGCGGGAGTCGCCCTCACCCGACCGGGGGCAGGAAGCTGGCGCTCCTTCTCGGTTGCCACTCGCGCCATGACCCGCGCCTTCAGGGCGGGGTCGGCAGGAAGCGCACCACCGGCCTCCGCCAGGAGGGCATTCACCTCGCGGAACGTCGCCACCTCGGCAGCGAGGCCCGGATCCCGGGCCAGCGCGGCCTCGAATGCCCGGGTTTCCTCGGCCGAGAGACCGCCGAGTGCATACGCAGCGGCGAGATCGCGGAGCGAAGCGTCGTCGTGTGGACTCATGCCGCTGGCTCCGCGTAGTAGTAGGGTCGGAGGCTGTCCCGCAGCTTCTCCATCGCCAATCGCGTCCGCGTCTTGACGGTGCCGAGCGGCTGGCCGAGTCGTTCCGCGATTTCGCTTTGGGAGAGCCCCTCGAAATACGCCATCTCCAGTGCCACGCGCTGCGGCTCCGGCAGGTCGGCCAGGGCCAGGCGCACCGCCGTCTGGCGCTCCTGATCCTCCACGGGCCGGTCAGGAGCGGCGGGG
>JBHEPH010000129.1:0-4651 GCA_046260395.1 Gemmatimonadales bacterium
TAGCGGGGCAGCACGGGATTCTGGCATTCCTGCGTCGTCCCGTCCGCCTGCCGCAACCGCGCCCGGGGCAACGTCAGCGCCACCGGCCCCGCCCCTGTCACCACCGTCCGGGTGATCGTGCCGTGCCGGTACCCGGTGGCGGTCGCCGCCCCCTCCCACGCGGCCCGGCCCAGCGTCCGGGTCCCCTCGGCCTCGGTGGCCGCTTCAATGGCCCCCTGGACCGCCCGCCGGATCAGCTCGCTCAACCCGTCCTCCGCCAGCCCTAGCGCCGGCACCGCCAACATCGTATCGTCCTGAATCGGGTGTACTCCTGATCGATTTGGGCTGCTGAAACAGCCCGTGGTGAAGGGACTTCACCGACAAGGATGCACCCGATACTCACTTTTCTACAGCTATAGGGACATTACCTCTGAAAGGGGAGTCATGTCACTGATTTTTGAGACCATCCAAACGAAGGGTATCGCCCAGCTGTCGTACCTGATTGGCGACGATGGGACGGGCACAGCCGCAGTCATCGATCCGCGTCCGGATGTCGAGGTGTATGTCAGGATTGCGAGGATGCGCGGCCTGGCCATTACCCACATTTTCGAGACGCACATCCACGCCGATCTTGTGAGCGGTTCGCGGGAACTCGCCGAGCGCGTGAAGACTGCGAGGATTCACGTCAGCGTCGAAGGAGGAGCAACGTACGCCTTCGACCATGAGCCGATCGAGGACGGAGCAAGCTTCGAATTCGGCGAGGTGACGCTTACAGCCCGGCACACGCCCGGACATACGCCGGAGCACATGTCGTATGTGGCGTACGAGACGAAGCGTGCCCCGACACCCTGGGGCGTGTTCACCGGCGACTCGCTGTTCGTAAACTCGGCAGGCCGGCCGGATCTGATGGGTGACGACCAGGCCGAGAGCCTGGCAGAACAGCTGCACGACACGCTGTACTCGTTCTTCCTCACACTCGGTGATGACGTGATCATCTACCCGGGCCACGGGCAGGGATCACCGTGCGGAGCCGACATCGGCGACCGGCTGACGAGCACCATCGGTTACGAGCGGCAGTTCAACCCGTTTCTTCAGTTCCCGGATCCGACGGCATTCAAGGAGTACGTCATGTCCACCGCTCCGCCGGAGCCGACGTATTACCAGCGAATGAAGCGGATCAATGCCGCCGGACCCGAGGTGCTGGGACGCCTGCCGGTCCTTCGGGGTCTTCCGCCAACCGCCTTCAAGGAGTCCGTCGGCTCAGACGACGTAGTCGTGGTGGATACCCGCTCGATGCTGGCGTTCGGTGGCGGCCACATCGCCGGCGCGCTCAACATCGGCGGTTCGCCCGAATTGTCCATCTGGGCCGGGTGGCTGCTGGACCCCGACACCCCGGCCTACCTGGTGCTGGATCGCGACGAAGACGGTCCGGAGGTGGTGTCGCTGCTGCTGCGCATCGGGTTTACGAACGTCGCGGGCTACCTGCTCGGCGGGATGATGGCATGGGCCGAGGCCGGATACGAGTTGGCCGAAATCGACCAGATAGACGTGCACGAGTTGAAGGCACGCGCTGACGATCTGCTGATTCTCGATGTCCGCTCACCCGATGAATGGGAGCAGGGCCGCATTCCGGGAGCCGTACACGTCTTCCTGCCTGAGGTGCAGACCAGGTGGGCCGAGATCGACAGGCAGAAGCCGGTAGCGGTGTATTGCAACAGCGGGTACCGTGCGAGCGTTGCCTCGAGCATGCTGAAGGCGGAAGGTTTCGACGTGCGAAACGTGCCTGGAAGCTGGCAGTCATGGGTCGGCGCAGGCTTTCCCGTCGAACCAGGGACGAAGGAGGAGGAAGTGTCATGATGGGGACAGACCCGTTGGCGTACAGCGGCCCTGCGTGGTCACCTTACCTGGTCGGTGCGCTCATCGGCGTGCTGACGATGCTGACGTTCTACTTCTCCGGAAAACCACTCAGCGCATCCACGGCCTATGCGCGGCTGGCGGGCATGGTCGGGCGCCTCGTCGCGCCGAGGCACACCGACGCGTTGCCGTACTTCCAGAAGAAGAAGCCGGAGGTTGAGTGGGGGGTCATGCTCCTTCTCGGCGTGGCCGTCGGTGCATTCCTTGGCGCGTGGCAGGGCGGGGAACTCACCGGCGAGTGGGTGCCGCCCATGTGGGCCGCGCGATTTGGCGAGGACGCCTTCGGGTTGCGCGTCGTTGCAGCCGTCGCAGGCGGCATCATCATGGCATTCGGGGCGCGGCTTGCGGGCGGTTGCACGAGCGGCCACGGGATCAGCGGCACGCTGCAACTGTCGGTCGGCTCGTGGATCGCCGTCTTCTGCTTTTTCGCCGGCGGCGTCGTGACGGCGCAACTCCTGTTTCGCTTGTGAACCCCCGGACAGGAGAGCGCGACAGCGCCGCGGTCGACCAGCTGGTGTTGGGTGCGCTGTTCGGCGTGATTTTCGGCTTCCTGCTGCAGAAGGGAGGCGTGGCCAAGTACAACGTGCTGATCGGTGCGCTGCTGCTGGAGGACTTCACCGTGATGAAGGTGATGCTGACCGCCATCATCGTGGGCGGCGCCGGCATCTTCGGCCTGCATGCGCTCGGCCTGGTGGAACTGCGTATCAAGCCGACCCGCTACGCGTCGAACATCATCGGTGGGCTGCTCTTCGGCATCGGCTTTGGCCTGCTCGGCTACTGTCCCGGCACCGGAGCGGCCGCACTGGGGCAGGGGAACTGGGACGTCATCGGAGGTATCGTCGGCCTCATGGTCGGCTCGTACCTCTACGCCCAATTCTCCGGGACATTCGACCGGACCATCAACACGTGGGGTGAACGGGGAAAGTTGACGCTGCCGGAACTTCTCGGCGTCAAACGCGCGACATTCCTGGCGATCTGGCTGCCCGTGCTGACCCTGGTGCTCTTCGCCATGCATCGCCTGACCGTGCGGTAGCGTTACAGATAGAACGTGTAGAACAGGGTCACGACAGCCAGCAGGAACAGCACGGTCAGCCCGCTTCCTGCCTTCAGATAGTCCACGTTGCGGTATCCCCCCGCAGACATGAGCATTGCATTGACCTGGTGCGTCGGCAGGACGAACGAATTCGCGGCACAAACCGCGGCCATCAGCGCAAGCGGGCGCGGGTCGAGACCACTGATGGCCGCCATCTGGATCACCAGTGGCACAAGCACAACGATCGCGCCCACGTTGGACATGAACAGGGAGAAGACCGTCGACAGTACCGCAACGGTGAGGACGAAGAACACGGGATGAGCACCGTCGAGCACGATCATCGCCTTGTCCGCGAGGAACGCCGCGGTTCCGGTTTTCTCCATCGCAAGCCCAAGCGGAATGAGCCCGGCAAGCAGGAAGACCACCTTCCATTCAATTGCGTCGTACGCGTCCTGGATGCTCAGCACGCGCGTCAGGACCATCGCGATGGCTCCCGTCAGGAAGGCGATGGAAATGGGTGCGCCCGCGAAGGTAAGCCCTATCGCCAGGACGAAGCAGGCGCTTGCGATACCGGTTTTCGCCCGGTCCTGCTTCTTCACGGCAACTGGCGTCGTTACGACGAAGTCATTGCTTTTCGACAGGGCGTCAATGTGCTCCCACGGGCCGAACACGATGAAGATGTCGCCTGGCTGAATCTCGTGTTCCGAGAAGTCGCCCCTGAGTTCCTGTCCCTTGCTGAAGACCATGACCGGCTCCACGGCGTGGCGGTGTCGCAGGCCGTAGCTTTTGATCGACTCACCTGCCAGGGCTGAACGCGGGGGGATGACGACTTCCGCAAATCCCGCCTGCTCCGGATCTTCAAGCCTGCCGAGCGCGGCTGCGTGTGGTTCGCGCTGCAGGTCATAGGTGGATGCGAACCGCGTGATATTGTCCTCGTCACCGAGCAGGGTCAGAACCTGCCCGCTTCGGAACCTGGTTTCGCGCCACGGGGCGTACTCGACCTGTCCGCCCGAGGACAGTCCGAGGATGTTCAGCCGAAACTCTCTCCACACGCCAGCTTCATCAAACGTTTTGCCCGGCAACGGGCTGTCTGCAGGAATCGTGTAGTGACGGATCTGGTGGGGAAGGTGCAGGGCGTCAATGAGCTGTTCCTGGGCAGAGCGCTGTTGGCCGGCTGGCGGAGCGTCGGGGAGGACGAAACGCCCGACCAGCGCGAAATAGCCGATCCCCAGAGCAAGCAGCGCGAGGCCGACGGGTGTCACGCTGAAAAGGCCGTACGGCGCCAGCTCTGCTCCACGCAGCAGATCGTTGGTCAGGATCAGCGGTCCCGAGCCCACCATGGTAAGGGTGCCGCCCAGGATGGCTGCAAACCCGGTGGGCATGATCAACGCCGATGGCGCGATCTTCTCGCGTCGCGCGATGTTGAGTACGCCCGGAAGAAAGAGCGCCACTGCCCCGATGTTCTGGATCAGGCCCGACGCCAGGCCAACCGGCAGTTGGATCATGGCGACGAGTCGCGTCCGCGTCGTGCCGGCCAGTTTCACGACCGCACGGGAGAACCGATCCATGAGGCCTGTGCGTGCCACTCCCTGCCCCATGATCATGACTGCCATCATGGCGACCACCGCGTTACTCGAGAAGCCTGACAGCGCCTCCTGCGGCGTGAGCACTCCCAGCCATGCCAGGGCCAGCATGCAGATGATGGCGGCTACGTCGATCCGCACC
>JBHEPH010000013.1:0-60411 GCA_046260395.1 Gemmatimonadales bacterium
GTGCAGGGTGGCGCTCGAGATGGTGACGCCGCCCAGTTCCACCGGCTCCAGCACCGCCCAGGGGTTCAGCGCCCCGGTACGGCCCACGTTGATCCGGATGTCGAGCAGCCGGGTCACCGCCACTTCGGGGGCGAACTTCCTGGCGATGGCCCACCGCGGCTCCCGGCCGCCCACCACACCGAGATCTTCCTGCAGGTCCCGGCGATCCACCTTTACGACCACGCCGTCGGCGCCGAAGGGCAGCGTGGGGATCACCGCGGCGGACTCGGCGACCTTGGCGACGACCTCGGCCAGCGTGGCACACCAGGCGCGGTGCGGCTCCACCTGGAAGCCCCACGCCTCGAGCAGGTCCAGCATCTCCCGGTGCGTCCGCACGGGCAGCCGGTCGTCAATCGCCTCGACGTGGAACGCGAACATCCGCAGCCGACGGCTCCGGGTAATCGCCGGGTCGAGCTGGCGCAGCGCGCCGGCAGCGGCGTTGCGCGGGTTGGCGAATGGCGGCTCGCCTTCCGCCTCGCGCCGCTGGTTGAGCTTGGCAAAGGCGGCGCTGGGGAAGTACACCTCCCCGCGGACCTCCATGACCGCCGGATGTCCCGTGCCCTGCAGGACAATCGGTATGTCGTCGATGGTCTTGAGGTTGGCAGTGACCGTCTCGCCGACGAGGCCGTTGCCCCGGGTGGCCCCGGTGACCAGCCGGCCCTTGGCGTAGGTCAGGCTGATGGCGGTGCCGTCAATCTTGATCTCGGTGGTGTAGCCGGCGCCGACCACGTCCGGGTTGATCCGGGCGTTGCGCTCCTCCCAGGCAACAAGCTCCTCATCGCTGAAGGCGTTCGCCAGCGAGAGCATCGGCCGCTGATGGGTGTGCTTGACGAGGGCGGCCGCGGGCGCACCCCCGACGCGCTGGGTGGGACTGTCGGGGGTGAGCAGCGCCGGATGGGCGGCCTCGAGCGCCTGCAGCTCCCGGAACAGCCGGTCATACTCCGCGTCGGCAATCTCCGGCGCGTCGAGCTCGTAGTAGGCGCGGTTGGCCCGGTCGATCTGGCGGCGCAGCTCGGTGGCCCGCGCCGCGGCCTCGGCCGGCACCGCACTCACAGCGCAGATGCCTCCTGGGCGATCACCGCCAGCGCCACCCCTGCCAGCCGGTCGAGTTCGGCGGCGCTGGTGCGCGCCAGCAGGCCATCCTGCGCCGGGTCATGGCGGCTCTCGAAGTCCCGCAGCAGACGCCGCAGGAAAGCCACCAACGCCGCGCGCTCCCGCTCCGGCCCCAGGGCGCCCGCCTGGCCGCTCCGGAGCTGCTCATAACGGTGGGCGTTGCGGAGCGCCCCCCCCGTCAGTTCAGCCACCACTTCCACGAACCGAATGTCCGCCGCGGCGAAGGCGGGGCCATCGCGCCAGGTACGCAGGAAGATGGCGCCGATGGGCGTGTTGCGCCAACGGATCGGCACCACAGTGATGGCCTTGACGCGCCGCGCCTCCAGCGTCTCGACGACCGCGGCGAGGAGCGGGTCCTGAGTGGCCTCGGGAATGTTGACCGTCTCGCCACTCTCGAGGGCCCGGCGCAGTTCCGGGTAGCGCCCGAGATCCACCACGTGATTCCGGATGGAGGGGTCCTCGTAGCTGGCCACGAGATGCACCGTGCCTGCGCCCCGCTCGGCGAGGAAGACCGAGCAGCGATCCAGTCCGAACGTCCCGCCCAGACCGCGGGCCACGGCCTGGACGATATCCATGTGGTGGAGCGTGCCGCCAATCTCGCGGAGCATCTCGACCAACGACAGCAGCTGCCGTCGCTCCTGCTCGAGCGTCTCCACACGGGCGCGCAGTTGGTCTACCGGGTCTGTCATGGCGGGCAGGGTCGTGAACATGGTGGTTATCCCACGGTGGGGGTGAGGGGAATGTGAAGGGCTGGGCATGGGTCGGTCAAGCGCCTCAGTCGCGTTGTTCCGGGCGGGCTGCGGCGCTACCTTGCGGAAGTCGAGGCCCGCACCGGGAGGTAATTATGGCCGACCATTTTTTTGACAGTGACCACCAGCACGACAGCAGGTTCCGCAGCACTGGCATATTCCTGACCGGCCTGGGGCTCGGCGCTCTGCTGGGCACCGCGGTCGCCCTGCTCTATGCCCCGGAATCCGGCGAGATCACCCGCCACCGGATCCGTCGGCAATTTCGGACCATCCGGGACGATGCCGCTGATGAGCTCCGGGACCGCACCCGACATGCCCGGCGCGAGCTGCGGCGCCGCCTGCGCAAGGATTCATAGCAAATCCTTTGCCCGGTGACGGACGGGGGCTCCGAGCCGGTGCCCGGGCAGGTTCGCCCGGGCCACCGGTCCCCCCCCGGTCGGGCCCGACCCTTCCCTCTCAGGATCCCCCCAGATGCTGGTTCCCCGGCTGATCGAGCGCAAGCGGGATGGCGGTACCCTGCTACCCGCGGAGTGGAAGGAGCTGGTGGACGGCTATGTTCGCGGCGAGGTTCCCGACTACCAGATGTCCGCCCTGGCCATGGCCATCGTTTTTCGCGGTCTGGATCCGGCGGAGCTCTCGGCGCTGACCGGTGCGATGCTCGACTCCGGCGCCAGGCTGGACTTCGGCACCTGGGCCACGCCCCGCGTGGACAAGCACTCGATTGGCGGGGTTGGCGACAAGACCTCCCTCCTGCTGGCCCCCATGCTCGCCTGCCTCGGTGCGGCAGTCCCGATGATCTCCGGTCGCGGCCTCGGCCATACCGGCGGCACCCTGGACAAGCTGGAGGCGATCCCCGGCTTCCGCACCAACCTCTCCCTGGCCGACGCCGAGGCGCAGGTACGCCGGATTGGCTGCGTGATGCTGGGACAGACGCCCGAGATCGTCCCGGCCGATCGCAAGCTCTACGCCTTGCGGGATGTGACCGGCACCGTCGAATCGATCCCCTTGATCAGCGCCAGCATCATGTCGAAGAAGCTCGCCGAGGGGCTGACCGGCCTGGTGCTGGACATCAAGACTGGCAGTGGCGCATTCATCACCGATCCGGCCGACTCGCTGACGCTGGCCCGGACCATGATCGGCCTGGGCGAAGCCCGCGGCTGCCGCACTGTCGGGCTGCTGACCGCGATGGACCGGCCGCTCGGCGTGGCCTGTGGCAATGCCCTGGAAACACGGGAGGCCATCGAGGGTCTTACAGGGAGTGGACCGCCCGACCTGATGGAGGTGACGCTGGCGCTGGGGGTCGAGATGCTGGTGGTCAGCGGGCTCGCGACCGATCGTGGGGACGCCAGGACGCGGCTGGAAGGGACGATCGAGAGCGGCCACGCCCTCGATCGATTCCGTGAGATGGTGGTGGCCCAGGGCGGCGACGCATCGGTGGTGGACCATCCCGACCGACTTCCCCAGGCACCGGTGCGCCGTGAGTTCACGGCGCCCCGTGCCGGCATCATCACCCGCGTGGAGCCGCGCCAGATAGGCCACGCCATCATCGGTCTGGGTGGGGGGCGGGCCCGCACGGAGGACACGATCGATCCGGCAGTCGGGTTCATGCTGACGGCCAAGCCAGGGGATCGGGTTGCGGCCGGGGAAACGTTGGCCACCGTGCACGCCCGCGACGTGGCAGGCGCCGAGGCCGCCCTGGAGGCGCTCGCTGCGGCAATCGAAATCGGGGAGGCCGCGACGCCGCTGCCCCTGATTTCCCACCGGGTCACGGTCGATGGCGTGGAGGCGCTGGCATGAGCATCGGCCCCCTGATGAGCCTGCTGGTGGGCGCCGCCCTCCTCATCTGGATGGTGGGCCGCCTCGCAACCCCCCGCCGGGCCCCGCGACCTGACGACGTGGACCTGGACGAACTGGAGGAGGCGGAGCGGGAGGTGCGAAATCTCGGTACCACGGTGCGCCCGGATGACGAGGTCCCGGGCTCAGATTGGGGGCCAGGGACGCCCAGGCCTCCAACTCGCCTCTGAGGTCAGGGAGTCGTCAACCTTGCCCGTGGTGTATTGTCAAGGCCCCTCAGGGGGTGCAAATTGGTTCATGGGTTCGGGCCACCCCGGTCCACCCTCCGTGAGGTCCTGATGGGCTCTTCCCGGGCACTTGCCTGCTGCCTGACGACGACGCTGCTGGCCCTGCTCTCCCCCGAGGGGGCGTGGGGGCAGGGGGGAACGTCGACGTTGTCGGGACGGGTGATCGATGCCACCTCCAGGGATCCCCTGCCATTCGTGGTCGTGAACCTGACCATCCCGGGAGAGGCCCCGCGCCGGGTGGAGTCCGATGCCGAGGGGCGGTTTCGGGTGGAAAATCTCCCGGCACAGTTGATCCGCCTGAATTTCCGCGTCATCGGCTACCAGTCCCTGAACCGGTCCCTCAATCTGTACGCTGGTCGCGTCTCCAGCGTGGTATATGAAATGAGCCACGTGCAGGTCATCCTGCCGGAGGTGGTGGTCGAGGAGACTGCACCCACCACGGTGCTCATGGAGGGCTTTGCGGAGCGGCGGCAGCAGGGGTTCGGCACCTACTGGGACATTACCGAGCTCGACAGGATGGGGGGGCGGAATGTCGCGGATATCGTGCGCGAGGCTCCCGGTGTCCGGGTCGTGCGATCCACGACCAACGAGACCCATGCCGTCACCAGCCGGCGATTGGTCGGCGGGCCCGGGCGGGGGCCTGCCCGAGAGTGCTTCATGCAAGTGGTGGTGGATGGGATGATCGTCTGGTCCCCCGGCCCCGGCGGGGAGGTGACCAGCCATACCGGCCCGCCGCCGGATATCGGCCGGCTGCTGTCCACCCGCGAACTGGCCGGGATGGAGGTCTACGCAGGAATGTCGGGCGTTCCGCTCGAGTACCGGCGGGAGGGGGTCGCCTGCGGGACGGTCATCTTCTGGACCCGGCGGGGCAGCATGCGAATGCCGGGGATTTAGCCCACCCGCCCGCCGGCCGGCCTAGACGTCCAGCACGCTCACGTAGCGCGCGTTCTGCTCGATGAACAGCCGCCTGGGCTCCACCAGGTCCCCCATCAACTCATCAAACAGCTTTGACGCCTCCACCGCGTCCTCCAGCGTCACCCGCTGGACGGTGCGGGTGGCCGGGTCCATCGTGGTCTTCCAGAGCTGGTCGGGGTTCATCTCACCGAGGCCCTTGTAGCGCTGGATGTTGACGTTCTTCTCGCCGCCGTTGCTGATCCGCTTGACGTACTCCTCGCGCTCCTGGTCGTTGTAGGCGTAGAACTCCTCCTTGCCGCGGGCCACGCGGTAGAGCGGCGGCTGGGCAATGAAGATGTAGCCCGCCTCGATCAGTTCCGGCATCTGCCGGAAGAAGAAGGTCAGCAGCAGCGTGCGGATGTGGGCGCCATCCACGTCGGCGTCGGTCATCAGGATGATCTTGTGGTAGCGCGTCTTGGCCAGGTCAAACTCCTCGCGCACCCCCGCCCCGATGGCGGTGATCATCGAGCGGATCTCCTCGTTGCCGAGGATCTTGTCGATCCGGGCGCGCTCGACATTCAGGATCTTGCCGCGCAGCGGCAGGATCGCCTGGAAGGAGCGGTCGCGGCCCTGCTTGGCGCTGCCGCCGGCCGAGTCACCCTCCACCAGGTAGATCTCGCAGAGCGCCGGGTCGTCGAGTGAGCAGTCGGCGAGCTTGCCCGGCAGCACGGCATTCTCCAGCCCGGACTTCTTGCGCACCAGGTCGCGCGCCTTGCGGGCCGCCTCGCGCGCGCGCGCGGCGCTCACCGCCTTGTCGAGGATGGCCCGGATGACCGGGGGGTGCTCCTCGAGGTAGTTGCCGAGATGTTCGTTGACCACCTGCTTGACGATCCCCTCGACCTCGGAGTTGCCCAGCTTGGTCTTGGTCTGCCCCTCGAACTGCGGCTCCTTCACCTTGACATGCAGGACGCAGGTCAATCCTTCGCGGATGTCCTCGCCGCTCAGGGTGAAGTCGGCCTTCTTGAGGTAGTTGCCCTTCTTGGCAAACTCGTTGATGGTGCGGGTCAGCGCCGACCGGAAGCCGGTCAGGTGGGTGCCGCCCTCGTGGGTGTTGATGTTGTTCACGAAGGTGAAGACGTTCTCGTTGTAGCCGTCCTCGTACTGCAGTGCCAGGTCCACCTCCACGTCATCCTTGGCCGCGAAGAACGACACCGGCTTTGGGTGCAGCGACTTGCGGTTGCGGTTCAGCCACTGGACAAACTCCACCAGCCCACCCTTGGCGTAGAAGACCTCCGCCTTTGCCGGATCCTCCCGCTCGTCGGTCAGGGTGATCGTGATGCCCTTGTTCAGGAACGCCAGCTGGCGGAGCCGGTCGGCCAGCGTGGTGTAGTGATACTCCAGGACCGTGAAGATCTCGGGGTCGGGCTTGAAGGTGATCGTCGTGCCGGTGGACTTGGTCTTGCCGACGACCGTGATGTCCTGCGTGGTCTTGCCGCGGACGAAGCTCATCTGGTGGCGCTGGCCGTCGCGGTCCACCGTGGCCACCAGCTTCTCGGACAGCGCGTTCACCACCGACACGCCGACGCCGTGGAGTCCGCCCGACACCTTGTAACTGTTCTTGTCGAACTTGCCGCCGGCGTGCAACACCGTCAGCGCCACCTCCAGCGCCGGCTTCTTCTCGGTGGGGTGCATCTCCACCGGGATGCCGCGACCATTGTCCGTCACGGTGACGCTGTTGTCGGGGTGGATGACCACCCCGATCGTGTCGCAGTAGCCGGCCAGCGCCTCGTCAATCGAGTTGTCCACCACCTCGTAGACCAGGTGGTGCAAGCCGTTCTCCGAGGTGCTGCCGATGTACATGCCCGGCCGCTTGCGGACCGCCTCCAGCCCCTTGAGGACCTGGATCGAGCCTGCCGCGTAATCGCCGTTGCCAGTGCTGCCCTGTGGTTGCTTAGCCATGTCCCCTGTCGGGCTGAGGGTGGTCCGGGTCCAGTGGACCCACGATCCAGCGAATGTGAAGAATCCGGCCCTTCCGGTTCTGGTTCAGGCGGGCCAGGATCCGCGGTGTCATCAAGCCCAGTTCCGTGGCCCACTGGTGCGTTGGCACCCGAACCCGCATGACTCCATCAGGCGTCACCGATTCCGGCCGGGTCACCGCGGCTACCTGCGGGCCCACGCAGTCGGCCCAGCTCAGCACCGCGTCGGCCTGATCGAGCCGCCGGGCGATGCCGCTGCGGTGGCGGATCCAGTGCGTCAGCGCCTCGCCAATCGGCACCGGCGGGCCCGAGGGGCGGTCCTTCATCCAGTTTCCAGGACCCGGCCGTCACGCATCGTCAGCACCTCAAGATCGAGCCCGTCCGGGAGTTCGTCGCGCCGCGGCGCGGTGACGAACACCTGCCGGGTGCCACCGTTGCCCAAGCGTGCCGCCAGGCGCTGCTGCCGCTCGGCGTCCAACTCCGCGAACACATCGTCCAGCAGCAGCGCCGGCTCGGCGCCCCGCGCCTGGGCCAGTGTCACCAGTTCGCAGAGCCGGAGCGCCACCGCGGCGCCGCGTTGCTGGCCGGTGCTGGCATAGTCCCGCGCGGAGCGCCCACCCAGGTGCACCAGCAGGTCGTCGCGGTGCGGCCCCACCGTGGTGGCCCGGCTCTGCTGGTCCCGTGCGGCGGCGGCCGCCAGGGCTTCGCCCCAGGCCTCCACCGACGCCAGCTCCGGTCGGCCGCGGTATCCCAGTTCGGCGCTGACCGTCTCGCCGAGCCCAGCGGCCTCTGTTGCGAAGTGCGCACCCAACCGGTCGATCCACCCGGCGCGCGCTGCCACCAAGGCCGCCCCATGGTGGGCCAGTGGGGCGTTGAAAGGCGTCACCAGATCCGTCCGGCCCTGCCGGAGTGCGGCGTTCCGTTGCGCCAGCGCCTCCCGATAGCGGCTCAGGTGGCCCAGATACGCCGGGTCGGCCAGCGACAGCAGCTGGTCGAGGAACCGTCGCCGCTCGG
Source organism: Gemmatimonadales bacterium (assembly GCA_046260395.1). Lineage (GTDB taxonomy): Bacteria > Gemmatimonadota > Gemmatimonadetes > Gemmatimonadales > GWC2-71-9 > JAWXBA01. Next base: position 7,867 of record JBHEPH010000013.1, read on the forward strand.
CGGCCGGGCCTTGCACCAGTCCCAGGTCGGTGGGCAGGAAGGTGACTGCCACCCAATGCCCGATGGCGCCACCCAGCCGTCGCTGCTCCTCGCCGTCCACCGCAATCCGCTTGCGCCGACCGGTGCTCAGGTAGCCGGCGTCGATGGTGCGCGTGCGCCCGGCGTCGTCAAAGTCGAGCCGCACATGAAAGCCGTCACCACCAAACCGCACGACCTCGGGGTCACCCGCCCCCCGCACTGAACGGTGCAGGACGGGGTACGCCAACGCCTCGAGCAGGCTGGTCTTGCCGTGCCCATTGGGGCCCAGGATGGCCGCCCCGGACGCCGGCAGGGGGAGGTCCAGGTCAGCCAGGTTCCTGAACCCCCGGGCGGCGATCCGGTTGGCCCGCATCCCTAGAAATTTAGCGGGTTTGGGAAGGAAAACACAGGTAGGAGAGGGGAGCTCAAGAGCCCTTGAAATCTGCCTTCCGGCGGGCCAGGAACGCCGCGGTGCCTTCCTTCATGTCGGCGGTGCCGAAGAGCGCCCCGAACTGCTCCGCTTCGTGGAGCAGGGCATCGCCCTGGGACAGGTCCAGGCCGGTGTGTACCGACTCCAGGCAGGCGGCCAGGGCCAGCGGCGCGTTGGCCAGCATCGTCTCCAGCAGTTCGCGCGCGGTGGCCATCAAGCTGCCCTGCGGGACCACCCGGTTCACGAGGCCAATGCGATACGCCTCGGCCGCATCAATCATCCCGCCGCTCAGGAGCAACTCCACCGCCCGCCCCCGGCCAACGAGTCGCGGCAACCGCACCGTGCCGCCGTAGCCGGGGCAGAGCCCCAGCTTCACCTCCGGTTGACCGAACTTGGCGTGCTCGGCGGCAATGCGCACATGACACGCCATCGCCAGTTCGAGCCCGCCGCCAAGGGCGAAGCCGTTGATCGCGGCCACGACCGGCTTGCGACCCTGCTCGATGCGATCAAAGACCTGCTGCCCTTCCTCGGCGGTGGCGCGTGCGGCGGCGGGGGCCAGATTTGCCAACTCGGCAATGTCGGCGCCGGCCACAAACGCCTTTTCGCCGGCGCCAGTGAGGATCACGCCCCGCACCTCCGGATCCTCGGCAATGCGCGTGGCCGCCGCACCGAGCTCGCGGATCACCTCGGCGTTCAGGGCGTTGAGCTTGTCGGGCCGGTTGACGGTGACGGTCGCAATCCGGTCCTGGACATCATAGCGAATGGTGGCGTAGGTCATGGAATTGAGCCGTCGACGGTGAGCGGTGAGCGGGAGCCCGAAGAGTCGGGCCTGATGCGATGGAGCATTCTCCAAAGCTAACCCTGTCGGGCGAGTCGCGGACCGCGACCGACGGGGCCCACCCGCGTGGCCAGGGGTGCACGATATATTGCATCACACGGCCGCGCAGCCCGCGCCGTCAATCCGTCACCGTGCCCGCGCAGGCCCCGACTACCTGGTCCAGACCGGAGGGTTCATGCCCCGTTTCATCCTGTCGCTCATCGTCTGTGTCACCCTGTTTCCCCTGCTGCAACCCCTGGGCGCACAGGATTCGGTGCTGACGCCGGCCGCCCTGCTGACCTATGAGACGGTCGCCGACCCGCAGGTCTCGCCCGACGGCCGACACATCATCTTCACCAGGCGCTGGGCCAACACCCAGGACGACCGCTGGGAGACGGCGTTGTGGATCATGGATGCCGATGGCAGCCGTCAGCGGTTCCTGACCCGGGGCAGCAATGCGCGGTGGGCTCCGGACGGTACCCGGATCCTCTACGTGGCCGAGGGCGAACCCCGCGGCACCCAGCTGTATGTCCGCTGGATGGACGCGGAGGGGGCCACCAGCCAGGTGACGCGGGTCGAGGAGGCCCCGCGCAACCCGGCGTGGACGCCCGACGGCCGGCAGATCGTCTTCGGTGCGCTGGTGCCAACGCCCGTGCCGTGGAACATCCCCATGCCCACTCCGCCCAGCGGTGCCAAGTGGACCGAAGCGCCCCGGGTCCTGAATGACTTGCACTATCGGCAGGATTTCCAGGGGTTCATGCGGCGCGGGTTCATGCACCTGTTCATCGTTCCGACCGAGGGCGGCACGCCACGGCAGCTGACCCGCGGCGAGTGGAACGTCGGCTCGCGTTTCGACGGGCTGATCGGCGCGGTCAACTTCTCCTTTACGCCGGACGGCAACACCATCGTGATGGATGGCTATGAGGGCGACTGGGACGGGGCCTACCGGAGCTCTCACATCTACGCGCTCAACCTCGCCTCCGGAACGGTCCGGCAGGTCACCGGTGCCAACGGGTTCTGGACCAATCCGGTCGTGTCACCCGACGGCCGCCGGGTCGCGTTCACCGGCTATGCGGACGCGCCGGACACCTATACGGCGCCCCACCTGCACGTGATCAATCTCGACGGCTCAGGGATGCGCAACCTGACGGGCACACTGGACCGGTTGATCGGTGACCTGACCTGGTCGAGCGACAACGCCGGGGTCTACGTGGCCGTGACCCATCACGGTACCCGGAACATCCGCTATGTCCCGCTCTCAGGGGCGATCCGTGAGGTGACCACCGGCAACCACCTGCTGTCACTCAACTCGATGGCGCCCGGCCGGGAGCTCTTCGGGGTGGGCGTCCGCACCGGTCCCCAGGCGCCACCCGACGTGGTCCGCTATCCGCTCGGCGGTACCGGTGCCATCGCCCAGCTCACCCGGGTCAATGACGACCTGCTGTTCGGCAAGCGCCTGGGTGACGTGGAAGAGCTCTGGTACACCTCCGCCGACGGCACCCGGGTGCACGGCTGGGTGGTGAAGCCACCCAACTTCGATGCCGCGAAGCGCTATCCGCTGCTCATGGAGATCCACGGCGGGCCGTTTGCCGACTATACCGTGGGGTTCAGCTATGACTACCAGGCCTGGGCAGCGATGGGCCACCTGGTGCTCTACACCAACCCGCGCGGTTCAACCAGCTACGGGGAGGCGTTTGCGCGCGGGATCAACTTCCGCTATCCGGGCGTGGACTACGACGACCTGATGGCCGGTGTGGACGCGGTCATCAGTCGGGGCTGGGTTGATACCACGCAGATGTACGTGGGCGGCTGCTCTGGCGGCGGGGTGCTCTCGAGCTGGGTGATCGGGCACACGAACCGTTTTGCGGCCGCGGCGGTGCGCTGCCCGGTGACCAACTGGATCAGCATGTTCGGCCAGACCGACATCCCGTTCTTTACCATGAGCTTCTTCCACCAGCCGTTCTGGGAGAACCCGACCCAGTGGCTCCAGCAGTCGCCGATCATGTATGTGGGAAATGTGACGACCCCGACGCTGCTGATGACGGGAGAGCAGGATCTGCGGACCCCGATGCCCCAGACGGAGGAGTACTTCGCGGCGCTCAAGTTCCGGGGTGTCCCCGCACGCATGCTGCGTTTCCAGGACCAGTACCACGGCACCGGGACTCGGCCCTCCAATGCCATCCGCACGATGCTCTACATGGCGGACTGGTACGGCCAGTGGCAGCGGGTGAATGGGGATGCGGTAAAGCGGCCGTGAACCGCGACCTGTCCTGTCAGTTCGGGCCTGGGTCCCCCGCGACCCGCAAGTCGTGATCGAAGGAGTCATGCCCCGTCCCCTCAAGGTGTTGGCAGGACGCTCCTGGCGAGCGATGGCTGCCGTCTTGGTGATGGTGATCGCCCCGTGCGAGGCATCAGGCCAAGGGGGGGCCGTGCTAAGATCTTCAATGCCGAGGATCTGGCCGCCTTCGAGGGTCGGTCGATCCTCGACGTGCTCCGGCGATACGCGGTGATCGAAGGGGGAGCAGTCCTCAGCCGCCCCCCAACGGGCCTGACTTTGGGCGGCGGCTGGCGGTATGTTCCGGTCAGGTCTCCTCCCCACCCTCAACCGTGCTGCCCATGTCCGCTACGGTCACCGCTGGCTGGTATACGCCGATGCTGCACGTTTCGGCCATCGAGCAGTCCATCCCCTTCTATGAGCGACTCGGCTTCGAGCTGATCGACACCGATCGCTGCGAGCCGATCGGATGGGCCCGGATGCACTGCCAGGGCGGGGCACTGATGTTCCTGCGGAGCGAGCGGCCTGCGGAGGCGGTAGAGCAGGCCACATTGTTTGTGATGTACACCCCGGATCTTCCCGCATTTCGGGCCCGGCTGCTCGAGGACGGGGTGGCGATCGGCGAGGTTGAGTACCCGGATCACGGGCCGAGCGGCGAGGCCTACCTGGCAGACCCAGACGGTTACCGCCTTTGCATCGTGCATTGGAGCGATAAGGAACACCAGGAATGGCTGAAACGGATCGGCCGGGAGTCAGTCTAGCACCGCCCGTGTCCTGCTTCTTACTGCTCGCTTCTCCCTTCTCCCTTCGTGCCCATGCCCAGCATCCTCGCCCTCGACCAAGGCACCACCGGCTCCCGCGCCCTCCTGATTGACGAGGATGGCACGATCCTGGGGAAGGCCTATCGCGAGTTTCCGCAGCATTTCCCCCAGCCGGGGTGGGTGGAGCATGATGCCGAGGACCTGTTCCAGAGCACGCTCGACGCGGCCCGTGAGGCGCTGGCGCGCTCGAAGGCCAAGCCCCTTGGCATCGGCATCACCAACCAGCGCGAGACGATCGTGCTCTGGGACCGGAAGACAATGCGGGCGGTGGCGCCCGCCATCGTCTGGCAGGATCGGCGCACCGCCGAGCGGTGCCGTGAGCTGAAAGCTGATGGCGCCGAGGCGATGGTGCGGCAACGCAGCGGGCTGCTGCTGGATCCGTACTTTTCCGCCACGAAACTCGAATGGATGCTCCAGGACGCGGCGCTGCGCCGGCGGGCTGCGCGGGGCGAGCTGGCGGCGGGCACGGTGGACAGCTGGCTGGTGGCGCGCCTGACCAACGGCGCGGCGCATGTCACCGATCACACCAACGCGTCGCGGACGATGCTTTACGACCTGGCCAGCCGCGGCTGGCATGAAGAGCTCCTCAAACTGTTTGCGATTCCCCCGGAGCTGCTTCCCACGGTGGTGCCGTCGAGCGGGGTGATGGCTGAGACGGCGGCAGAACACCTCGGTGTGAGCCTGCCGATTGCCGGGATCGCGGGGGACCAGCAGGCGGCGTTGTTCGGGCAGGGATGCGTCACGGCGGGGTCGGCCAAGAATACCTATGGCACAGGTGCATTCCTGCTGGTTTTTGCGGGAGAAGCGCCGCCAGCGCCGCCCGAGGGGCTCCTGGCCACCATGGCGTGCGGCCCGCAGGGGGAACCGGCCACGGCGCTGGAGGGGAGCGTCTTCATTGCCGGGGCGGCGGTGCAGTGGCTGCGGGACGGGCTGGGGATCATCGCCAACGCAGCCGAGAGCGAATCACTGGCCCGTTCGGTGGCGGACACGGGGGGAGTGCATTTGGTGCCGGCGTTCGTGGGGCTCGGATCGCCCTATTGGCAGCCTGAGGCGCGGGGAACCATCACCGGACTGACGCGGGGGACCACGAAGGCGCACCTGGTTCGGGCCGCGCTGGAGGCGATCGCGTTCAGTTCCGCGGAATTGCTGGAGGGGATGACCGGCGGGGCAGGGCTCAAGGTGCCGTTCCTGAGGGTGGACGGCGGCGCCACCGCCAACAACTGGCTGATGCAGTTCCAGGCCGACCTGATCGGCGTGCCGGTAGAGCGTCCGGACGTGGTGGAGACGACCGCGCTTGGGGCAGGGGCCCTTGCCGGGCTCGCGCTTGGGGTGTGGCCCTCCATCGAGGCGTTCACCAGCGGGCGGACGTATGCGCGCTTCGAGCCGCACATTTCCGACACTGAGCGGGAGGCGCATTGGGCCGGGTGGCGCCGGGCGGTGGGGGCGGCGCTGGCGTGGGCGGGAAGCGAGAAGTAGGAAGCGAGAAGGGAGAAGTGGGGCGGATCGGAGGACGGCGTCTTGCCTCTTACTTCTCACTTCTTACTCCTCACTTCTCGCTCCTATCCCTGTGGCGCATCGGTTCACGCCGTCGGGCGCGTGGCACTTGACCCTGCAAGCCCCCGGGCCATCCCGGGGGCCCCGTCACCTCAGACTACTGGCGGGTCGCTGTCTCGCTCCGGGTGACGATGGCGACCCATCGCCGCAATGAACTCCTTCACCGCCTTGTCCGCTTTCCCCGCCGCCGCTGCCACGATCCCCGGATCCTGGGCGCCCGAGGGCAGGGTGTCCGGGAGTCCGGCCCGTTCCAGCAAGGCGGAGGCCGTGCCAAACGCCAGGAGGGTCTTCCCGTGGCGGTACTGATCCTTCACGAACTCGAGGGTGTGTCCATCGATGGCCAGGAGGGTGAGGGCGTCGGGGCCGTCGGGTAACACCACCGCATCAAACAACACCGCCGGCGAGTTTTCCAGGGTCGCATCGGCGATCATGATCGTCCCATCCGTTGTGGCGACCGGTCCCAGGCGCACACCGAGCAGGCGCGGCACGGCGCCGGCCGCACGCAGCGCGGTCACCGCCGTGGCCATGGACGCGCCCTCCATTCCCTCGGCGATCAGTAGCGCCACCTTTCGGGTCCGGATGCCACCGTCGCCCGGGCGCGCCGTCAGGGAGAGTGCTGGCGACTCCTTCACCTCGGGGCGTACCCGCGCTTTCGTGGCCCGGGGCAACGCGTCCGGGACCGCCATCCCCAGCCCCGCCGCCACCCCCTTCGCGAGTGCGGCCGACACGTTCACGAGGGAGGCCACCATGCGCTCGCGAATCGCGGGGACCGTCACCTTGGAGAGTTCGAAGCGAAACGCCGCGATCATGTGGCGCTGTTCCACCGGGGTCTGGCTCTCAAAGAAGAGTTTCGCCTGCGCGTAGTGCTCGGCGAACTTCTCCGGCTTCCCGCGCAGCTTGTCCGCCTCCACCGGCTCGGGAAACGAGGTGAACCCCGCCGCCCCCGCCTGGTAGGGGCAACCCCCTCCCAGGGAATTCGGTTCATAGGCGACGCGGCCGCGAGGAATCGCCTGGCGATGCATGCCGTCCCGCTGGTTGTTGTGCACGGGGGCGAGGGGGGCGTTGATCGGGATCTCATGGAAATTCGGGCCACCCAGGCGGGAGATCTGGGTGTCCACATAGGAATGGATGCGACCGGCCAGCAGGGGGTCGTTGGTGAAGTCGATGCCGGGAATGATGTGGGCGGTGCAGAACGCCACCTGTTCGGTCTCGGCAAAGAAGTTGTCCGGATTCCGGTTCAGGACCAGGCGGCCGACCGGCTTCAGGGGGACCAGCTCCTCGGGAATGAGCTTGGTGGCATCCAGGACATCGAAGCTGAAGCGGTCGGCATCCTCCTCCGAGAAGATCTGCAGCCCCAGTTCCCATTCGGGATAGTCCCCCCCCTCGATGGCGTCCCAGAGGTCGCGACGATGGTAATCGGGATCGGCGCCGGCAATTTTGACCGCCTCATCCCAGACCAGGGAATGGGTGCCCAGCAGCGGCTTCCAGTGGAACTTGACGAAGTGGGCCTCCCCACGGGCGTTGATCAGGCGAAAGGTGTGGACGCCAAATCCCTGCATCATCCGGAAACTGCGCGGGATGCCCCGGTCGGACATGACCCAGGTGAGCATGTGGGTGGATTCCGGCATGAGCGACACGAAGTCCCAGAACGTGTCGTGCGCCGACGCGGCCTGCGGCATGCCATGGTGCGGCTCCGGCTTGACCGCGTGCACCAGGTCGGGAAACTTCATGGCGTCCTGGATGAAGAACACCGGGATGTTGTTGCCCACCAGGTCCCAGTTGCCCTCGTCGGTGTAGAACTTGATGGCGAATCCCCGGACATCCCGCGCGGTATCCTTCGATCCCCGCTCACCGGCCACCGTGGAGAAGCGGACGAACACGGGGGTGGTCTTCCCGGCGGCGGCAAACGGCGCGGCGCGGGTATAGCGGCTGAGCGACTTGTAGCACTCGAAATACCCGTGCGCCCCCGAACCGCGGGCATGGACGATGCGCTCGGGAATCCGCTCATGGTCAAAGTGGGTAATCTTCTCCCGCAGGATGAAATCTTCCAGCAGCGTCGGTCCGCGGAGCCCGACCTTGAGCGAGTTCTGGTTGTCGGCGACCGCCACTCCCTGATTGGTCGTCAACACCTGGTCGGAGCCGTCCACCCGCGCCGAGTCCAGCCCCCCGTCCATGGTGGCGCCGGGCGCCGCGCCTGAGCCCACCTTGGGCGACTCGTTCTTCTCGGACAGTGTGCTCGCGCTGACCTCCACCGGCACGGCCGTCGTAGGCCCGGCAGTCGGGGCGTGAGCGTTGGCGGCACCGTACTCCTGTGCCTTGATGGTGTTGGAGGGCATGCTGGCGGCTACCGCATTGACCCGGAGGGCATGCGCTGAGGTGGAATCTTCCGAGCCGATGGGTGGGGGGAGCTCTTCCCTGCCGCGGCGCGAGCTCTTGGCTGCGGCCGCTCGGCCTGACTTGCCCGCGGGTGATTTCTTGGTGGCTGGCTTGCGGCGCTTCATGGGACGGGCTCCCCGGCTGACGTGATCCCTCGGCTGGCGGACTCCGCGTCGATCTGGTCGACGCGAAGGCGCTGGGCGGACTGGCTCAAGTTTCGCCGGTTCCGCCGTGTGGAGCCATCGGTCATAGGTGGGAGATTTGAAGCGGGCGGTCCCCATCCTCCGACTAGGTCGCATCACCACATTGGGCGATACCCCCGATGGGGGAGGATGAGCAGCGGGGGAGGGAAGCGAGAAGTAAGAAGCGAGAAGGGAGAAGTGGGGCGGCCCGGACCAGCGCGTCTCGCCTCGTCCTTCTCACTTCTCACTTCTCACTTCTCACTCCTATCCCTGCGGCGCATCGTTTCACGCCGTCGAGGGCGCATGCCCCGGTGGCTGACCCGGTCCCCTCGATCCCGGCCCGGGACGCGGGGTCCCGTGTAGGGGCGCGCCTCCGGCGGGCCCCTACGATGGCACCAAAGCCCAATGAAAGCCCGCGCGCAGCGCGGGCGTTCTGGGGCAATGGCGGTTGAAGTTGGGATGCTCAGGGGCTCAGCTCCAGGGCCTGCCCCACCGGCCGAAGGCGTAGGGTGATGGCGGGGCCACTGGCAGGGGAGTAAGTTGGCAGGTCGGACTTCTGAAATCGTCGGCGCCCTCACGGACCGCGGCAGAACCGAACCACGAGAGTTCGCGATCGCGAGGGAGCGCCATGGACGCCAAACGCAGCACCCTGGAGTTCACGGTCACCCTCCTGGAGGTCGAGCCGCCCGTCTGGCGCCGCATCGAGGTGCCCGCCTCCTATACCTTCTGGGACCTCCATGTGGCCATCCAGGACGCCATGGGCTGGCTCGACTACCATCTGCACCTCTTCCGTGTGCGGGACGACATCACCGGAGCGACCGCCGAGATTGGGATTCCGAACCCGGACCCTTTCCTGGGCGACCCGGCGTGGCTGCCTGGCTGGGAAGTGCCGGTGACAGGGTACCTGGATGAGCCCGGCGACCGCGCCACATACGAGTACGATTTCGGTGACGGGTGGGTGCACGAGGTCGAGCTGGTGGCGATTGTGGTGGGTTGGGTAGCTTCGAAGGCGGTACATTAACAAGTTAGGCGGCGTGGCGCTCGCCATGTTGCACTCGCGCACGGCGAGGCGGGTGCGGGGTAGGCTGAGCCGGTCGGCCGCACGCCGATGGGGCCACGCTACGAGGAGAGAGATCGATGAGAACAGGAAAGTGGAACATCGTTGCCGGATTGCTGTTCCTGGCAGGCTTCATGGCCTACGGATTCATTCTGATTTACTTGCGCGACTTCGCCCCGGACAAAGCCGAGTGGATCGCTGCCTATTCGACGGGGAAGCATTTTGAAGCTCGACTCGCTCATGTTCATGGCAATCTGTTTGCGTTCCTCAACGTGGCCATCGGCTACTTGCTACTGCACATGGCGATCGCACCAGGATCGGCCCGCTGGATCTCCTGGCTGAGCCTGGTCGGCATGATGATGCCGGTTGGCATTCTAGCGGAGCTGGTGCTTGGGGCGCCACCGCTCTTCGTGCTCATCGGGGGGATCTCGATGATCGTCGCGATCGCATGGCTCGGCGTTGCCGTGGCACAGCTGCCACCATCGCCCCCACAAGACGCCCGGGCCAGGACATGAACGCCTCTCGGACTGTCCGTGTTGTGCAGATGCTCGCGGCCGCGGTCGCGGGACTGTTCGGCATCGCAACGCTCTCCGCGGGTGGCCGCGTGCTCCTTGGTTCCGACCCGGGTTACGTGGTGTTCCGACCTCTGCTTATATACAACACGATGATGGGCGTGGCCTATCTGGCCGCCGGCGTCACCATCTGGCGCAGTGTCATTCGGGGCGCGTACGCCGCGGGTGCGATCTTCCTGCTCAACCTCCTGGTGCTGTTGGGAATCGTCCTGGTTTACCGGAACGGTGGAGCCGTCGCGGTGGACAGCCTCCGCGCGATGACCATTCGGACCGTCGTCTGGCTGGTCCTGTACGTGGCTGTATTCTGGCTCGCCCGGGCTCCTGACGTGATCCGCGCACCCGGCGCCGAGGGGTGAGGAACGCACCGCCTCAGAGATCACGACATCGCGCGATCTCCTTGGTCACTATCATTCCCAGCGACCGGCTGCATGACGCGGCTCACAACCCAAGGCGGAGGCCATCCATGACGGAGCACTCCAACGAAGAACCGCGGGCTCACCAGCGCCCACTCGTATCCGTGCGCCGCATTGCGCTCGCCGCACTGCTTGCCACCGCGGGGGCAGGCTGTGGCGGTAAACAGGAAGCGCCCGCCGGGGGCGGCAATGCTGACGCAAGCCCGTCCGCGTCGATAGCGCCTGATCCCGATGTACGGACTGCCGTTGTGCTGCCCGCGCAAGGACGACACATGATCCTCACCGAAATGCGCGGAATGCTGACCTCCGTTCAGGGATACATCACCGCTGCGGCGCGAGGTGACACGGCTGGGATGCGGGCCGCGGCGCAGGCGTCGGGTATGGCGGCGGCACGTGATCTCGATCCGGCCATGCAGCAGCGCCTCCCCCCTGAGTTCCTGCGCCTCGGGATGAGCACGCACGCCGCGTGGGATTCACTGGCTACGGATGTCGGCCGCGGCGCACCGTCCGGACAAACTCTCGGTCGACTGGGGACCATCATGAACAATTGTGTGGCCTGCCATGCTCAGTTTCGGATCAACCTCGAACGCCAGGCTGTCACTACTCGGTAAGAAGTCGACATCTTGAGTCCTCGGGCGAGGGTGGTCGACTATGCCAGTGGCGCGCCTACGACTACGACGAGCTGGTTGCCCGGGACAAGGCATCGCTGGACATCTGCTGGCTACGGGATGAGTCGCTGGCGAGTGCGGCCGACCTGCCGGCGCCGGAAGTCCTGGCGGCAGAGATCGTGGATGAGCTGAAGGCGGCGCTGGAGGAGTTCGAGGCGCTGGCTGGGGGGTTGGGGCGGAACACTTAGGGATCCGGGAGAGAGAGCTTCGGTAGCGCCGGCGAAACCTGGATGAGGGCTCTGCGTCGCCGGCTTCGCCCCGATCGGTTCGGGCCACAGGCATCACGGCCGGTGCCGGAGCAGGCGGAGGTGCTGTCGGAAACAAGATCCCTCCGCCCACGCTTCGCGCGGGCGTTCGGGATGACTCCGATGTGGGTTGGGGCTCCGATTTGCAGCTCCGTGTGCAGCAGCCCCCGTTCCCTGTTCCCTGTTCCCTGCTCCCTGTTCCCTGCTCCCTGTTCCCCATTCCCGGTTCCCTGTTCCCGCCAGCGGGCCGACCACGGTCGGCCCCTACACGTGCACCGCAACCCTCACGGCCCCCCCGGAATCGCCGCCCCATGGCACGCAATGCACATCTCGGGGTTCCGCCGCCGCAGGCGCTCCGGATCGAAGCCGGGGCCGTGCGGGTTGAAGCTGCGCCCGGCAATGACGGAGTGGCAGTTGATGCAGTCGCGCTCAACATGACAGCTGACGCAGGATTCGAGCGTCTGTCGCGCGGCCTGCCCGTGTCGGAGGAGGAACTGGCCGCGGGCATCGTGGAAGGACCCGCCGCTCAGGGTGTTTTGCGCGCCGAGCCCGGCCTGGGCGTGGCAGCTGACACAGAACTGCTGGGCGTTGTGGCAGTCGGAACAAGTCGTCTGCCTGGCATAGGCCGCGACCGGGTGGCGCACCAGGAAGCCGGTGGGGTGGTAGTTGCCGCCGCCCGCCGGCTGGGCGGGGTCGGGGCGGTGGCACGAGAGACAGTCGTCGCGCACGTGGCAGGTGCTGCACGCGCGCGGGGCCGCGCTCGCCTCGGGCCCGTGGCCCTCAGTGAACGCCCGGGTGTGGGAAGCGGGCGGCCGCCGTTCAGTGGAGGCGCCCGCGGCCCGGCCCGGTCCCGGCAGGTGCATGGTACTCACCTGCCGCGGCGGCGCCGGAGCAATGTGGCAGGTGGTGCAGCTCGGCTGCGTGTGGCAGGTGGCACAGCTCTGCGGATTGCGCTGGGCATCGCGCCCATGCACCGCGACGAAATTCGGCGCCTCGTGCGAGGGCGGTGGCGCGAAGGTGAAGCCGTGCACCAGTGAGCGCTGGTCAGCGGCCAGCGCCTGGATCGCTGGCACCTCCGGCGCGTTCACGTGACAGTTGATGCAGAAATTCTGGGCGTGGCAGGTGGCGCAACTGGCCGCCACCGACATCTGCCCTTCCGCATTCCGCACCCAGGCGCCGTCCCCGTGGTCCTTCAGCCCGAAGCCCGGCCTGAGGTGCGAAGCCGGGACCGGGAAGCCGGCCACCTGGCTTGGCGAGAGGCGGCTGGCCTCGGCCAGCGTCATGTGGCACGTCGCGCACTCCTGGTCGGCCACCTCAAGGTGCTGGCCGCCGGGCTGATGGCAGTCAATGCACTGGCCCACGGCGCTGCGGTGCACGTCGCCCTTCGGGTCGGCCAGCGTGTGGCACTGGGCGCAGCTCACCGAGTCGGCCGCCGCGGCGCTGGCGTGCCTGTCGTGGGCAAAGCGGAGGTTCGATGGTGGCGGCCCGGTCGGCGGTGTCCACTCCACCACCGGCTGCACCTCGCCGTCGTGGCAGGCGGCGCAGTTCGCCGGTGTTGGCCAGAGCGGGGCACCGGTCTCGGTCACGCCCGCGTGACAGGTGACGCAGGAGCCGGGGAAAAGGCTGGCATGGGCCGCGTGATCGAACGCCGGGGGCATCGGCTGCCGGCTGCCCGCCCAGGCGCCGATGGCCGCGAGCACCAGCGGGATGGTGACCACCGCGAGGCGGACTCCCCGTGTTGCCATCAATTGTCTCCCCCCGCTCCGGTACGGACGGCGCGCGGCAGCGGCAGCCGGTCGGCGTTGGACCCGAACAGCCAGGTCACCCGCGCCGCCACCCGGAACTGGTCCCAATCCACGCCACCGGCATCCGGCCGTTTCCGTTGCTCGTCGTAGCGTGTGGTGGTCAGGCCGAACCGCCACCGGGTGTTGGGCCGGTATTCCGCGTCGAGGCCATAAGCCAGGAGCTCGGCGTCGTTGTAGCGCAGCTCGAGCGGTCGCTTGAACTGCGTGCCGTGCACGGTGAGCGAGACCTGGTCGGTGGCCAGCCAGGTGACTCGCCCGTCGTAGCCGCGCGAGGACGCCCCGGGACCAAACTCCGCCTGGTAGCCGCCGTCGAGGATCCAGCGGCTGGTGGGCATCCAGGTGACTCCGGAGCCGAACCGCCAACCCCGATCCTCCACAAAGACTCCCGGGGTAAAGGTCTCGGTGTCCTCAAACTGGAACCGTTCGCCTCGGGCCCGCAGGGTTACGCCACCCACCGGGCTCACGGTGCCGGCGGCATGCCAGGCGTGGTAGGCCACCGGGCTGAAGGCGCCCCATATGGTCCAGAGATCGAAAAACGGCCGGTAACGCCGGATGCCGCCCGAGAGGGTGTAGCCGCTGCCGAGCCAGGTCGCCGACGCATCCGCGCTGCCGACATGCCCGAATGCCAGGTCATACTCACCGCCACCCGTGATTGTCAGGCGCCTGATCGGCCGGATCGCGAAGGAGGCGGCGGCGCGTTCGGAGACGAAGTAGTCCACCGCGGGGTCGACCTCACGGCGATACTCGACCCGCGCCTCGGCGTGGGTGCCGACCCAGCCGAGTTCGGCGCCGGCGGCGAGCTGCCGGTCGCGAGGCTGGAAATCATTGAGCGGATTCAGGGCGGGGTCAGTGACGGGGAGCACGGAGCCGCGTGCCAGCCCCCATCCCGCGTACCCCGACACTTCGAGACCCAGTGTCATCTGACGCACCGTGGCGCGAACGCCGTCAAGCCCGTAGGCTCCGAGCCGGCTGGTCAGGAACAGCCGCCCGGCGCGGGCGGTCACCCCTTCCCGGGCGTACTCCAGGTAGCCCTCGACCAACTGGAACTCCGGCTCGGTGCCCGGCCACATGGTGCCATCACCGAGGTCGGTGGCCCATCGAGCGTTGGCGCGGGCACTGAGCCCCGGGATGCCGAGCCCCCACGCGGCGACGTCGGCCTGGGTCACCCACGGGAGGCCGCGGAGGACATCGCCGGGTTGGTAGAAGAAGCACCAGTAGGCGCTGCAGGTCGCGGCGTGCCCCGCCGCGGTACGATAACCACCGTTTGGCTGCTCGATCACGGCCGAGCGCGGCACGCTGTCGGCAATGACTCCGCGCCAGGAGACGCCCTGGACACGGCTGTCCAGCCGGACCCGGTAGCCCTGGGCCTCCGCCGGGGCGGCGAGGAGCGTCGCAAGGCCGACGGCGGCCCCCGCCAGCATCGCTGACCGATGGCTCATGACGGCGGCCCGCTGGTCAGGTGGCGGCGGTACTCCCCGGGCGGAGTCAGGAAGTGGCAGGTCGTGCATTCCTTTTGCGGATAGTGGTCGGGCTGCAGGTCGCCGTGGCAGGTCAGGCAGAATGACCGGTCCGGGGTCAGCATCGCCACGGTGGACGTCGTGTGGCAGGCATCGCACTTCTGGTGCGAGGCCGCGATGTCATCGGCGTGGGCGGTGCCCAATTCGACCCCGGTGTGGCAGGTGGCGCAGGCGCGGTCGGCGGTGTGGTGGTCGCTGTGGCAGTCCGCGCAGGTGCGCACCGCCTCGGTGGGCGCCAGCGAGACCGGTTGCGTGTGGCAATCCACGCACCGCTGGGCGGTGTGGGTGGCATGCGCAAAGCCAACCTCGCGATGCCGCGGCGCATGGTCTTTCGTAGCGATCGGAACGGTCAGGCCCCGGATCGCCTCGAGGTCACCGGGGCGGTGGCAGGTCGCACAGTCACTGCGCTGCGGTGCCTGGTGATGGCAGATCTGGCAGCCGCGCGGCGCCTCGAAGGTGAGGCGACCGGTCGGGGCCGCAGGAGACACATGGCAGGTGATGCACGACAGGGTGGTGTGCCGCGCGTGGGGAAAGGTGTCTACCGCGGCCGGCTGGAGTTCAGCCGGCCGGACGGATGGGGGGAGGTCCGGCGGCGGGACATCCCCCTTTCCCCGCACCGGCTCGTCGAGCCGGATGTCGTGCCGCGCAGACGGGCGAAGCGCGCGGGCGGTGTCGAAGGGGAGGGGCGGGCTCAGCCGGAGCCGGGGAAACTGTTGGGAGACCTTGGTGTGGCAGGCCACGCAGTCGCTGGGGTCCACCCGGGCAGCATGGGGGTCGTGACAGGTCTGGCACTGTTCCCCGACGCGGCGGTGCGCGCTGCCGACATGGAAGGGTGTGTCCCGCCAATTGCTGTGGCACTGGGCGGTGGCGCAGGTCAGCCCCGCTTCCTGGGGGGTCTCCTGGGTGTGCGGGTTGTGGCAGGTGCCGCAGGTGCCGTCGTGGGGGTCACGGGCCACGTCAAACTGCGCCAGCACCTCCTGCATCTCGTGGCAGGAGAAGCACTGGCGGCTGCTCGGGTGCATCGCGTCCGCAGCGTCATCCCGCGTGGCCAGCCGGGGAATCTCCGCGGTGAACTGGTGGCACTGGTTGCAGTGCATGGTGGACTGGTTGGCCATCTTGCCGAGCCGGATCTCGAGGTTCTCGTGACAGCCGGAGGTGCTGCAGGTCTGGCTGGCCGGGACAAATGCGTGGACTTCCTGTCCGTGGCAGGTGACGCAGAGCACCTCGGCGAGCGCCGTCGAGTCCGACTCGAGGTGGGTCCGGTGCCCGGAGGTCTGGACCACACGGGCCCACGACTCCGACTGGTCCTGGGCGTGGCAGGATTCGCATCGCTCGTTGGGCACCGGGGCGTGGGCCGGAATGTCCTCGGGGCGGTTGGCCACCCAGAGCACCAGCTGCCGCGCGCTGACGAACATCGACTGCTTGTGGCAGTCGTGGCACTCGAGGTCGCTGTGCTTGCCGGCATCGGTGGCGAACTTGTTCCACGACCCTTCCATGATGTGGCAGCCGACGCAGAACTCGTTCTCGTGCTCCATGTAGTTCCAGCTGACCACACCGAACCAGGCCACCAGCGCCAGCACGAGGGCCCCGCTGCCGCCCAGCGCGAGCTTCACGCCCCGGTCGCGGGTCACCAGCCAGTCGAGGATGGCCTTTCGTCGCGTCCAGCCCAGCCAGAGCAGCGTGCCGGCCACCGCGGCCCCGATGAGGATCATCAGCACCCACGCCCAGAGCGGGGCGTTGAAGATGCCGCGCAGGATGGTCATGACCCCGCCCGGGATGGGCGGCGGCTGGGGGGGCATCCCTTCCTGGAACCGGTGGAAGGAGGCCGAGTCCTGGACAGGCTGCAGGGCCAACATCAGGGGGAGAGGGGCCACGAGGATCCTCAGTGAGCAGTCATCCAAGGGGCCGGGAGTCGGCGCCCCGCATTTCTACACGGCGAGGGCCCGGCGCCACCCGCCATCGGGGTGGCGCCGGCCGTGTCGGGTACGACTCCTGGACGCGCGGGCTTAGCGAGGCGCCGCGGCGCCGAAGAGGCCTGGCTGCCGCATGCGCACCTCCTTCAGGGACTGGTCGATAATCTCGGCCACCCCGGCCGGCGGAGCCGGCAAGCTGTAGGTCGAGCGCAGCTCGGCGATCGTGGCGGCCAGCAGCGCCTTGTACAAGAACGGGTTGTGCACACCCAGCGAGCCGTCGCCGTTGCCGTACCGGCCCTCGCCGAAGATCTTCGCGTTGAACTCTGCGCCATCGGCCGGTGTGATCACGAGGTCACTGGGGTTGAGCTGTCCCGGAAAGTCCCGCTTGATGATCGGCAGGTAGCCGCCGTCCACCGGTGGGAGGTCCACGGCGTTGTTGCCATTGAGGTCCACCCAGATCTGGTCCGCAAGCAGGGCGACCTGCTGGCGCAGCGAGGCGATGGCACTTGCCGTGACCTGGGCACTGGCATGGCATCCCGAGGTGGTGCAGCCCGCGTAGCTGCGGGCCGTCGAGGTGTAGGCGCAGTTGGAGTTGGACGTGGGCACGCCCTGGGCATCGACGCAAGGAATCGCGCCGAAGGTATGTCCCACCGCCTTGAAGACAAAGCCTCCCGAGGGATCGGTGATCTCGAAGGCGTTTACGTGGCACCCGGCGCACAACCGGGGGTTGGCGGTCTCGCTCCCGTGGCTGGAGACGATTTGCGATTCGTCGGGCGCGAAGCCTGCCGGACGGTATCCCGCCGTCCCCACCAGCACCGCACCCTGCGGGCCATGCGGGCTGTTCCCTCGGGGGCTGCCGCCCGACGGTTCCGTGACACGGATGTGGCAGCGCATGCAGAGGTTCTGCTCCGTGGCGGGCGTATTGATGGACGCCCGCAGCTGGCCGGCGAAGCGGGCATTGTGCGGGTCGTGGCACACCGTGCAGGTGATCGGCAGGGCGGCGCCCTCGTCGCGTTCCACGTACAGCGGATCCTGACCGGAGAGATAGCGGATTGCAGCCTTGCCCTCATGACAATGGGCGCACTCCGGCCGGCCGGCCGGGTAGGCGTTCAATTGCCCGTGGCGGGAGGAAGCCCACTGGGCCACGTAGGGGTGGTGGGTTCCATCGTGGCAACTGGCGCAACTCTCCTCCGTCACCGCCACGTGGCCCCGCGCCACCGGCCAGTTGGCCTCGACCTCCGGGTTGCGCACGTGCTCCAGCCCCGGCCCGTGGCAGCTCTCGCACTGGACATCAGCGTACGCCAGGTTCTTGGTGGCATCCCACCCCGCCAGACCGGTCACGACGTTGCCCTTGTCGGTGACGGTGTGACACGAGTAGCAGAAATCCTGCGAGCCCGCAGGGAGTGTGGCGTAAGCATTCGCGTGAGCGGTGCCGGCCCAGTCCTGCTGGTGCCCGACATGGCAGTTGCCGCAGGTGGTGCGCTTGGTCTCCTGCGAGTAGTAGCCGAGGAATCCCTTCGCGGCTGCGACCGGCTCATTGAAGGGGTCACGGTCGCGATAGACGATCTTCTCGGAGGTGCAGGAGGCCAGCAGGCCGACCAGCGGCAGGGCCAGGAGGAACTTCGAGGAGAGCGTGCGCATGGGCATGACCTCAGGCATTTATACTGTTCAAACGCTCGGAAACACGATACGGTGCTATCCTACCGTGATCATACGGTAGGGCATTTTCCGTAATCGCGCAAGAGCCATCCTCATGTCGTTACAAACTTTCGTAAGTCTTCATGTTACAAGGGACTAGGTCGTTCGGATGGTCTAGTTTTCCTCACGATTCCTTGCAGATTCCTTCATGGATGGTATCGTATGTTGGGCACCATACCTGTACTTGTTTCCGTGGCCCGAACCGGTCGTCTGCAACCACCTGACGCCGAGCCCCCAACGGGGCCGAAGGGAGCCGCACCATGTTCATGCCGTCTGCCCACCCCTGGACCCCTGATCAGACCCTCGGCGAACACCTGGAGTATCGCGGCATCAACCGCCGCGACTTCATGGAGTTCTGCGGCTCTTTCGCCGCCATCCTCGGGCTCGGGTCATTGGCCACCCCCCGGATCGCCGCCGCACTCCAGCAGGTCAAGCGGCCTACCGTCATCTGGCTGCAACTGCAGGAGTGCACCGGCTGCGTGGAGAGTGTCCTGCGCAGCGAGGCACCGACGATTGGTGACCTGGTGCTGGATCTGGTCTCCCTCGACTACAGCCACACCCTGATGGCGGCAAGCGGGGATGCGGCGGAGGCGGCCCTGCACACCTCGATGCGGGAGAACGCCGGCCAGTACATCCTGCTCGTCAGCGGCTCGATCCCCCTCAACGAGAATGGGATGTACACGGTCATTGCCGGCCGGACGGCCCGCGAGCACCTGGTGGAGGCAGCCGAGGGTGCGGCGGCGATCATCGCGCTCGGAGCGTGCGCGCACTGGGGCAGTGTGCAGGCAGCCAAGCCGAACCCGACCGGGGCCGTGGGCGTGCAGGACATCATCAAGAACAAACCGGTGGTCAACATCGCCGGCTGTCCCCCGATTGCCGATGTCGTCACCGCCACCATCGTGCACTTCCTGACCTTCAATCGCCTGCCCGCCATGGATTCGCTGGGCCGGCCGCTCTTCGCGTACGGAGCGCGGATCCACGACCAGTGCCCTCGCCGCGCCAACTTCGACGCCGGCCAGTTCGTCCAGAGCTTCGACGACGAGGGGGCCCGCCAGGGCTGGTGCCTCTACGAGGTCGGCTGCAAGGGCCCGCAGACCTTCAGCCCCTGCCCGATCTTCCAGTGGAACACGCGCACGAGCTGGCCGATCGGAGCCGGGCACCCCTGCATTGGCTGCACCGAGCCGAACTTCTGGGACACCATGACGCCATTCTACAACCGGCTTCCTGGCATCGGCGCGCTCGGCATCGAGCGCAGCGCCGATGTCTGGGGGGCGGCGCTGGCGGTGGGCGCCCTGGGCGGCATCGCCGCGCATGCGGCTGCCACCGGCGTCAGCCAGATGCGCAAGAAGCGCGAACTGCCGGTGCTCGACCAGTCCGGTGCACCCTCCACCCCCAGCCAGGAGGATCGGGACCGTGGCAATCACTAAGGTCGTGGTGGATCCGATCACCCGGATCGAGGGGCACTTGCGCATTGAGGCGCAGGTCGAGAATGGCAGGATCCTGGACGCCTGGTCGTCCATCACCCAGTTCCGCGGGCTCGAGGTCATCATGGAGGGCCGAGACCCCCGTGATGCCTGGGCCTTCATGCAGCGGATCTGCGGCGTCTGCACCGTGGTGCACGCGGTGGCCTCCTGCCGCGCGGTGGAGAATGCGCTGGGCATCAAGATTCCGCCCAACGCCAACCACATCCGCAACCTGGTCCACGGGATGCAATACATCCAGGACCACGTCATCCACTTCTACCACCTCCACGCACTCGACTGGGTGGACGTGGTCAGTGCCTTGCAGGCGGACCCGGCGGCCACCAGTCGGATTGCCAAGTCCATCTCGCCCTGGCCCAACAACAGCGAGTCCTGGTTTGCCGAGGTGAAGGACCGGGTGCAGCGGTTCGTGGCCAGCGGGCAGCTCGGGATTTTCACCAACGGGTACTGGGGTCACCCCGCCTACAAGCTGCCGCCCGAAGTGAACCTCCTGGCGGTGGCCCACTACCTCGAGGCGCTCGACTGGCAGCGGGACGTCGTCCGCCTGCACACCATCTTCGGCGGCAAGAACCCGCACCCGAATTTCCTGGTGGGCGGGATGGCCTCCGCCATCAATCTCGATGACACCGCCACCATCAACGCCTTCCGGCTGGCCGACATCCAGGGGATGATCCAGCGGGCGCAGCGGTTCGTCGAGCAGGTCTACTGGCCTGATGTGCTGGCGGTGGCCGGCTTCTACAAGGACTGGGCGGCGATCGGCGGCGGGTCCGACAACTACCTGGCCTGCGGGGAGTTTCCCGAGGGTGATGTGGACGACGCCAGCAGCCTCTACATGCCAGGTGGAGTCATCCTGGGCCGCAACCTGGACCGGGTGCATCCCTTCGATCAGTCGCTCATCACGGAGCACATCAGCTCGTCCTGGTACGAGTACTCCGGCGGCGACGGGGCCGGGCTCCATCCGTACGAGGGCGAGACGAACGTGCGCTACACCGGGCCGGCGGCCCCGTGGACGTTCCTCCAGGACGAGACCAAGTACAGCTACAACAAGTCGCCGCGCTATGACGGGCGCCCGATGGAAGTCGGGCCGCTCTCCCGGATGCTGGTCGGCTACGCCAGCGGCCACGCCGACACCCGCGAGATCCTGACCGAGGCACTTACTCGGCTGGAGGTCGGCCCGGGGGCGTTGTACTCGACCCTCGGCCGCGTGGCGGCCCGTGCCGCGGAAACGGTGCTGATTGCCCGCCGGATGAATGTCTGGTTCGACCAGCTCGTCACCAGGATCCGCAGCGGCGACACCAGCACCTTCACCCGCGACAACTGGGAGCCCCGCAGCTGGCCCGCCTCGGCGCGCGGCTTCGGCTGGCTGGATGCCCCGCGCGGGTTCCTGGGCCACTGGGTGAACATCGAGAATGGCAAGGTGGCCAAGTACCAGTGCGTGGTGCCCTCCACCTGGAACTGTGCCCCGCGCGAGCCCGATGGCACCACCGGCGCCTACGAGTCGTGCCTGAAGGCCAACCACCCGCTGGCCAACCCGGCGCAGCCGCTGGAGCTGCTCCGCACCATCCACTCCTTCGACCCATGCATGTCGTGCGCGGTCCACGTCCTGGACGCCACCGGCGCGCCGGTCGTGGAGGTCAAGGTGCAATGACCACCAAGACCCGCCCGTTCTCGCTGGGGCGCGAGGTGCCCCCGAAAACCGGCCACTACAAGTGGGTGTATCTCTGGGGCGCCCCGCTGCGGGCGATGCACTGGCTGGCAGCGTTGGCCATCGTGGTCCTGATCATCTCGGGGTTCTACGTCGGCCGGCCCTACTTCATGGTCCCCGGCGAGGGCACGCTCACCAACCTGATGAGCGTGATGCGCCGGACCCACTACTGGGCGGCAGGTCTGCTGGTGGCGACCGGCATCGTGCGGATCTACTGGCTGCTGGCGGGCAACCGCTACGAGCGGGCCACCGCGCTGGTACCCGGGCCGAAGGATCTCATGCGGATCCCGAAGATCATCGGGCACTACCTGATGATCCGCCCCGAGGAGAAGACGCCGCACTATCTCGGCCACAACCCGCTCCAGCAGCTGTCCTACACCGCCATGTACGCGGTGACCCTGCTGATGGTCATCACCGGCTTCGCGATGTACGGCCAGTACGACCCCGGCTCGTTCTGGTTCCGGTGGTTCAACTGGGTCGGCGGTGTCTTCGGGGGGATGCAGTACGTGCGGTTTGCGCACCACATCTCCACCTGGATCTTCATCCTCTTCATTCCGATGCACATCTACCTCTCCTTGCGGGCCGACGGCGTGGAGAAGACCGGCACGATCAGCTCGATCGTGAGTGGCGGGCGCTGGGTGCCCGACGAGCAGCATTACGTGGACGAAGATGAATCATGACCAGCCGGTTCTGGTGCTCGGGCTGGGCAACCCCGTCATGGCCGACGATGGTGCCGGCCTGGCGGCGATGGCCCGGCTCCAGGCGGGCTGGGCCTGGGGCAAGGGCGTCGTCTTCGAGGATGGCGGGACCTGGGGCATGCGCCTCCTGCCGCTCTTGCAGGACCACGATCGCGTCCTCTTCCTCGATGCGATCGACGGGGGGCGCCCCCCCGGGGCGCTGATCCGCCTCGATGGCGATGCCATCCCGCGGGGGATCGGCCTCGGGAAGGTCTCGCCGCACCAGGTGGACCTGCAGGACATCCTGGCGGCCGCGATGCTCACCGGGCGCGTCCCGCGCGAGATGATCGCGCTCGGTGTCCAGCCGGACCTGGTGGAGATGCGGGTGGGGCTCAGTCCGGCCGTCGAGGCTGGACTGGACGGCCTGGTGGACGCGGCCATCGAGGCCCTCAGCGCTTGGGGTGTGGCCTGCGAGCCGGCCGGGGCCACCGCCGGTGCATGAGCTGAGTGTGGCGATCGAGATCTGCCGCCTGGCGGAGGCCAATGCCGGGGCGGCCGGCCCGGCCGCGGTGCGCGTCGTGGCCGTGGAGGTGGGCGACGACGCCGGCCTCGAGCCCGACAACCTGCGCTTCTGCCTGGAGGCGCTGCTCGGTGCGCCGCCCTTCGGGGCGGCGCGCCCCGAACTGACTCTGGTGCCCGGCGATGACATGCGGGTCGCCTGGCTGGAGGTGGATGATGGCCGTCCGGACGATTGAGGTGCGCGAGCGGGTCATGGCCCGCAACGACGAGCTCGCCGCCACGGTCCGCGACCGGCTGCGCGAGGCGGGGATCGTCGCGTTCAACCTGGTCTCGTCGCCTGGGTCGGGCAAGACGCTGCTGCTCGAACGGACGCTGGCCGCCGCGGGCGAGGAACTCGGCATCGCGGTGGTGACTGGTGATGTGCAGACCCAGAACGACGCCGACCGCCTGGCCCGGCACACGGAACGCCTGGTGCAGGCGGTGGTCACCGGGGGGGCCTGCCACCTCGATGCCAGCCAGGTGACCTCGGCGCTGGACGCGATTGACCTGGAGCGCACCCGGCTCCTGTTCATTGAGAACGTCGGCAACCTGGTCTGCCCGGCCAGCTGGGACCTGGGGGAGGAGGCCAAGATCGTGGTTTTTTCCACCACCGAGGGCGAGGACAAGCCCCTCAAGTATCCCAAGATGTTCCGGATGGCGCGGTACGCGGTCCTCAACAAGATGGACCTGCTGCCGCACCTGTCCTTCAATGTGGACCTGGCGGTGGCCAACGCCCGCGCCGTGAATCCCGACCTGGAGTTCTTCTTCACCTCGGCGAGCACCGGCGAGGGCATGGACGAGTGGTTGGAGTTTCTCCGCCGCCGGGTGGGGATGCCGGTGCCGGCGTGACCGCCACGGTGCCGGAACGGGCGGCCCTCGACGTGCGCGTCAGGGGCGTGGTGCAGGGAGTGGGCTTCCGCCCCTTCGTCCACCGGTTGGCCGCACGCCACCGCCTCGACGGCTGGGTGCGCAACACTGCGGGCAGCGTGGAAATCGCGGTGGAGGGCCCGCCCGGTGAGCTTGAGGCGTTCCTGAGCGCGCTCGCCGCCGAAGCCCCGCCGCTGGCGCGGATCGAGACGATCGAGAAGCAGGAATGTGTCGCGGCGGGCCGGGCGGGCTTTGCCATCCTCGCCAGCACCGACACCCCGGGCGAACACCCGCCGGTGTCCCCCGACGTGGCGATCTGCGACGCGTGCCTCCGCGAGTTCGAGGATCCGTCCAACCGGCGTCACCACTACCCGTTCATCACCTGCACCGATTGCGGGCCGCGCTTCACGGTCATCGAGTCGATGCCGTACGACCGTGAGCGCACCAGCATGCGCGCCTTCACGCAGTGCCCCGCGTGCCTGCACGAGTATCAGACGCCCGGCGACCGCCGCCACCACTCCGAAACCAACTCCTGCCCGGTGTGCGGGCCGCGTCTCTGGTTCACCGACGCCCAGGGCCGCACCCTGGCGATCGGTGCCGAGGAGGCGATCACGGCCGCCGCGGCGCTGCTGGTGTCGGGAGGGGTGCTCGCCGTGCGCGGCCTGGGGGGCTTCCACCTGGCCTGCGACGCGACGAGCGAGCCCGCAGTGGCGCTGCTTCGCGCCCGCAAGCATCGCGAGGCCAAGCCGCTTGCGGTGATGGTTCGCACCCTCGCGGAGGCCCGGGCGCTGGTGGCCCTCTCGCCGGGTGAGGAGGCGCTGCTCACCTCGGCCGAGCGCCCGATCGTCCTGGCGGATCGCGTCTTGACGCCAGCGCTTGCGCTGAACGTCGCCCCGGGGCTCGGACAGCTCGGCGTCGCGCTGGCGTACACGCCGGTGCACCACCTGCTGCTCCTGGCCGCCGGCCGGCCACTGGTCATGACCAGTGGCAACCGGAGCGAGGAGCCGATCGCCATCGGCAACGAGGAGGCCCTCGCGCGGCTTGCCGGCATTGCGGACGGCTTCCTCCTGCACGACCGTGAGATCGTGGCCCGTTATGATGACTCCGTGGTGCGCCAGACGCCGGCCGGGACCATGATGATCCGGCGCGCGCGGGGATACGCGCCGCTGCCGCTCCGGCTGCCCGTTCCCTCCCCGATCCCCCTGCTGGCGGTTGGCCCGCACCTCAAGAACACCTTCGCCCTTGCTGCCCACGACCGGGCCTGGGTCAGCCAGCACGTCGGCGACCTCGAGAACTTCGAGACCCTGCAGCACTTCCGCGACGCGCTGGCGCGCTATCGGGTGCTCTTCCGGCTGGAGCCGGAGGCGGTGGTGCACGACCTCCACCCAGGATACCTCTCCACGACCGAGGCGGAGTCCCTGGGGCTCACCCCGCGCCTCGCCGTGCAGCACCACCACGCGCATATCGCCGCAGTGCTCGCCGAGCATGGGCTCGAAGGGCCGGTGGTTGGCATCGCGTACGACGGGACCGGGTATGGCGGGGACGGGACGGTGTGGGGCGGGGAACTCCTGGTGGCCGACCTCCAGTGTTTTCGCCGCGTGGGACACCTCCGGCAGGCGCCCCTTCCGGGTGGCGACCTCGCCGCCCGCAACCCGTGGCGGTCAGCCCTTGGCTACCTCAGCCTCGAGCCACGGCTGGAGCCGTTCTTTGCCCGGGCACTGGCCGGGGTGGATGCCATCGAGCGCGGTGTGGCGGAGCGCCAGATTGCGCGGCAGGTGAACGCGCCGCTTGCGTCATCCATGGGCCGGCTTTTCGACGCGGCGGCGGCCGTGCTCGGCGTGCGACACGCAGCGCAGTTCGAGGGCCAGGCCGCGATGGAACTCGAGGCGTTGGCCGGCCATCGCGGGGCCGCCGAGCTGGAGTTCCCGGTCGAGAACGGTCCGGGCGGCCTGGTGCTGGACCCGCTCCCGCTCCTTGCGGAGTTGGGTTCCGGGCTGCGCTCCAGGAAGTCGGTGCCCGACCTCGCCGCAGACTTCCACGCCTCCGTGGCGCGCGCCACGGCGCTGGCGGCACGCCAGGCCTGCGAGGACGCCGGCCTCGACACCGTCGCGCTGGGTGGGGGAGTCTTCCAGAACGCCCGGCTGCTCGGTTCCATCGCGCACCGGTTGACCGCCTTCGGCCTGCGGGTGCTGGTGCCCCGCCGGCTGAGCCCCAACGACGGCGCGGTCAGCTACGGCCAAGCCGCCATTGCCGCGGCGCGCCTGGCACACGGCCGCACCACCTGACCGGATAAGGAGGCGTCTGCGATGTGTCTCGGGATTCCAGGACGGATTGTTGACCTGCGCGACGACGCCGGCCTCGCCATGGGCACGGTGGACTTCGGTGGCGTCCGCCGCGAAGTCTGCCTGGCCTACGTGCAGGATCAGGTGGCCGCGGGCGACTATGTCATCGTGCACGTAGGCTTTGCCCTCTCGAAAGTGGACGAGGACGAGGCCAAGCGCACCTATGAGGTCCTCAAGGAGATGAGCCAGCTCGACGAACTCGACTGGATGCGCGAAGTCGCCGAGCAGGGGCTGAAGGACCACCCCTCCACCGCGGCGGGGGCGCCGTGAGATACCTGAGCGAGTATCGCGACCCGGCCCTGGCCAAAAGCCTCGTGGAGCGCATCCGCAAGACCGCCACGCGCCGGTGGGTGATGATGGAGGTGTGCGGCGGGCAGACCCACACCATCGTCAAGCAGGGGATCAATGACCTCCTCGGCGATGCGGTGGAGATGATCCACGGCCCCGGCTGCCCGGTGTGCGTCACGCCACTCGAGCAGATTGACAAGGCCCTCGCCCTGGCCGCGCGGCCCGACGTCATCTTCACCTCGTTCGGGGACATGCTGCGCGTGCCCGGCAGCGACTGCGACCTCCAGCAGGTCCGGGCGCGCGGCGGCCAGGTGCGGGTCGTGTATTCACCGCTCGATGCCCTCGAGCTGGCCCGCCAGAACCCCGACAAGCAGGTGGTCTTCTTTGCCGTCGGCTTTGAGACCACCGCACCAGCCAACGCCATGGCGGTCTGGCGTGCCAGTCAACTGGGCGTCTCCAACTTCAGCATCCTTGTCTCCCACGTGACCGTGCCACCGGCCATGACGGCGATCCTCGACGCGCCCGACAACCGGGTGCAGGGCTTCCTGGCTGCTGGCCACGTCTGCACCATCATGGGGTGGACCGAGTACGAGCCCCTGGCGGCGAAGTACCGGGTTCCAATCATTGTCACCGGGTTCGAGCCCCTCGATATCCTCGAGGGGATACTGATGGTGGTGAACCAGCTCGAAGAGGGGCGCCACGAGGTGGAGAACCAGTACGTCCGCGCCGTGAAGCGCGACGGCGCACCCGCCGCGCGTGACACGGTCCAGCGGGTGTTCCAGCTGGTGGATCGTCGCTGGCGCGGCATCGGGATGATCCCCCGCAGCGGGCTGGGCCTGCGCGAGGAATTCTCGGATTTTGACGCGGAGCTGCGCTTCGGGCTCGGTGACATGCACGTCGAGGAGCCGGCCGAGTGCCGCGCGGGCGACGTGCTCCGCGGGCAGCTCAAGCCCTTCCAGTGCCCGGCGTTTGGCACCCGGTGCACCCCCGAGAATCCGCTCGGCGCCCCGATGGTCTCCAGCGAGGGCGCCTGCGCCGCCTACTACAACTATGGACGCTATCGTGCCGATCAGCCCGCAGGCGCCTGACCAGGTGCGCAGCACCCTCGCCGAGGGCCCCCGCTGCCCGGCGCCGGCCGCGGCCACCGGCGAGGTGCAGCTCGGCCACGGCTCCGGGGGCAAGCTCAGCGCGCGCCTGCTCCGTGAGCGGTTCCTGCCGCATTTCACCAACGCCACCCTGGATCGGCTGGCCGATGCCGCCGTCCTGCCGGTGGCCCAGGGTGAGCTGGCGGTGTCCACGGACACCTTCGTCGTCAGCCCGCTGGAGTTTCCGGGCGGGGACATCGGCATGCTCGCGGTGCACGGCACGCTCAACGACGTAGCGATGATGGGGGCGACCCCCGTGGCACTGACGGCGGGCTTCGTGCTGGAGGAGGGCCTGCCCTTCGCCACCCTCGACCGGATCGTGGCGAGCATGGGCCGCGCCGCCCGCGAGGCCGGCGTGCCGCTGGTGGCGGGTGACACCAAGGTGGTGGAGCGGGGCAAGGCCGACGGCATGTACATCTGTACCACTGGCATAGGCACCATCGACCCGGCCTTCCGGCCGGGTCCCGATCGTGCCCGGGCCGGCGACGTGGTCATCGTCAGCGGCCCCATCGCGCGGCACGGCATGGCGATCATGACGGTGCGCGAGGGGTTGCAGTTCGAGGCCCAGATCGAGAGTGACACCGCCTGCCTGGTGCCGCTTGTGGCGGCGCTGCGAGCGGCGGTCGGCGAGGCGGTGCACGTCCTGCGCGACCCGACGCGGGGCGGGGTGGCCAGCGCCGTAAACGAGATCGCCGCCGCCTCAGCGGTTGGCGTGATGCTCGACCAGCACGCGCTGCCGATCCCAGGGCCCGTCGAGGCGGCGTGTGAGATGCTCGGCCTGGACCCGCTCTATGTGGCGAATGAGGGGATCCTGGTGGCCTTCGTGGCCCCGGACCATGCGGAGGCCGCGCTCGCCGCGCTGGGGAGCCATCCGATTGGGGCGGGGGCGGTGGCGATTGGCCGAGTGGTGGCGGATCACCCTGGCATGGTGGTGATGCGCACCGAGATCGGTGGCACGCGGGTGGTGGATATGCTCCCCGGGGACCAGCTGCCGCGGATCTGTTGAGCCCCAAGAGGTGACGAACTCCGACCGGTTCGCTAGGTTTGGTGAACCGGCCGATGGTCCAGTATTGGCCTAAAGAAACGTTCAGGAGCAGCCACGCAATGTCCTCGGTTTCCCCGATATCCTGTCCCTCCTGCGGCAAGCCCGCCAGCGGCCGATTCTGCCCCTCGTGTGGCACGGCCATGGCTGGACGTCCCTGTGGCTCATGCGGGGCGTCGCTGGCACCCGGGGCCAAGTTCTGCGCTGCCTGCGGCGCCGCGTCGGGAGCAGTCGGGGCACCCGCGGCTGCGGTGGCGGGCCCGGCTCGGCCCTCGCTCCTGCCGTTTGCCCTGGCCGGAGTGGCGGTGGTGGTGGCGCTGGTGGTGTTCCTGATGCCGAGGAAATCGGCGCCGGTGGCGGCGAGCAATGCGCCCTTTGCGCTCACCCCCACCAGCACCGAGGCCCCGCCGTTGCTGGACGGACTGTCGTCCCGCGACCGGTTCGACACCCTGTACAACCGGGTGATGCGGGCCTCCGAGCGCGGGGACGAGGGGACGGCGCTCCAGTACGCGCCCCAGGCGCTCCAGGCCTACGCCGCACTCGACCTGGTGGATGCCGACGCCCGCTACCAC
This sequence comes from Gemmatimonadales bacterium, assembly GCA_046260395.1. Lineage (GTDB taxonomy): Bacteria > Gemmatimonadota > Gemmatimonadetes > Gemmatimonadales > GWC2-71-9 > JAWXBA01. Next base: position 36,905 of record JBHEPH010000013.1, read on the forward strand.
GCCGCGATGATCCGCCTGCACACGGGCGATCAAGCCGGCGCGGCGGCCCTGGCAGACACCATCAGCCAGGTGGAGCCCACCCACCTCTTCGGGTTCGTGCTGCGTGGCACGGTCGCCCGCTGGGAGGGCAATGACGGGGGGCTCGCCGAGCAGCTGGCGGCGTTCCTCCGGAACTACGACGCGGAGATGGCCCTGGGGCGGATCGAGTACGGTCACCACGGGTTCATCCTGAACCAGTTCGTTGGGGAGGCGCGGGGGAGGCAGCAGTAAGCAGTGAGCAGGGAGCAGGGAGCAGGAACAGGGAATAGGGAGCAGTGGACCGGCCCCCCAGTTACTGCTTACTGCTCACTACGCACCACGCACCACCTTATATTTCACGGGTCTCGAAGCCGGAGTCTGGCCATGCGTGCAGGTCACAAGTTTGCCATCGGCGCCACCGTCATCGTGGCCGCGGTCGTGCTCCTCATCACTGAGGGGGTCAAGCAGACGGGGATGTACTTCCTGACCCCGACCGAGCTCGCCGCCAGGACGCAGGCCGATGAAAGTTTCTACGAGCTCGGGCTCAAGGTCGGCGCCAAGGTGGTGCCCGGGTCGATCGTGCGGACCCCCACGGAGCAGCGGGTGGACTTCCGGGTGTCCGATGGCGGTTATGAGTTCCCGGTCACCTACGTCGGGATCGTGCCCGACACCTTTACCGATGCCAACGACATCGAGGTGATCGTCGAGGGGAAATACGGCCGCGACGGGATCTTCCGCGCCACCGAGGTGCTGGCCAAGTGTGGCTCGCGGTATGAGGCGGTGCATGAGGAAGCCGCGAGCGGCAAGGCCTGATCAATGACCCTGCTCGGGAATTTTGCACTGTGGGTGGCCCTGCTGCTCGGCGCATGGGCCAGCATCACCGCCCTGACCGGCCGGTGGCAGGATCGGCCTGCCGTGGCGAGCGCCATCGTGCGGTCCACCTACGGGGTCTGGATCGCGCTGCTGGTGGCCATGGTTGCGCTGTGGAAGGGGTTGTTTGCGCACGACTTCAACATCGAGTACGTGGCGGCCTACACCTCCCGCAACCTCCCCGACTCCTACATCTTCTCGGCGCTCTGGGCCGGGCAGAAGGGCTCGCTGCTCTTCTGGGCCGCGGTGCTGGCCACCTTTGGTGCCCTGGCACAGTTCACCGCCAGCAAGCGCTACCAGGACCTGATGCCCTACGTGGCCGGCGTCACCCTCGGGGTCACGGCCTTCTTCGTCATCGTGATGCTGTTCGGCGGCGCCAACCCGTTCGACCGCCTGCCCTTCACGCCGCCGGACGGACGCGGGCTCAACCCGCAGCTGCAGAACCCGGGGATGGTCATCCACCCCCCGATGCTCTACCTCGGCTATATCGCCATCACCATTCCCTTTGCGTACGCCATCGCCGCCCTGATGTCGCGGCGGCTCGATACCGGTTGGATCCACGCCATCCGTCGCTGGTCGCTGGTGGCGTGGCTCTTCCTCGCCATCGGGATCACACTGGGGATGTGGTGGGCATACGTGGAACTGGGTTGGGGCGGCTACTGGGCCTGGGACCCGGTCGAGAACGCCAGCCTGCTGCCGTGGCTCACCCTGACGGCGTTCGTGCACAGCGTCATGATCCAGGAAAAGCGGGGCATGTTGAAGAAGTGGAACATGGGCCTGGTCGTGGCCACTTTCCTGCTCAGCATCTTCGGGACGTTCATCACCCGCTCCGGCGTCATCGCCAGCGTCCACAGCTTTACCCAGTCCAACGTTGGCTACTTCTTCCTCGTCTTCCTGGTGGTCGTCGGCGTCCTCAGCTTCACGCTGCTGTACACCCGCTGGGACCACCTCGAGTCGGAGACGCAGCTGGAGAGCATGGCCAGCCGTGAGGCTGCCTTCCTCTTCAACAACCTGGCGCTGGTGGGCATTGCCTTCTCGGTGCTCTGGGGAACGGTCTTCCCGATCCTTTCCGAGGCGGTGCGGGGCACCAAGATTACCGTCGGCCCGCCCTTCTTCAACCGGGTCAACATTCCGCTTGGCCTCCTGCTCCTGGCCCTGACCGGCATCGGGCCACTGATCGCCTGGCGCAAGGCCTCAGCCCAGAACCTGTTGCGCCAGTTCACCTGGCCGGTCGCCACCGGCCTGGTCGGCACGGTCGCGGCGCTCGCCGTTGGCATCCGGGACTTCTACGTCCTGATGGCGCTGGGCCTCGGGGCGTTCGTCACCGGCACCGTGGTCCAGGAGTTCGGCCGAGGGGTGCGGGCGCGGATTCGCATGCACGGCGAGGGGATGTTCAGCGCGCTGATCGGCCTGGTGGGCCGCAACCGGCGCCGCTACGGCGGCTACATCGTCCACGTGGCCATCGTCGTCTATTTCGTGGCGTTTGCCGGCATGGCCTTCAAGGTCACGGAGGAAGTCACCCTCAAGCCGGGTGAGTCCACCGAGCTGCGCAGCCCCTTCGGGCACACCTACACGCTCACCAGCCTCGGCGTGTCACAGTACGAGGCGCTGAACCGGATCGTCTCGGCCGCCACCATCGAGGTCACCCGCGATGGCAAGCCGCTGGGACGGATCACCAGCGAGAAACGCCAGCACGTGGACAGTTTCGGCCAGAAGAGCTTCGAGCCCTCCACCGAGGTGGGGATCCGCAGTGACCTGCGCGAGGATCTCTATATCGTGTACGCCGGCTCGATCGGTGGCACCGAGGAGTCGAGCTTTGCCTTCTCGATCAATCCGCTGGTCTGGTGGGTCTGGTTCGGTGGGGTGCTGCTGGTCATCGGCGGATTGATCACCATGTGGCCTGGGGGTGGCATCACCCAGGCGGCGCCGAAGCGCCAGTCGGCGCAGCCGGGCTACGCCGTTTCGATGGCCGGCACGACGGCGGAGGAATGATGGATCGCCGAGGATTCTTCCTGCGGGCCGGCGCGCTCGGCGCCACGGCGCTGGTCGCCTCGCCGGCTCGCGCCCAGGACCCCGGCGCCGATCGGCTGCGGGTGCCCGGCGCGGTCCAACGCCGCACGAGCGTTACTGATGCCCAGAACGACGAGACGGTCAAGGCCATCGAGCGCCGGATGAAGTGCACCTGCGGCTGCAACCTCGACATCTTCACCTGCCGGACCACCGATTTCACCTGCGGCACCTCACCGGAGCTGCACAAGGAGGTCGTGGCGCTGCTCGAAGCCGGCAACACCCCGGACGAGGTCGTCGCGGCATTCGTGGCCAAGTATGGGGAAGAGGTGCTGATGGCGCCGATCCCGGAGGGCTTCAACCTGACGGGCTACCTGTTGCCCGGGGCGGCGCTGCTGGTGGCCGGGAGCATCCTGACCACGGTCCTGTGGCGCCGGCACCGGATGGCACAGGTTGCCGAACCGATGGAGGCAGGTGTCGGTGGTGCGCCGCCGCCGGTGGCCGGGGCGAGTGCCGATGAGCTGGCCAGGCTCGAGGAAGCGCTCCAGGAGGTGGAGCGGTGATGCTCGTCGAGGCTGCCGCCGCGATCCTGCTCGGGATCGGCGTGCTCTGGATGGTCTTCCAGCCGTTCATCGCCCCACCCGAGCCGGTGTCGGATTTTGTCGAGCCGCTCGAGCTCGAGGAAACCGCGCGGGGGCAGGCGTTGATCGCCCTCAAGGAGATCGAGTTCGACCGGGAGACCGGCAAGCTCTCCGATGGCGACTACGCGATGCTCAAGGCCAAGTATTCGACCCTGGCCATCGAGGCGATGCGGGAGGAGGAGCGCGCCGCACCGCCGGCACCCGGCGGCGATGTCGAGGCGCTGATCGCGGCACGCGTGGAGCGGCTGAAGGCCGAGGGAGGTGTGGCCACCGCGGTGGCAGTGGCCACCTGCCCGACCTGCGGGCCCCGCCCCGAGGTTGACGCACTGTGGTGCTCCGGGTGCGGACAGGCGCTGCCGGGATTCAACCGCTGCGGCACCTGCCAAAGTCCGGTGGATTCCGACGCGAAGTTCTGCGCGTCGTGCGGGGCGGGCGTGTAGGCGCAGCCCCACCAGGACGCAACGCGAAGGGCCGCCAGTGGCGGCCCTTCGACGTTCTAATGCCATCGGAGCCCGGGGGGGGGCGGTGATGCGCGGCTCGCTGGTGCGCACCTCCCGAACCACCCCGAACCCCGGGTCACGATCCGCCGGGTGTTGCTCCGCTTCGCTCGACTGCGTGGCGGGTCGTGAGGGTGGGGGCATTCCGGAGCGGGCATTCCGGAGGGGGCATTCCGGAGGAATGCCCCTACGGTCTCCACATCACACCCACCCGTGCGCTGCGCCGCCACATCGTGGTGGGCTCATACTCCTCCGACATCTCACTGTCATCCAACGGGTTGCCAAAGACCCGGCCGAGCTGCCCGGAGACGCGCATGGACGTGGTCCGGCTCATGGGGAATTCCCCGGCCAGCCCGGCGGCGGCGCCGAGGCGCCAGCGGGGATCATCGGCCAGGTCCGGGAAGGACCACCGCTCCAGGGGGATCGCGAAATGCACCCGAACCGAGCCCCCGCCTGAGAGATGGGCCAACCGATGGGAGACCTCGGGGGTCAGGGTCAGGATCCTGAATCCGGGTCGAACGACCACACCAAACTCGCCATCGTCGAGCTCCAGCCCGGCATTGACCCGGTTGGCGCTGAGCGCCAGGCGCAGACCCGGACCGCCTCGCTCGAGCCGGAGCGATACCGGCCAGGTCATGCTGGGGCGGGCCTGAAGGTTTTCCGTGTCGGCTTCGAGCGGAGTGGCGAACCGCGGAATCCGCTCGACCCCGGCCTCCAGGCCAACCGACCATTGCGCCGCGGCGGACCCCGTCATCAACAACAGCAGGCAGGTGGTGGACAACAGGCTGCGACGCATGGCTGGTCTCTCCAGGAGTTGGGGTTAGCGCATCTCGAGGCGGAGTGCCCCGGTGCTGATGTTTTTCTGGTTCTTAACGATCCAGTTGGCGCCGGTCCGGATGGCGCCGGCGGCACCCGGGTCGAGGATCGCCGTGCCGACGATCTCGTCGTTGGTTTTGAAGAATGCCGACAGGCCGCTGATCAGGTCGTAGAAGGATTTCGCCCGCTCGAATTGCTTGGTGAAGTCGCTGAACTTGACTTGCTTGCCGCTGGTCCAGGCGTCGTAGGCCTTATCCACCGCCTTGAACAGGTCACTGGCCCGCTGCCGGTCCACCTTGATTTCGCATGGCCCGTCATCGTCCTCCAGTACCATGAACCGGAGCCCCTGGCCCGGGTGCAGGGCGTCGAACTGGTCCAGCTGCGCCTGGCTGAACATCAGCGCCGTCCCGGTCCAGGTGAGGTCATCCTGGTTCCAGAAGTAGGGACCGCCCGCCCGCTCGCCGATGCACTGGTAGCTGACCATTTCGGTTGTGCCGCTCTTGTGGCCGAGTACATGGATCTCAAATTCGGGTGCACCCTTCAACCAACCCTCAAACTTGTCGTAAACGCGCGTTTCAGTCAGGAACAACCCGCCCCCGGACGCTCCGGATGGCGGCGGATTCGTGGGGTCCGACCCATCGCCACCCCCGGTGTCGCCATCACCGCATCCGGTGATGGAGATCTCGTCGCAGGTGGGGTCGTCTGTCCCTTCCCACGTCTGCAGGGCGATCACGGGTTCACTGGGCGGGGTGCGGGGGTCGAGCACCCGTCGGCGACCCTGGAGGTCGAACGCCACCGGGGCCTCCCCATCCACCCGGGCGGTGGCCACCAGCACGTTGCTGCCACCTCGCCACGTGGCCCGGTGGGTCGGCACCGGCAGGTAGACCTCCATGCCGGGTGAGGCGTCGAGGTCGGCGCGGAGTTCGGTGGCTGAGGCCCCGGCCGCGGCAGCCATGCGGCCCAGGCCGCCGCCCGCGCCGCGTTGGAGGAAACGCTGCAGGTGCAGACGCCCCTCACGCTGGCCGCTGCCGTCCAGCGCACCGAGCACCTCCGTTCGGAAGACCGGGTTGTTCAGGGCCTGGGCAAAGCGGCGGGCCAGGCGCTGGTCGCGGATCCGGTCCGGATCGGTCGGCTCCTGCCAGGCCGGTGCACGCGCCAGATCTGGTGTTTCCGGGGCGAGGGGACGATCCGTGTCAGCACAGGCGGCCACGGCGAGCAGGACGACCGCGAACGGAATGGAACGGCGGATGGGTGACATCGCTTCCTCCTTGGGTGGGGGTCAACGTGGACCGGCCCAAGGTAGGAATGACCTGCGGAAACACTGTCACCAGAAAAACGGGGGTAGGGGCGGGAAAGTGCGAGGGAAGCGAGAAGGGAGAAGGGAGAAGCGAGAAGTTGGCAGTAAGCGGTAAGCAGTAAGCAGTGAGCAGTGAGCAATAAGTAGTAAGCAGTGAGGAGTGAGCGGGGAATCGGAGGCGGTAATCGGTGTCATCCCGAGTGAGGACCCTCAGGTCCGAGCGAGGGATCTTGCCGGCACAGCTGGTGGACTGCTCGGTCCACGGTGCCCGGCTGACAAGATCCCTCGCCCGCTCCGCGGGCTTCGGGATGACGCCGATGTACGGATGGGTCCCGTTCCCTGTTCCCTGCTCCGTGTTCCCTGCTCCCTGTTCCCCTTGTTCCCCGCTTACTGCTCACTGCTTTACGGCTTACGGCAGCTACAACTCCAGCGCCTCCATCCGCTCACGCGCCTTGCGCAGCGGAATCACGGTCGCGGCAGCACAGAGCGCCGCCACCAGGCCCAGGCGGAAGAGCAGGGACCCGGTCATGCCATTCGGTTCCCCCGCCTGCGTGGCGCGGAGGTGGTCCACCACCGGGCCCGCCTCGATGATGGTAATCAGGCCGAGCAGCAGCACCGCAGCCATCATGAACACCATGCCGCCGAAGCTGGTGGGAATCTGTGCGGCATTCTCGCTCTCGAACTGCGGGTAGATCGAACCGAAACCCAGGGCCATCGCGGAAACCGCGATCGTGAAGCCAGTAATGCTGAACACCGTCACCGCAGTCATGAACAGCGAGGCCTGGAGGATGTTGGCCGTCACGATCGTGATGATCAGCGCCATGCCCAGCAGCGGCAGCGTGCCGATCCAGTACTTGCTCCAGAGCATGGCGCGCAGGTCCAGCGGGCTCGATTTCAGCAGCCAGAGCTGCCGGCCCTCCAGCGACACCGACGGGAAGACGAACCGCGCGGCGATCGCCGCCAGCACGAACCCCGCCAGCCCCTGGTTCAGGAACATCACCATCGTCACCAGCGCGTAGGGCACCTGCTCCCCGGTAAAGAGCGGCAGCGCCCGGATGTTGAAGATGTACACCACCAGCAGCACCGCCAGCAGGATCAGCTGGCTCCACTGGGTAGTGTCGCGGAAGAAGAGTCGGATGTCCTTGAGGATGAACTCCCGCCGCGTCACGGGCAGCCAGCGCAGCAGGCCGTCCAGCGCGCCGTGCCACCGCTTCCGGCCCGGCCCGTTGTCATTGCCCTCCTGCGCCCGCGTGAACCCCGCGGCGTAGAGGTGGTGGTGCATCGCGGCGCCCAGCGTCACGAAGGCCGCGGCCGTGCTCCAGAGCAGGAACGGGGGCAGCGCGTCGGGCACCCGTTCCAGCCAGTTCATAAGCATCGAGGCGGTCCACTCGCTCGGCAGTAACGGGTGCGCCGGCGCCCGGAGCACGACGATGAACTCCACCAGGTTCTGGAACCCCTCCGGGCGCGCCAGCTGCTCGGGCTGGGCAAAGCGCAGGAAGAGCACCACCCCGCCCAGCACCACGATGCCGAGCAGGCTCAGCACGTCACGCGCCCGCTTGGCCGGGAAGATGTTCACCAGCACCAGCGTCACCATCGTACCGATGACCGCCGGCAGCAGCAGGAACGGCACCAGCGCCGCCAGGGCCACCAAGGGAAAAAGCCAGCCGCCGTCGAAGACGATTCCGTACGCCGTCAGGATCGGCACGATCATCAATCCGACCATCCACGAGGAGTGGATCGTCGTCTCGGCGAGCTTGGTCAGGTAGAGCCGCAGCCAGTCGAGCGGCGAGGAGACCAGCATGTCGAGATCCTTCGCCAGGAAGAAGGTCGACAGCGCGGTGACCAGGTTGGAGAGGAGCAGGATCGAGAAGAAGGCCAGCAGCGCCATGCCCAGCATCTTGCCGGCCAGCAGGGGGCCAATCTCCTCGACACCCTTGAAATAGAAGAGCACCCGGTAGGCCAGCCCGAACACCGCCGTCCAGAACCCGAAGCCGATCAAGAGCAGGAGCAGCGCCCGCGTGCCCGCCCCCGAGCGCTCGCTCCGGAACCGGGCCACGGCACTCCGCCACTTCGGACTGGCCACCACCCAGAGCGAGGGCTGGCGCGTCAGGCCTGCTTCAGTCACCAAGGACGGCACTCAGCTCGGCCTCGGAGACGCCACCGGTCAGCCGCAGGAACAGCTCCTCGAGGGAGTCGTTGCCCGAGGCGGTCTGCTGGCGGATCTCGGCCATCGTGCCGCTGGCTGCGATCTTGCCGCCCTGGATGATGGCGAGCTGGTCACACATCGCCTCGGCCACTTCCAGCGTGTGGGTGCTCATCAGCACGGTGCCACCATTGGTCACGAAATGCCGGAAGATCTGCTTGAGCAGGCGGGCACTCCGCGGGTCCAGGCCCACCATCGGCTCGTCCACCACGATGACGCGGGGCCGGTGCACCAGCGCGCTGGAGATGATCAGCTTCTGCCGCATCCCGTGCGAGTACGTCTCGGTCAGTTCATTCTTCCAGCGGGTCAGCTCGAACAGCTCCAGCAGCTCGTCAATCCGACGCTCGATGACCGCCCCATCCTGCCCGTACAGCGCCGCCACGAACCGAAGGAACTCGGCGCCGCTCAGCTTGTCGTAGACAAAGGGCCGGTCGGGGATAAAGCCGAGGCTGGCCTTGGCACGAATCGGGTCCTGCACCACGTCCACCCCGGACACCTCAATGCGGCCCGAGGTGGGCCGCAGGATCCCCGCGATCATCCGCATGGTGGTGGTCTTGCCGGCACCGTTGGGGCCCAGGAAGCCATACAGCGTCCCGGCCGGGATCTCGAGGTCGATCCCGTCCACGGCGGTAAAGCTGCCGTAGCGCTTGGTGAGCTGTTCCAGTCGGATCATCGAGCCCCTGGGGTGATCGGTTCGAGCCGGAGCGCCCCGGTGCGCAGGAAGCTCTCAAAGGGGCGTCCCAGCCCCCCTTCCGCAATCCGCACGAGCCGTGCCGAGGCCGGCACATGGCCGCTCCAGGGGTCCACGGGGACCCAGTCCGCGCCAGTCCAGAATTCTACCCACGCGTGGCCCAGAAGTCCCTCGGTCGTGACCGCAACCCCCGTGACCACTCGGGCGGTCAGGCCGGCCCCCTCTGCCAGCGCCACCGTCATCCGCGCCATGCCATCCGGGTTGGCCTCCCGGGACCAGAGAAACTGGTACGGCTCCCGATGTCGCACCGCGCTGGTATCCCTTGCGATCCGCGTGGACACCCAGCGGGTGATCCCGGTCACCGAATCCCGGAAGGTACCGGCCCCGGTCAATGCGCTGTCCAGGAGGGGTTGCATCCTGGGGGGCTGGATCTGTCGGAGGGCTTCGCGCTCCTGGACGGCCGGGGGCGGGGGCAGGCGGCCCTCGCGCCACTGTCTGGTGACGATCAGCGTGTCACCCGCCGTGGCCTGGCTGCCCCCGGCCAGCCCCGCCACGGCACCCGGCCGTGCCGGACCATCCACCCGGCTGATCCGAAACCGCAGCTCGGCGGCGGCCGTGTCCAGGGTCAGGCTGCTGGCTGCCAGTGTCCGAATGCCCGCCAACACCATGCGGGGCGCAGGCCCGGACAGTCGCAGCGTGTCGCGGTAGGCCAGGCTGGCGTACTCGAACGGGGTCCTCATGACAGTCACGCCGAAGGGGCTCTCCCGGCGGACCAGCCGACCCAGGCGATCCACCCACCAGCGCTCGCCGTCCAGCTCAACGCGCCAGGTGGGAATGGTATCCAACCGCAGGGTCCGCCACGCTCCGGTGATGGAGTCGGCCTCCACGCTGTCGGCCACGATGAAGGTCGAGTCACCGGTGATCCGCGCCGCGGTGGGCCGGATCGTCTGGCGCTCCAGGTCCACCACCCCGATTTCAAGTGACCCTCCCGCGCCGAGCCCGTCGCTGAAGGCCATCCGCATCGGCAGCAGCATGGGCCACGAGGGGCGGGACGATGGCCGCAGCGGGGCGTACGCGGCGGGCCGCCCATCACGCAGGCGCAGGTTGAAGCGGAGCAGCGAGTCGTTGACGACCTCAACCTGCTGCTCCTCGCCACCGCCGAGCACCGAGTAGGTGCGAGTGATGCGCTGCAGGGTGAGTGCCCGCGAGGTCGTTGCTTCCGACATGTTGAGGTGGCGGGACATCCCGTCGGCCGCCGGGAGGTCGAGCGACAGCATCTCCTGGATCCGGAACCCGGTCGGCAGGGTGTCCCAGGTCATGTTGATGCTGCCGACCTGCAGCTCGCCCACGTCTACCCGGTAGTAGCGTGCGTCGGGGGGCAGGCGCGCTGCTCCGGCGGTCATGCGGGCACTCTCACCAATGAACAGCTGCCGGTACGCCAGCCAGCCGAGCGCGGCGATCCAACAGACCAGAATCAGGCGGGCGATGTTCCGTCGGCTCATGGCAGTCGCGTGAAGGTGATCATATCGTCCTCAAGGAATGTAGACAGATTGTCCCTGTCCGCCTGTCCGCCTGTCCGCCTGTCCGCCTGCCCGCCTGCCCGCCTGTCCGCCCATCCGCCTGCCCGCCTGCCCGCCTGTCCGCCTGCCCGCCTGCCCGTCTTGACCGCCCTGTTGAACCCGCGGCCCCTTCACGGGTATCCTTCAGGGCTTATGGCCGACGAATTCCTGGTGGTGCGCGGCGCGCGCGAGCACAACCTCAAGAACATCACCGTCACCATTCCGCGGAATCGGCTGACGGTCATCACCGGCCTCTCGGGATCGGGCAAGTCGTCGCTGGCGTTTGACACCATCTACGCCGAGGGCCAGCGGCGCTATGTCGAGTCGCTGTCGGCCTACGCGCGGCAATTTCTGGGCCTGATGGAGAAGCCCGATGTGGATGCGATCGAGGGCCTCTCCCCGGCGATCTCCATCGAGCAGAAGACCACCGGCCACAACCCGCGCTCCACCGTCGGCACCGTCACCGAGATCTACGACTACATGCGCCTGCTCTGGGCGCGCGCCGGCGTGCCGCACTGTCCCAATGACGGCAGCCCCGTCACCCGCTCCAGCGCCGCGCAGATTGCCGACCAGGTGCTGGCCTGGCCCGACGGGACCCGGATCGAGATCCTCGGCCCGATGGTGCGCGGCCGCAAGGGCGAATTCCGCGACCTCTTTGACGACCTCCAGAAGCGCGGCTTCGTGCGTGTCCGCGTGGATGGCACGGTGTACGACCTGGGCGCCGTGCCCAAGCTCAATCGCCGCCAGAATCACGACGTCGCCGTGGTGGTGGACCGGCTGGTGGTGCGCGCCGCCGACCGCGCGCGGATTGCCGATTCGCTGGAGACCGCGCTGAAGGTGTCCGACGGCATCGTGGAGGTGATCCGGCACGGCGCGCGTGAGGCGGAAGCCGAGTCGGTGCTCTTCTCGGAGAAGCTGGCGTGCCCAACCTGCGGGCTCTCCCTGCCGGAGCTCGAGCCGCGTCAGTTTTCCTTCAACTCCCCGTTCGGCGTCTGCCCCGACTGCCACGGCCTCGGGACCCGCCGGGTGGCCAATGCCGAGCTCGCCCTCGGTGACCCGAGCATCTCGATCCTGGAAGGGGTCATCCTGCCATGGGGCGAGCCGTCAGGCTACCTCCGCAAGGTGGTGCTGCCCACCCTGGCCAAGCACTTCAAGTTCGACCTCAATGCCCCCTGGGGCGAGCTGCCGCAGGCAGCGCAGCAGGCTATCCTGCACGGCGCGCCTGGCAAGGCCATCAGTTTCGCGGCCGAAGGGACCAAGGGTCGCGGCGATTACCAGACCGAGTGGGAGGGCGTCCTCGGCAACGTCGAACGGCGTTACCGGGAGAGCACCAGCGACGCGGTGCGGCAGTCGCTCGATGAGTACATGGTGGAGATGCCCTGCGCCACCTGTGCCGGGCGCCGGCTCAAGCCAGAAAGCCTGTCGGTGCTGATCGCCGGCCGGAGCATCGGCGACGTGGTGGACCTGCCGGTGGACCAGGCGGTCGATTTCTTCCGCGGCATTCCGCTGGGACGGGGCAGGACCGGGGCGCTGGACCCCGACATCGCCGGTCCGATTCTCAAAGAAGTGACGGAGCGGCTGACCTTCCTGCGCGATGTTGGCCTGGAGTACCTGACGATCGGCCGTGGCGCCGGCTCGCTCTCGGGCGGCGAAGCGCAGCGCATCCGACTGGCCACCCAGATCGGCTCCCGACTCGTGGGGGTGCTCTACATCCTGGATGAGCCAAGTATCGGGCTCCACCAGCGCGACAACGAGCGGCTCCTCCAGACGCTGCGCGACCTGCGCGACCTCGGCAACACGGTCATTGTCGTGGAGCACGATGAGGACACGATCCGCGCCGCGGACCATGTCATCGACCTCGGGCCCCGGGCGGGTCACCACGGTGGGGAAGTGGTGGCGGAGGGAAACGTCGCGGACATCGTGACCCATCCCACGTCGCTGACCGCGCGCTACCTGAGGCGCGAGTTGCGCGTGCCGGTGCCGGCCACCCGGCGGCCGGTGGACCGCAAGCGAATGCTGAAGGTGCGGGGCGCAAAGGCCAACAATCTCCGCAACCTGAACGTCTCCTTCCCGCTCGGGGTGTTCACGGCGGTCACAGGCGTGTCGGGTTCGGGCAAGTCCACCCTGGTCACCGACATCCTGTACCGCGGCCTGGCCCGTCACCTCTACCGTGCCAAGGTGGTCCCGGGGGAGCACGACCGGATTGACGGGCTGGACCAGGTGGACAAGGTTATTGACATTGACCAGAGCCCGATCGGCCGGACGCCACGCTCCAACCCGGCCACCTACACCGGGCTGTTCACGCCGATCCGCGAGCTCTTTACCCACCTGCCCGAGGCCAAGATGCGCGGCTACGGGCCGGGGCGCTTCAGCTTCAACGTCAAGGGCGGCCGCTGCGAGGCGTGCCAGGGTGACGGCCTGGTCAAGATCGAGATGCACTTCCTGCCGGACGTGTACGTGCCGTGCGAGGTCTGCAAGGGGCGGCGTTACAACCGCGAGACGCTGGAGGTGCGCTACAAGGGGCGAAGCATTGCCGATGTGCTGGACCTGACCGTCAGCGACGCGATGGAGTTCTTCAGCGCCCAGACCCGGATTGCCGAACGACTCGAGCTGCTCAACGACGTTGGGCTCGGCTACCTCCACCTGGGGCAGTCGGCCACCACCCTCTCGGGTGGTGAGGCACAGCGCGTCAAGCTGGCCACCGAGCTGGCCAAGCGCGACACTGGCCGCACCCTCTACATCCTCGACGAGCCGACCACCGGCCTCCACTTCGAGGATGTCCGCCTGCTGCTGGAGGTGCTGCACCGGCTGGTGCAGAAGGGGAACAGCGTCATCGTCATCGAGCACAACCTCGACGTGCTCAAGACCGCCGACTGGATCATTGATCTGGGCCCCGAGGGCGGCACCAAGGGCGGCAAGGTCGTGGCCGAAGGGACGCCGGAGCAGGTGGCCGCCATGGCAGGCAGTTATACCGGGGAGTTCCTGCGGCGGGTGCTTGAAACGTAAGAGGTAAGAGGGAACTGCCGGAGCTCCCTGGTAGGGAGAACTCCTCGTTTGGTGAGAGGGAACTGCCGGGGCTCCTTGTCGAGGAGAGATTCTCGCGCGGTGAGCGGGAAGTGCCCCGTCGAGCAGTTCCCGCTCACCGTGCGGGGAGCCAACCCGGTGGCCGAGTGTCGGCAGTTCCCTCTCACCCCGCGCCAGACCTTCCCGCAAATGGAATTCTGGCTGTTCCCTCTTACCTCTCACCTCTCACCTTCACCGCCCTCTTCGCACATTGATCTTCAACGACCCCGGTGGCGCGCCCTCCATGGCCAGCGTGTCGGCCAGGGCTCGCAGGCCCGTGAAAAGCCCGGTGTTGAACCCCCGGGCCAGCGCGGAATCGGCCTGCGCGGCTGCCTCGTCGTAGCGGGCCAGCGCCAGGTAACTCAGCACCAGGTAGTGGCGAGTCTCCTCCTGGTCGGGCACCGCCGCGAGGCTGGCTTCGAGTTCCACGGCGGCCGGCCCAATCTCCTCGATTTCCAGGTAGCGTCGGGCCAGGTCATTGCGGACCCGCCACACCCAATTGGGAGGCGCCAGCGCGATCGCCCGCTGGTAGCCTTCAACGCCCGCGGTGCGATCGCTTGAACGGAACAGGATCTCGGCGCGGGCCATCTGCGCGCGCCAACTCCGAGCCGCATCTTCCCCGGTGCGGAGCGCGTAAGTCGTATCATCTCGCCAGACGCTGAAGCGCTCCACGCTGCGCGCCACGCCCGCCGCCACCAGCAGCACCGTCACGACCGACAGTGCGCGCTGAACCATCCGGCGCGACTCCCACCGCTCCGCATGCTCCCACAGCGCGCACCCCAGCGCCCCGATCGCCACCAGCCAGCCAATGCTCGGCAGGAACAGCGTGCGCTCCGCCAGCACGATGCCGGTGGCGAACAACACGTTGCTGACCGGCAGCAGGGCGACGGCCGTCCACGCCAGACCGGTAGTCAGCATTGGGAGTCGGTGCCGGGCCAGTATCCCCCAGACGCCGAGCAATACGAGAAGTGCAGCGCCGAGTGCCTGCGGTGCCCCGAATCCTGTGGCGGGCATGATTTCCTGTGGCGCGTAGTCGGCCTGCAGGTGCAGGGGCCAGGTCAGGAGGCGGAGCCAGTGCGTCACCACGGGCAGCATGGTCAGCACGCGGCCCGGGATACCGAGTCCATCCAGTGCCTCCGCGCGGGACGGCGTGGCTTCCTCACCGCTCAGGATCAGTCCGCGCAGCGCCAGGACGGCCAGTGCCACGGCGGCCAGGCCGGCGTAGCCTGGCAGCAACCCCTTCAGTCTGGCGCGCAGCGGGGTGCCCTCGACGCAGAACTCCGTCGCCAGCAGCAGGGCGGGGATCACCATGCCGCTTTCCTTGGTCAGGCTGGCGATCAGGTAAAGTCCGCCGAGCTGCACCCAGTCGCCGGGGCGGAGGGTGCCGTCGCCATTCCGCCGACGATCCAGGTAGAGGGTGGCCATGATGGTGGCGAGCAGGGCGACGAGGATCTCGCCCTGGCCCACGCCAAGCGCCGTCGCCTCCACATGTACCGGATGCGCGGCAAACAGGAGCGCGACGCCCAGTGCCACGGTCGGGTGTACCAGCCGCCTGGCCAGGCCAAGGACGGCCAGTGACGCCAGGGCGTAGAGCACCATGCTCACCACCCGGAACACCACGGGGGAGCCACCTCCGACGGTGTATTGGAGGGCATGGAGGAGGGAGGCGATCGGACGGTAGAGCGCGTCGGTATGGGGCGGCGGCCAGTAGGGAGCGGAGACGATCGCCCGCCAGTTGCCCAGGTTGTGCAGGAGGAAGTGCTCCTCGATCAGGAGGACGTCGTCCTGGGCGAACCGGTTGGACAGGCCGGCCGCCGTGGCGACCAGCGCAACGAGCACGACAGCCACGGCCGGCAGCCAGGAGCGCCAAGCGGAAGGGAGGGTCACCATTACAATTTACCTTCGTCCATCCAACCTGTCCGCCTTTCCGCCTGTCCGCCCTGACCGCCTGTCCGCCCGTCCGTCCGCCCATCCACCTCCCCGCCTTGCCGCCCCGTCGCCACCCGGCCATCTTGCAGGGCGACCTCATCCTCGGACTCCCTCCCGGCCTCGCGCCGCCGCCCCCGGTCGCCTGAAAGGTCCGTCCTATGACGGAAAAGTCAGGGTCCAGTGCCCCCGATGCTCCCGATCCCGCCCTGCTTGCGGCCACGCTGGATTCCCTTGGCGATGCCGTTTTGGTCATCGATGCTGACTGGTGCGTCAGCTACCTCAATCGAGCGGCGGAGCAGCTTGTAGAGCGGAGCCGTGAGTCGCTCCTCGGCAGGGACATCTGGGGCGAGTTTCCTCCAGCGGTGGGCGGGCCCTTCTACCGGAACTTCCACCGCGCCCGGGACACTGGCGAGCCGGTGCATTTTGAGGAGTTCTACGAGCCGCTCGGCAGGTGGTTCGATGTGCGCGCCTACCCGACCGCAGGCCTGCTGGTTGTGCACTTCCGCGATGTCACGGCGGAGCGCGACCGAATGGACGCACTCCGCCGGAGTGAGGCGGACCTGGCCCAGGCGCAGGCGCAGGCGCAGATCGGGAGTTGGCGGCGGGACGTCCGCACCGGGGAGCGGGTCTGGTCTGCCGAGATGAAGCGGATCTACGGGCTGGATCCCGAGGGTCCGGCCCCTGCGACGGAGACGTTCCTCGAGATTCTCCAGGAACCCTACCGCGCAGAGGTGGTCCACGCGCTGGACCGCGCGGCGCGGGACGGCACACCCTGGGCCGGGGAGGGGCGGATCCGCCAGCCGGGCGGAGAGGTGCGCTGGGTGCTCGGAAAGATCGCCGCCTCTCACTCGGCAGACGGGCGTGTCACGTCGCTCCACGGGACCGGGCAGGACATCACCGAGCGCCGGCAAGCGGAGGATGCGCTTCGGGCGATGAATGAGCGGTTCCACCGCCAGAACGAGGCGCTGGTGGCGCTGACCCAGCGCCAGGTGCTGCTCTCCGTGGATGTCCAGACCGCACTCCGCGAGATTACCGAAGTGGCCGCGCGGACGCTCGAGGTGGAGCGCGTCAGCGTCTGGCGCTTCACCGAGCGGCTGGACGCGATTCGCTGTCACGCGCTCCACACCCTCTCCGGCGGCCTGCAACCCGTGGGTGCCGAGCTGGACGAAGCCCACCACCCCGGCTACTTCCGCGCCATGCGGACCAATGAAGTAATCGCAGCTGATGACGCCCGCACCGATCCGCGCACCTGCGAGTTCAGCGACAACTACCTGGCACCGCTCGGGATCACGGCGATGCTGGACGCGCCGATCCACCTGGGCGGCGCGCTGGAGGGGGTGATCTGCCATGAACACGTTGGTTCGGTGAGGCAGTGGACCCCCGACGAACAGACCTTTGCCGTATCCGTGGCGAACCTGATCTCGCTGGTGCTGGAGCAGGCGGGGCGCCGCGAGGCCGAAAAGCGGCTGCGACGGCAGGCCTCGCTGCTCGACCAGGCCCACGACGCGATCATGATGCGCGACCTCGACCACCGCATCCTCTATTGGAGCCGCGGCGCTGAGCGGGTCTATGGGTGGACCCGCGACGAGGTGCTCGGCGTGGCGCTGACAGACCGGCTGTACGACGATCCCGCCATCTTTCATGGCGTCATCAAGCAACTCCTGGCCAAGGGTGAGTGGGCTGGCGAGCTACAGCACCGCACCCGGTCGGGTCAGCCGATTACCGTCTTCGCACGCTGGTCGCTGGTTCACGATGCCTCGGGCCAGCCGGAGGCGGTGCTGGCCATCAACACCGACATCACCGAGCGCCGTCAGCTGGAGCAGCAGTTCCTGCGTGCCCAGCGCTTGGAGAGCATCGGGACCCTGGCGGGCGGGATCGCCCACGACCTGAACAACGTGCTGGCCCCGATCCTCATGTCGGTGGAGCTGCTCCGCATGACCGATGATGATCCCGCCCGGCTCGACACGCTGGCCACGATCGAGGCCAGCGCGCGGCGTGGCGCCGACATGGTGCGGCAGGTGCTCACCTTTGCCCGGGGGGTGAGCGGGCGGCGTGTGGAGGTGCGGATCGCCGACCTGCTCCGCGATGTGGCCCGCATGGTGGAGGAGACTTTCCTCAAGGGGATCACGCTGCGGGTGCATTCGGCCAAGGATCTCTGGCCAGTCGTGGGCGACGCGACCCAGCTTCACCAGGTGCTGATCAACCTGGCGGTGAACGCCCGCGATGCAATGCCCAACGGCGGCACGCTGACGCTGGCGGCTGAGAACGTGCGGCTCGATGAGGACCCCTCACCATTCCCCACCGAGGCTGCGCCGGGGCCGTACGTACGGATCACGGTGGAGGACACCGGCACCGGCATGACACCGGCCGTCATGGACCGGCTGTTCGAGCCATTCTTCACCACCAAGGAGCAGGGCAAGGGCACCGGGCTCGGCCTGGCCACCTCACGGGCCATCGTCAAGAGCCACGGCGGGTTCATCCATGTCCACAGCGAACCGGGGCAGGGCACCACCTTTCGAGTCTGCCTCCCGGCCCAGCCGGAGGGGGTCCCGGCCGTGGTGGCGCCGTTGCCGGTGCATCTGCCGCGGGGCAATGGCGAACTGATCCTGGTGGTGGACGACGAGGCCGCCATCCGCCAGGTCACCCAGCATGCGCTGGAAGCGTTCGGGTACCGCGTGGTGGTGGCGGCCGATGGCACCGAGGCGGTGGCGCGCCACGCCGAGCATCGAGATGAGATTGCCCTGGTGCTGAGCGACATGATGATGCCAGGGATGGACGGCCTGGCCACGATCCGCCTGCTGCAGGAGATGACGCCGGGGCTGCGCGCCGTCCTGGCGAGTGGCCTGGCGGGCCATGGGAACCGCGCGCAAGCCGCCGAGGCGGGGATCCAGCATTTCCTGGCCAAGCCGTTCACGGTGGAGGAGCTGGTGACGACGGTGCGCGAGGCGCTGGATGGGTAGGGGCGGGGGGCGGCGCTGTCGCGGGTAAACCCGCGGCTCGGCCAGGCGTCGCCGCTAAAGCGGCGGGAATCCGGTAGCCCGAGTCGCTTCAGCGACACCCCTTGGCCGAGCCGCGGCTTCAGCCGCGAGACCCACGACCCATCCCCTCGGCCCCATCGGAGTCATCCCGAAGCTTCGGCCCCAGCGGGGGGGGTGATCTTCACACCCGAACTACGGCGCCTGGAACAACTCCGCCAGCGGGATCGTCAATGGCTCCGCGGCCCCGGCGGGGTGCCAGGTGATCGCGGTCTCTTCGACAACCGGAAAGTGCGCCTCAGGCGTCCAGACCTCCACTGTCCTGGTGTCGGCGTCCACCAGCCAGTAGAGCGGCACGCCAACCTCCTGGTAGAGCCGCCGCTTGGTGAAGCGGTCCTGGTCGGCGGTGGACGGGCTCAGCACCTCCACGACCAAGAGCAGTGCGCTGACCTCGTCCCATGCGACCGCACTCGATTCCGACCGGTCTACGACCAGCAGATCGGGGATCACCATCGTCGCTGGCGACCAGCTGATGTTCCCTCCAGGGAATGCCTCACCGACAGGGAAGCGGTCGAGGTAGTTTGCGACCAGCTGGGCCAGGCGCATCACGACCCGCTGGTGCACCAGCCGCGGCCCGGGGCTCACCAGCAGTTCCCCGTGGACCACCTCGTAGCGGTTGCCGTCCTCCGGCATGGCCAGGACATCGGCCGCGGTGAAATAGTGCCTGGCAGGCATACCCATAGTATCGGCTCGGCGGCGAGGGATTGGCAAGTCACGCCACCAAGGTGGGAAATCTTTGGCGGAAGTGGTAACCGGAACTACGGGAACAGTAGCGGAAATTACGCGGGGGGCATGCCGCGCCTCTCACCGAGTCGCTTCAGCGACTCCCCTTGGCCGAGCCGCGGCTTCAGCCGCGAAACCCACGACCCATCCCCTCGGCCCCATCGGAGTCCTCCCGAAGCCCTGCGCCAGCGGGGGGAGGGATCCTGCCGGCTCGTTCTGGTGGCTGGGGTGCGCAGTGATTGGAGTGTGTCCCGGGCTCACGCCCGGGCTCGGCATGCAGCGGCTGACGCCGCGGTGCACGGGCGCGTCAGCGCCTCCCAGCCGAGCCCCGGCGTAAGCCGGGGACAATCAATCTCACCCTCGCCGGCATCGAGACCCCTCGTCATCGGCTCACGCCGACTCCTCGGGAGGACATTCCCGTCCGCCTGTCCGCCCACCCGCCTCTCCGCCTGCCCCCTCACCCACACCCCCGCACCCGCCGCACACTATCCACCGCGGCCCGCTCCCGCACCGTCATCGTCAGCCCCCAGCGCCGCTTGATCCCCTCCCAGGCCCCGACATATGTGCAGGAGAAGGTGGTGTCCGGTGGCAGCCAGGTGCCGGGCCCCTGCGCCCCCTTCTGGCGGTTCAGCCGAGCGGTGACCGCCAACAGGTGCAGGGTGTCCGCCAGGTCGTTGGCAAAGGCGCGGCGCCGCTCGGCGGTCCACGCCCAGCCACCGCTCAGGTGGGCGTTCTGCAGCGGCACGATGTGGTCGATGTCGAGCTGCCCGGGCGAGCGGATCGTGTCGCCGCTGAAGGGATCCACCCACACCCCGCCGGTTACAGCGCACTGACGGCCATCCGCCCGCGTCGCCAGCGTCACTGACAGCGCCTGCCGCACCAGCACCTCGGTGCGTGCGTTGCGGCAGTTGCGGTCGTCGTCCACCCAGTGCCGCCAGTCGGCCCGACGATACGGCGGAATCTCCGGCGGCATAGCCTCCAGCACTACGTTGGGGGCCCAGAGCCAGCCCTCCTCACCGTCGGCGGTGAGCACGTTGTAGTAGCGATCGGTGGGTTCCAGGTCCAGCGGCGTGACCACTTCACCCGGCAGGAGGGTCCGCAGCGGGGGCAGCTCAGTGGACGGAGAAGGCCGCAGGTTGACGTTGCGGGTGACCCGCAGCACCTGTGCGTCAGCGCGGGATAGCGCACACCCGAGCAGCAGGAACAACACCAGCGGCGCACGAGCGTGATGGAAAGGCATATCGGTCCCCCGGCCTGGGTCTACTGATCCTACCCGTCCAGTCCGCCAGTCCGCTAGTCCGCCTGTCCGTCTGTCCGTCTTGTCCGCCCGTCCGCCTACCCCTCAATCCGAAACAGCTTGATCGTGCCATCGCTGATCGCTTCGGGACGCTCGTCCACGCAGGTGATGGCAAGCCACCGGTCGGCCAGATCCCACCCCTGGCCGCTGAAGCCGGGGCAGGGGATCTCTAGGGTCCCGAGATGCACGGTGTCGGCGTACAGGTCCGCCACAGCCGATTCGCCATCCGTTCGGACCACCCAGAGCCGACCGGCGCCATCGAATCGGATGCGCTGGAAGTGCCGCAGGGGTCGCTCGCGGAATCGGTCCAGCAGTTGGCGCTTCTGCCCGTCGCTGACGGGCTGCGAGGCGACCGCGAGCGACTCCAACGCGATCAACCTGGGGCCGGGCAGGACAGGCGGCAGCGTCCGGAGCGCCTCCCCGAGATGCCGCCCTGCCTCGGTGTAGAAGAGGAGGAGGTTGTCCTGGCCATCGGCGATCACCACGCGGCCGTGGGCGGCAGCATATGCCTGTGCCCGGATGATCGGGCGCGCCAGCGTGCCCTGCTCCGGATAGGCTCGCCGGAACGCGGTGTCACCGGCGGCGATCAGTCGCCGGCTGCCCGCGTTGCGCCACGAGATCCGGACCCACTCGCTCTCCCCATTGCTTTGGAGCGACCGGACGTCGAGGGAGTCCGGATGGAGGGCCAGAGGCGCCTGCGTCTGCTCAAAGGTGCGCTCCTCGGCGAGCTCGCCATTCAGCCGGAAGAGGGAAAGCCTGGCAGCGCCCATGTCCCACACGGCGAAAAGGGAGTCGCCGAGAAAGGTGGTGAAGGAGGGGATCGTCACTTCCCCGGGCCCGCTTCCGCGTCGGGCGATCCAAGTCAGGGCAGCTCCCGTAGAGTCCATCAGCAGAAGCACCTGACCGTCCGGCGAGCCGCCAGGCGGTTGGGTCACGAGGTGGCCACCTGACGAAACCGTGACGGGTGATGCCAGGTTACGGACCGCGTCTCCGGGCAGGGCCGGAAGCGGCGTCTCGCGCAGAGTCGGCAGCTGGTGTGACGGTTCACTGAGGGGTTGGTCGGGTGCTGGGGAGCAGCCGAGCAGGCACAGGGCGGCAAACCAAGCGGAGTGACCTCGCGACACGCTGTACCTCCATCCGAAGAGGTCCGTCAAGCCGGCCCGACAATGTCTGGGCGTCGGGGGGCGTCGTTTCGCGAGAGGTGGGGACCCCAGAACCCACCTCCCCGGAAGCAGTAGCATCGCGCTGAGCCCAAGCTACTGCTTCGCTGGGGGTGGGACAAGCGGCGGGACCTCGATTGCCGGCTCGGAGTCAAGAACCGGCTGCGCAGCACGCCGGTTTACCTTTCGACAGCGCTCCTCGCGGACCAAGGGCCTCAGACGTCATCGTACGTACAACCCGCCTGCGTCATGGCCACATACTTCAAGATCCACACTCCCTGCTCCCAATTGGGGTTGCAGTTCCCGAGACAGTCGTTCGGCTCGGCACTGCAGCAACTGGTGCCCCAGTACCAGCACGAGCCGGAGGAGTCAGCATAGACCTTTTCCGCGAAGACGAGGAACCCCATCGCAATAGCTAGCTGGCCAAGCGAGCGCATCATGTTTTCCTCCTTGTGTGCGGTGCGACAACATGTAGGGAGTTGCTGCGGGAGAGACCAGTATTCGAGGTGAGTCGTCCTTTCGTGTCAGGATCTCTGAGGAACTCTTGCCATCGACTGCTGCTCCAATGTCCGATCGAGCCGACCAGGCCGCTCCGAACCCGACCCGCGCTGTCGAAAACGAGTATCGTGGGTACTGCCTGCAGCCCAAGCAGCTGACCTGCACCCGGCGCAAGTCGCGCAGTCCCGAGGGCCATGCGCCCCCAATACGTCGCCGTGATGGTGTGTGGCTCCCGGGATGCGGTCAGGACGCGGAATCCCACCGTCTGCTCAAGCAGCGCTCCTATATGCTCCCGCTGCTCCTCACAAACCTGACAGTCCGACGCGAACACGTAGAGCACGGTTGGTTGACCTGGCAGGGTAAGGTCTGCGGTCGTGACGTCGTCCTCGAGCACCACAGGCAAGGATCTGATCTGGTTGCCAACGAGATGGTCGAGCCTCTGTGGTTCCGGCTTCATCAAGCCGGCGCGCATTGAGATAGATGGCCATAGCAAGTAAAGGCCCGCAACTATAGCCAGAATCGTCGCGGCGTCTGCTAGCTGCTTGAGCAATGACCTGGTTGGCAATGAAGTGTCCAGTTCGCGTGTGGGTCGGCCATGGGTTTACATGCTGACGGAACTCGTCCACCGTTCTCTCGTCCAGATCGGTTGGATCGGAGCAGGCACCCGCATAGCACAGGATACGACTTCTGTCCCATCCCCACCAGAGCGTTTACACTAGGCGCCTAGCCTAGGCGTCTAGCACTCCGACCGCACCGCCGCGCGTCTGGTCAAAGCGGTACACACAAGCCCCCAGGAAGGGGAAGCCGAATGGCCGATCTGGGCATCCCGAACCTCAATCCACGGCCGCCCGGTCACCCGCTTCACGAGCCTCCTCAGCACAGTTGGATCGCGCCCCACGGCGTACGCTTGTTGCTCCAAGCTCCGTCCGTTGAGCTGGTACTCGCGGGTGAGCTTCCAGACCCACAACCAATCTCGCAATTGTTGAAGCGGAGGAAAGCCGTGCCTCCGCATGTGCCGACTGAGCTGGCCTGTTCCCGAGCATCCGGCCTCTCGCGCAACCAGTGCGAGCACTGCAGGCTCGTGTACACGGTCCAGTGTCAAGACCACTACCCCCGCACACACCTCACACGGCTCCCCCAGCGCCGCCAGCACGAGTCGCTCCAACTCCTCTCGTTCGCTCATCGGATAGCGGTCCCTTCACC
>JBHEPH010000130.1:0-4618 GCA_046260395.1 Gemmatimonadales bacterium
CCCCGGAGCACCATGCTCCGGGGAGTCTCCATTTCCATGCTCGGGAATGTAGCGATCAGTCCTGGCGCGGCGGCGCCACCACTCCTTCATACGTCACCGCCCGCGGCACGACAAGGCCGAGCGTCAACGCCGAGATCAGCAGGTCGCTCCAGCGGGAGCGGACGTGGATCTTGACGCTGTGGACCTGCGGTGAGTCGATCAGCTGGCCGGCGAGCGCCCGCTCCAGGGAGCTCCGGCTGGCCGGAACCAACCCCCACAACAGGTGCAGGCTGCGCGAGGTGACCCGGAACGGCTGCCCGCCCTCGATCGTCTGCCCCGCGGGCTCCGACAAGGTGGCCGGCACGCCCAGAGTGGCGGCATCGAAACGCTCGGCACACCCGGAAATCATCAGCACCACGGCGAGTCCGGCGGCGAGGCGTCTCATCGTCCGATTCCCAGCGAATGGGCCAGGCCCACGCTCCACACGGAGCGGTCCTGGCCGTCGGTGAAGACCCGGTCGTAGGCGCCCCGGATCGATGTGCCGTTGATGAAACCGAAGTCAATCCCGCCGCTGAGTGCAAAGTCGGACGTGCTGCCGAGCTCCGACCGGTCGGTCCACTGCAGCCGGGGCGCGAGCCACGGCTTGAAGCTGACGATCGGGCTGGGGATGGTCAGCGCAAATCCAAGACCCACCGGAACACTGGTGGTGGTCTCCTCAATCATGATGCTGCCGGAAGGGGCCGAGGCCGTCCAGCGGCCCACGCCGGCCTGCACGGTTACCGCCAGCGGCACCAGGGGGCCACCCAGCAACCGGTAGTTGCCGGTGACGCCCACGGCGTACTCCCGCGCGGGGTCATCAGGGCTCACGCCCCAATCGGCCTGCCACGTGGTGACACTGGCGGTAAAGCCGATCAGGCCCACACCGAACGCCGCCGTGCCACCGAACGCCGCACCGTCGATCTGCGCGGCGTTGGAAAACCCGACTTCTGCGGCCAGCTGCAACCCACGGGTGACCCCGGCATTCCGGTGGGCGATCCCCGGCAACTGGGCCACCAGGGTGCCCGGTACGACGAGGCCGGCCAGCACGAGCACCCGCGAGAGCGGATTCATCGGAGGAAGGATACCCCGATCGAGACCCCGTCATAGTCGCCGATCGCGCCGGCCACGCGAATCTCCAGCTGCCGGCTGAGTCGGATGTCCATGCCGAGGCCGATCCCGACAATCAGGTCGCTGTTGTCGCCGATGACCAGGGCCGCCACCGGATGGAGATACGGCGTCAACTCCACGTTGCTGTCCTCGATGGCAATCCGGCGCCCCAGGGAGAAGCCCACCGGCACCAGGACCGTGCTGTTGTTCCCACCCACCTGCGCGCCGACGCCAAGGGTCAGCGATCCGTCCAGGGGAAAGTCGTCAGTGTGGGTCACCATCCGGGTGCGCCATTCGGCGCCAAGCAACAGCTGGCTCTCACCCGGGTCGTTGTCGCGCACGCCCACCCGCAGCCCGATGTCATTGACGCCGGAGGCAAAGCGATAGTGGCCCTCGAGCGCCACGCCGCGGCCCGGATCGGAGAAGGTGGCGCCGAACTCGGTCCGCTCGAAGGCGCGGTAGGGGGCCATGAAGACGGGGGTGCCCAGGGTCTGGGCGGCAGCGGGGGCGGCAACGATCATCGCCAGTGTGGCGAGCAGGACGGCGGACGTGCGAGCACTCATGAACGATCTCCCTGTACATGTTCGGCAACGACCCGCACGACGTTGTCCACCACCTGGAGAAACCCGCCGGAAACGTTGAACCGGCTGGTGTCGGCCTGGTGCCTGACGGTCAGGACGCCCGACCCGAGCAGGGTCATGAATGGCGCGTGGCCCGGGAGAATGCCGACCTGCCCGTCATAGGCGGGTGCAACGACGGCCTCGGCTTCCCCATCGAACAAGGACGTCTCAGGGGAGATAACCGTCACACGCATCAGCCGGCCGCCAGCTTCTGGGCCGCCTCGACCACATCCTCGATGGCGCCCTGCATGTAGAACGCCTGCTCGGGCAGGTGGTCGTACTCACCCGAGAGGACCGCCTCGAAGCTGCGCACCGTGTCCTCCAGCTTGACGTACTTGCCGGGGAAGCCGGTGAACTGGGTGGCCACGAAGAACGGCTGCGACAGGAACCGCTGCAGGCGGCGCGCCCGCCCCACCACCAGCTTGTCCTCTTCCGACAGCTCATCCATGCCCAGGATCGCAATGATGTCCTGGAGCGCCTTGTAGCGCTGCAGGGTGCGCTGCACACCGATGGCCACGTTGTAGTGCCGCTCACCCACATACTGCGGGTCCAGGATCCGGCTGCTGGAGTCGAGCGGATCGACCGCGGGGTAGATGCCCAGCTCGGAGATGGCGCGCGAGAGCACAACCGTGGCGTCCAGGTGCGCAAACGCGGTGGCCGGCGCCGGGTCGGTCAGGTCGTCAGCGGGCACGTAGATGGCCTGCACCGAGGTGATCGAGCCCTTGGTGGTGGAGGTGATCCGCTCCTGCAGGTCGCCCATCTCCGTCGCCAGCGTCGGCTGGTAACCGACGGCGCTGGGCATCCGGCCCAGCAGCGCCGAGACCTCAGAGCCGGCCTGCGTGAAGCGGAAGATGTTGTCCACGAACAGCAGCACGTCCTGGCCTTCCATGTCGCGGAAGTACTCCGCGATGGTCAGCCCCGACAGGCCCACCCGGAGGCGCGCGCCCGGCGGCTCATTCATCTGGCCGTAGACCAGGGCCACCGAGTCGAGGATGCCCGCTTCCTTGAACTCCAGGTAGAGGTCGTTGCCCTCGCGGGTCCGCTCGCCGACGCCGCAGAAGACCGACCGACCGCCGTGGCCCTTCTGCACGTTGTTGATCAGCTCCTGGATGACGACCGTCTTGCCGACGCCGGCGCCGCCAAAGAGCCCGATCTTGCCGCCCTTCACGAACGGGGCGATCAGGTCCACGACCTTGATGCCGGTCTCGAAGATCTGGGTCTTGGGCTCGAGGTCGGTGAACTTGGGCGTCTCGCGGTGGATCGGCCAGCGCTCCACGCTGGCGGGGATCGGCGCGCCACCATCCACCGGCTCGCCGAGGACGTTGAGGATCCGGCCGAGCGGCGCGTCACCCACCGGCACCTTGATCGGGCCGCCGAGGTCGCGCACCGGCATCCCGCGGCTGACCCCGTCGGTGGTGCTCATCGCGACCGCGCGGACCTGGTTCTGGCCGATGTGCTGCTGCACCTCGGCCACCAGCTTCACCGCCATCGGCCCGGAGGCATCGTCAATCTCAATGGCCGAGTAGATCTCGGGCAGCTTCTCGGGGGCGAACTCGACGTCGAGTACCGGCCCGATTACCTGCACGACCTGGCCCATGTTTGCAGCAGACATAACCGTTCCGTGTCCTGTCTAGAGTCGTCGTCAAAGTGAGCAGTGAGCAGTGAGCAGTGAGCAGTAAGCCCCACGCCCCGCACCATCTCCAGCGCTTCCCTGCTCCCTGTTCCCTGTTCCCGGTTCCCCGTTCCCACCATCCTGCTTACTGCTTACTGCTTACTGCTTACCGCTGGCTACCCCTGCAGCGCCGCCGCCCCACCCACGATCTCGCTGATCTCCTGCGTGATCGCCGCCTGGCGCTGGCGGTTGTACGTCCGCTTGAGCTTCTCCAGGATCTCGCCGGCATTGTCCGTGGCGTTCTTCATGGCGGTGCGCCGGGCGCCATGCTCGCCGGCCGCCGTCTCCACCAGTCCCCGGTACACCGCGTTCCGCACGTAGAGCGGCAGCAGCTTCTCGAGGAGGGCGTCGGGGTCGGGACGGAGCAGGTAGTCGGGCCGACGGGTGCGCCCCTCGGGGGCCGGCACCGGCAACAGCCGCGTGGTCGTCGGCGGCGTGCTGAGCGCGCTGACGAACTCGCAGTGCACCATGTCCAGCGAGGCGAGCCGCCCGGCCTCGTACTCGGCCATCAGGCTCGCCACGAGGTCCCCGGCCAGTTCGGGCGAGGGGTTGTCCCCGACATCCGTCCGCTCGGCCTTGATCGGGCGCTTGACGTACTTGAAGTACCCCGCGCCCTTCTTGCCGACGGAATGGAGTTCCACCGTGTAGCCCTGCGCCTCCAGCGCCTCGATCCGGCGCCGGGCTTCCTTGATCAGGTTGGCATTGAAGGCCCCCGCCAGCCCGCGGTTGGAGGTCACCAGGATCAGCCCCGCGATGGCCGGCCCGCCCTTGGACGGGGGCGCCGGCTGCCGCAGCAGCGGGAACCGCTCGGCCAGTTCCGGCGTCACCAGGTCGGCGATCACCCCGCGCAGCGCCTCCGCATAGGGCCGGGCGGCCACCACGCGATCCGACGCCCGCTTCAGCTTGGACGTGGCCACCAGCTCCATCGTCCGGGTGATCTTGCGGGTGTTCTGGACCGAGAGGATCCGGCCCTTGAGCTCGCGCCCCTTGGCCATTACTCGGGCCGGAAGAGCGGCTTGAAGGTGGTGATGGCGCCCTTGAGGCTGGCGGTCAGGTCGTCACTGAGCGCCTTCTTGGTGCGGATATCCTCCAGCACCTTGGCGGACTGCGCGTCCAGGTAGGACAGGAAATCGCGCTCCCACTGGCGGACATGCTTGACGTCCACGTCGTCGAGGTGGCCGTTGGTCACGGCGTACAGGAT
>JBHEPH010000131.1:0-4494 GCA_046260395.1 Gemmatimonadales bacterium
GTTCCAGGTAACTCACCTGCTGCGAGGCGGCGCGGGCGCTGACCTCCGCCAGCATGTCACCGGTGCGACCGCGCGTGGCCAGGCCGAACCGACCAAAGGTGCTGAAGAACCGCCGATGGCCACTCTCCTGTGAAGGATGCCAATTTCGCAGGGACCAGGCATCCACCACGTCGGTGTGCAGGTTCGGGTCACCGGGGATGGTCGAAGCCGCGGGCCGGCCGGCCGCAGCATCGCACGGTGGGGGCACCAGCCCCATCGTGGCGCGGACCAGGCAGAGTCCGTCCTCCGCCGCCCAGGCGATATAGCTCTCAGCGTAGATGGCGCCACTCAGGTGCGAATGGATGTCGCCGCCCTTGGGCATCTCGTGGAGGAACAGGTGCAGGATTCCGGGATCGCCACGGAGTGCTTCGAATCGGCGCGCCACGGCGTCGGAAAGGCTACCAGGGCCTGCGGGGCTGGCGACAAGGATCGGGGAGCCGCCGCGGGCACATCCGGTGGTGAGCAGTAACAGGCAGATTGTGGCAACGAGCGGGCGGCTGAGCAAGCGCATCAGGATCCGGGGAGGCAGGGAGGCGGAGAGTGCGGCTGGACCGCCGCGGTGGACACCGCCTCGAAGTTCGTGATACTCCGGGTGCCCGTCAACCGACCCGGCCGAGCCGGGGGTGCCTTACGGCCTGAACGGGTTGGCCCAGCGGGGGCCGGTGGCCAGGGCCGGATCAGACAGGGTGCCGAGGAAGGCCACCAGTGCCGTCCGCTCCTGGGGGGTAGTTCGGGAACACCGCCTGCGCGAGGTTCACCTGAGGCGTGGTCAGGTCCTCGATCCTCCCGGCCGCGGAGGAGATGAACCAGGCGTGCCACCGGCGGCCACCGCCACCTGGTCACGACCCGCTTCCTTCGCCGCGAGCATGGCGAGGTCGGAACGGTGCAGCAGGTCCGCGATGGCGTCTGCATCACGGATCACCGCGACACCGATACTGCAGGTGATCCGGACCGGGCCAGCCGTGGTATCCACCATCACGTGCCGGCAGGCGGTCACCACGCGTTCCGCAACCTCCGAGGCACCCGCCAGGTCTGTCTCCGGCAGCAGCACGACAAACTCCTCACCACCGAGCCGGCCGACCACGTCCAGGCGCCGTTGTTCGGACTGCAGCAGTCGTGCGAAATGCTGCAGGACGATGTCGCCGACCTGGTGCCCATACCGGTCGTTGACGGCCTTGAAGCGATCGAGATCCGCCATCAAGACGGCGAAGGGGCGGTGTTGCCGCCGGTAGCGTTCGAGCTCAGCCTCGGCCAGTTCCAGCCAGCGGCGACGGGAGAGCGCCCCGGTCAGGGCATCGGTGTTGGCGAGATGCTCGAGGTCACGGCGGGCCGCGGCCTCGCCCAGCTGCGCACGGTAGCGGTGTCGCCGATCGCGCTCATGCTGGACGGCCACCCACCCAGCCGGCAGGTGCACGAACCCGTACGCAAGCACAGCCGGCAGGACGACGGCGGAACCGGCGTCGTGGACCACGACGAGGATCCACACATCGCCAAGGGTCAGGAGGATGGACGGCACGACACGGAACAGCAGCCGCTGCGGCAGGAGCGTGTAGCTGCCGAACGCCAGGAGCACGATGACACCACTGGTCGCGACGGAAACACCCTGGGCCCGGAACACCAGTACGACGGTGATGTACGAAGTCAGCCACACGAGCAGCAGGATATCGAGCGCGCGTGGCGTCTTCACCCGAGCCAGCACCAGCGCCACGATCAGGGTCAGGGTCCCCTGCCAGCCGAAGAGCCAGAGCCTGCCCACCGCCTCAGGCCCGAACGCCGAGAGCCAGAGATCCATGAAGTTGGCCAGCAGGATTCCCGGGGTCGTGATTGCGACGACAAAGCGCGCCTGCCTGATATCCACCGGCAGGCTGGCTTGCCGGTACGCGTCCTCCCGCGGACCAGACCAGCCTGCCAGAGTTGCCCGGAGAGTGGCGAGCCCCGCCATGAAACCGCTACGCGGCTGAGGCATCGCCCATTTCAGCTACCCCCGCCTACCGGGGCAACGGCTCGGCGAGGGTGAAGTTCAGCCCGTCCGGGTCCTCGTAGAGGGCCACCCGGAGGTCGAACTGGGCGTCCGGCGGTGTCAGGCACGGCACGCCGGCCCCCACCAGGCGGGCGTGCACCATGTCCAGGTCACGGACCTCGAATCCCAGCCGACAGGAACCGGCGAGCAGCGGCGGATGATGGTGCAGAGGTTCGTCCACGTGGGCGATGTGGATCACGAAGGTGGAGCCGCCAAGGTCGAACTCAACCGACGAACGGGTCTCTTCCCGCACCGGCAGACCGACGAGGTCACGATAGAACTGCAGCGAACGCTCCAGGTCTGTGACGAAGACAATCACGTAGCGCAGCCTCATGGAACCCTCCTCCAGGCATTCACCTGCCTTAACCGGGCCGGGATCGTGATCCCTGCAAAGGTCCGGTCTTCCTCGATGATACTACCAAAGGGACGGAGGCGATAGCGGCCCCGGGCAGGGTCGAATATCCGCATGCCGGGAGAGTGGGCGATGCCGTGCGCGAGCAGCAGGAAGGCGACGAGAAATCGCGTGGATGCCTCCATCCGGGTACCCCGACAGCATACGGCCGGGCCCGTGAAGGCGTGATGAACGGGAGATGAGGGTTCCGGAGGCGGGTCGCCCGCCTCCGGACCCCATCGGGTCTACATCGATGGCCAGCGCCAGCCGAAGACACCGGCCGTCACCAGGGCATAGAGCAGCCCGTCGAACATCGAGCGGAAGGTCGCCCCCCAGCCGCGCTTGTACCAGATTGACTGGGGCATGTCACCCAGGGCATACCCCGCGAAGGCGACGGTGCCCGTAATCCGGAAGACGGTCAGGTAATCCGTCCCGACGGGCAGGGTGCGGGAGGCGATATAGCCGGCGAACACGCTGACCAGGACCGAGAAGAGGAACCACTGACCGAGTTGGGCGCCCATGGCGAACGGGCCGTTGGGCATGACGGTCGCATGGAGCACGGGGCCCTCGTTGAGCTTTGCGGCATACTCGGGGGACTTCATGGCCTCCATCGAACCCGCGTACGGAAGTGCGTAGTCGCCAGCGGGGATGTTGAGTGGACCGAGCGCGCGGCGCACCGCCTCTTCATCCGGGAAGCGGCGGAAGTCGTTCTGGTGGTACTTCAGAACCATGTGCACGATGGAGCTGACGACGAAAACGAGCACGGCGGACAACAGGATGGACAGCCACAACGACGTCAGGGTGACCATGTATCCCTCCGGGCGCAAGGCGCCGGTGATCGAGGAGTCCTGCGGGGGTCTGCGCGGCAACGGGATCGGGCGCGCCGCCAGCTGAGGCGGCGGCCCGGCGAGATTGTACCGCCGGATCCCGGGAAGCGGAACCCCTGGGCCCTGACTGGCCGCGCCCGGGGAGGGGCGCGCTCCGGGCCCGCGCAGGCACTCAGCGCTCCACGCACTCCACCTTGTCGGCCTGGTCCTTGAAGTAGAGCAGTTCCAGCCCCACACGCATCCCGATGGCCTGGCCGAAGTTCCAGTCTTCCTGGAGCCAGATCGGCTTGGCCCCTGGCGCCTCCACCACGTGCACCACGAACCCGAAGGTGGCCGGCGATGTCTCCCGACTGCACTTGTAGGGTGACACCGTCCATCCCGCCTCTCGCAGCACCGCGGGCACATCAAGGTCCATCACCTGGGCATCCCCCTCCGTCGCGACCGAGACCTTGAACGGGCCCGCACGGGGACCAAGCAGCGTCACCCGCCAGGCGCCGGGCACCTCACGCCCCCGGTATTCCATCCGGTACGCCGGCTGTCCCTTGAGGGACACCACCACCAGGCCCACCCGGTGGTAGGGGAACCCTTCACGCTGCGCGTATTCCTCCGCCTCCTGAATCCCCTCGAACGCCCAGCGGATGCGCGATTCCCCGCCGGTGCCCGTCGTCCAGCCGAGAATCGAGCCATCGGGCGCCCCCGCCGGGACCTGGAAGAGACCGAGCAGGGCTGGCAGGGACATGACCGGGGGGGGCTGCCCCTGGGCGCCGAGGGGCGTGACCAACCCGAGCGGGAGCAGGAGGACAAGGAACCGGGCTTTACTGGGCGCGAGGGGCATCGTGGTCCTCCGTGGTGAGCGCAGCCGACTCATAGC
Organism: Gemmatimonadales bacterium; assembly: GCA_046260395.1. Taxonomy (GTDB): domain Bacteria; phylum Gemmatimonadota; class Gemmatimonadetes; order Gemmatimonadales; family GWC2-71-9; genus JAWXBA01. The sequence goes on from JBHEPH010000131.1 coordinate 4,149, forward strand.
GATATGCGGAAGTCGGCCGGGAGACGTCACGGCCGTCCTCCACGGCTTGTCGGCGTTCCCTGAAACATCTTGGTATAATGTGACATGCACCAGACCGCCCGGATCCATCCCTCGCCCGTGGCCCACCGGCCCACCATGGCCCTGCTGGCCACCCTCGCTCTCGGCGCCTGCCGCGCCGCGGGCCCTGCGTCTGGTCCTGCACCGGCTCCGGCCGCCGAGCCGCCACGCACCGTCCAGCCCGGCGCCCCGGGGGAGGCCACGCGCGTGCTGCGGCCCGACCAGCTCTCCGCCATTGTCCCGGCCGCGCACAACGAGGCAGACGTCCGGTTCATGCATGGCATGATCC
>JBHEPH010000132.1:0-340 GCA_046260395.1 Gemmatimonadales bacterium
GGATGGCCGTGCGGGGCAGGAGGACCAGGCCGGCCACCCGCAGGTTTGAGAGCAGGACCTGCCAGGTCAACCACGGCAGGAACAGGAGCAAGGCGCCCACCCGGGCCGGGGTCGTGTCCGCCGGGGGCCGGGCGATCACCGCGATTACGACGGCGGAGACCACCCCCGTGCCGAAGTGCAGCACGTCAAACTTCCCCGACAGCACATACCACCCGGCGATCAGGATCGCCGCGAGCAGCACAATCCCGGATGCGGACTTGCGGGCACTCATGGGATGGAGGGAAACGGGTCAGCGCGGCGCGGTCAGCGGCCGCACCGGCCCGGTTGGAGATCGAGGCGG
>JBHEPH010000132.1:350-4439 GCA_046260395.1 Gemmatimonadales bacterium
ATCCTCCCCAAGGCTGAAGTATCGGCATGCCGGCCATCGGCGCCGCAGACCATGCCAAACCGGAAATTTACCACCAACCGCCCGCCGATGGCAGGATATCACACTCGCCGCGCCGCGCCACGCCGTCCGCCCTGTCCGCCTGTCCGCCATTCCGCCTATCCGCCTGCCCGCCGGTCCGCCATATTACCCCCATGCCCCCAGAAGAGCCCACCCTCCGGGTCGCCATCATCGGCGCCGGGCCCGCCGGTTTTTATGCCGCCGAGCACCTGCAGAAGCAGCCGATGCCGGTAGACATTGACTTGTTCGACCGGCTCCCCACACCGTTTGGACTGGTGCGTGGCGGCGTCGCACCCGACCACCAGAAGATCAAGTCGGTCACCCGGATCTATGACCGGATCGCCGCCCAGCCCCGGTTCCGGTTCTTCGGCAACGTCGAGTTCGGCCGCGACCTGACCCTCGACGACCTCCAGGCCCACTACCACGCGATCATTTTCGCCTCCGGCGCCCCCACCGACCGCCCACTCGGCATCCCGGGTGAGGACCTCCCCGGCAGTCACACAGCCACGGCGTTCGTCGGCTGGTACAACGGACACCCCGACTTCCGCGACCTCGAGTTCGATCTCACCCAGGAGCATGTGGTGGTGGTGGGGCTCGGCAATGTGGCGATTGACGTCACCCGTGTGCTGGCCCGCACCATCGAGGAACTGGCCGCGACCGATATTGCCCCCCACGCCCTCGAGGCGCTCCGCCAGAGCCGAGTGAAGACCGTGACCGTGCTCGGTCGCCGCGGCCCGGTGCAGGCGGCCTTCACCAACCCGGAGGTGAAGGAGCTGGGGGAGATGCCCGGCGCCGACTTCATCGTCGACCCCGCCGACCTGGAACTCGATGAGGCCAGCCAGCAGATGCTCGACACGGGCGACGACCGCACCCCGCAGAAGAATCTCGACACCCTGCGCGCGGTCGCCGGACGGCCGGCCGCGGGCAAGCCCCGCCGGATCGTGATGCGCTTCTGCGTCTCGCCGGTGGAGCTGGAGGGTGAGGGTCGGCTCGAGCGCGTGCGGATCGTCCGGAACCGGCTCGATCCCGATGGGCGTGGTGGCGTGCGCGCCGTGGCCACCGACCAGGAGGAGACGATCCCTGCCGGACTGGTGTTCCGATCGGTGGGTTACCGCGGCGTGCCACTCCCCGGGCTGCCGTTCGATGACCGCGCGTGCGTGATCCCGAATGCGCAGGGCCGGGTGACCGGGCCGGATGGTGCCACGCTGCCCGGGATCTATGTCACCGGCTGGATCAAGCGCGGGCCAAGCGGCGTCATCGGCACCAACAAGCCGTGTGCGGTGGAAACGGTCGAATCGTTGCTGGAGGACGTTCGCGAAAAGCGGCTGGGCGTGTCGCCGGGGCTCTCGCCCGAGGCACTGCCGGAACACCTGGCAAGCCGCGGTGTCAGGGTGGTCAGCTACGGCGACTGGCAGCGCCTCGACGCCATCGAGCGGTCTCGTGGTGAGGAGGCCGGTCGCCCTCGGCTCAAGTTCACCACCGTCGCCGAGATGCTTGCGGCGCTCGACACACCCGAAGGGACCGAGTCGTGAAGATCTACACCCGCACCGGCGATTCCGGCGAGACTGGCCTGTTCGGCGGTGGCCGCGTCTCCAAGCACCACCACCGCGTGGCCGCGTACGGCGATGTGGACGAGCTCAACTCCGTGCTGGGCGTTGTGCGCGCCACCGAGCCGACCGGGTTCCACGATGCGCTGTTCGAGTCCATCCAGCGCGACCTCTTTTCCATTGGCGGTCACCTCGCCACCCCCGATCCGGAAAAGGTCGCGAAGGCACTCGAGAAGGCCTCGCTCTCCGAGGCACGAGTCACCGAGTTCGAGCAGGCCATTGACGCGGCCGAGGAGCGGCTGACGCCGCTGCGCGCCTTCGTGCTGCCGGGGGGAAGTCCCAAGGCCGCCGCCCTCCATCTGGCGCGCACGGTGTGCCGGCGTGCGGAACGCAGCGTCGTGGCGCTTGCCCACGAGGAATCGGTGCCGGAGCTGTTCCTGGTCTACCTGAATCGGCTTTCCGACCTGCTCTTTACCCTGGCCCGTGCCGCCAACGCGGATGCGGGGCAGGGCGACGTCACCTGGTAGCAGGCCACCCGTGCCCACCAGCCACACGATCCGCCACCGGAACGGCGAGTACCCGGTCCTCATCGGCGCCGGGCTCCTCGAGGAGCTGGCGTTCCTTGCGGAGCGCCACCTCGCGGGCCGCCGCCTGGCGGTGATCACCGACCGCAACGTGGCGCGGGCGCTGGAGTCCCACCTCCCGGTGCCCACCCTGGTCGTGGCGCCGGGTGAACGCTCCAAGTCCCGACGCCGCTGGGCCGACCTCAGCGACAAGCTGCTGACCCTCGGCTTCGGGCGGGATGCCGGGATCGTGGCCCTGGGCGGCGGGGTCGTGGGCGACCTGGCCGGTTTTGTGGCGTCCACCTACCTGCGGGGTGTGCCGTGGCTTCAGGCTCCAACCTCGCTGCTGGCGATGGTGGACGCCTCGGTGGGCGGCAAGACGGGCGTGGACACCGCGCACGGCAAGAACCTGATCGGCGCGTTCCACCCGCCGGTCGCGGTTGTGGCTGACCCACGGGCGCTGCGCACGCTGCCCGAGGCGGTCTACCGCGCGGGCCTGGCCGAGGTCATCAAGCATGGCGTCATCGCCGACGCCGAGTACCTCGCGTGGGTGGAACGGGAGACGAACGCGATCCTGCGGCGCGATGAGACCGTGCTGGTGCGGCTGGTGCACCGCAGCGTCGAGATCAAGGGCGCGGTGGTGGCGCGTGATGAGTTCGAGACCGGGGAGCGCGCGATCCTGAACGCCGGGCATACCGTGGCGCACGCCATCGAGACGGTGTCGGGATACGAGGTTCCGCACGGGGAGGCCGTGGCGATCGGGCTGGTGGCCGAGGCGGCGCTGGCGGAGGAGCTGGGCCTGGCGGCGGCGGGGATCAGTGACCGGATCCGCACCATCAGCGACGCGCTCGGGCTGCCGGTGATGCTGCCTGAGGATTTCCTGGTGGATGACCTGCTCGAGGCCATGTCGCACGACAAGAAGAACCGGAACGGCGCGATCCGGTTCGCGCTCCCGTCGGCGATTGGCCGCATGGTGCGCGATGGGGAGCGGTGGACGGTCGAGGCGGACCGGGTCGCCATCGCGGCGGCACTGCGTGGGGTGGGGGCAGCGTAGCCGCCCAGCACACGAGTGCGCACACACGCTCCCAAAGCTCCTTGCTGAGGCACCGGAGGATCGGTCTGCGAGTTATCCACCCATCCGGCGCCCAGGAAATTGTCATAAATTCATACATATCAATTACTTCGACAGTTCACGTGGAAAAGCTGTGGAAAAACCAGTTTCACGGCTGTTGAATACAAAGTTAACTCTATGTTTCACAAATACTTAAACTGTTGAAATAGTTTTCCCTTGACCGGCCCCTTTCGGTTGCCAACATTGGGTGGGTTGATCGCCCCGACCATCCGCTGTTCGCCTGGACAACCGACAAGGTGGTTTTGCCGTATGGCCCACGCCGTCCGCAGCCGGCCTCGCGCAATTGCGCGGTCCGTCCCTGCCCCGTCGTCTGCGTTCGACCAGTACCTGACCGACATTCGCAAGCTGCCGATGGTGGGCAGCATCGCCGAGGAGCGTGAACTCGCCGAACGGGCCCGGCGGGGCGATGCCGAGGCGATTGAACGCCTGGTGACCGGCAACCTCCGCTTCGTCATTTCCTACGTGAAGCGCTTCCAGGGCCACGGCCTCGACCTCTCCGAACTCGTCGCCATCGGCAATGAGGGGCTCCTCAAGGCGGTCCGGAAGTTCGATCCCTCGCACGGGGTCAAGTTCATCAGCTATGCGGTCTGGTGGGTGCGCCAGTGCGTGCTCAAGGCGCTCGCCGAGCAGACCCGCACCGTCCGTATCCCGCTCAACCAGAACACCGCCCTCATCAAGATGGCCCGGGTGGAGGGGCTCCTGGCACAGGAGCTTGGCCGCGCGCCGACCGATGCCGAAACCGCCGTCGCCCTGGATGAATCGGTGGACACGGTCCGTTCAGCCCGGCTCG
>JBHEPH010000133.1:0-4418 GCA_046260395.1 Gemmatimonadales bacterium
GGCGACGGTCACCGGGTGATTCTTCGAGAGATCTTCCACAACCACCTCGAAGAAGGAGTCACACCGATGACCGCCTCACCCAGTATCGACCCCGTTCGGTTCCTGCATGACGAGCTGGCTCAGGCCAGCCCTGACCTGATGCGTCACATGCTCACCTCGTTCGTCAACGCGCTGCTCTCGGCGCAGGCGGACGCGGTGTGCGGCGCCGAGTACGGCACCCGCGACCTTGAGCGGGTCAACCGCCGCAACGGGTACCGGCACCGCGACCTCGACACCCGGGTCGGCACCCTCGATGTCGCCATCCCGAAGCTGCGTGAGGGCTCGCTGTTCCCGGAGTGGCTGCTGGAGCGGCGCCGCCGTGCCGAGGCCGCCCTGACGTCGGTGGTCGCCACCAGCTACCTGCTCGGGGTGAGTACGCGCCGGATGGACAAGCTGGTGCGGACGCTGGGGATCACTGGCCTGTCGAAGTCTCAGGTCTCCGAGATGGCCAAGGATCTCGATGCGCAGGTCGCCGCGTTCCGGACCCGACCGCTGGACGCGGGCCCGTACACGTTCGTGGCTGCGGACGCGCTGGTGATGAAGGTCCGCGAGAACGCCCGGGTGGTCAAGATCGCGGTGATGATCGCCACCGGCGTCAACGCCGTGGGCTACCGGGAGATCCTGGGAATCCACACTGCTACCAGTGAGACTCACGCCGGCTGGCTGGGCTTCTTCCGCGACCTCGTCGCTCGCGGCCTGACCAAGGAAGGGCCGGTCGGGATGGTCACCTCAGACGCCCACGACGGACTGGTCGAGGCGATCGGGGCGACGCTGCCGGGCACGTCCTGGCAGCGGTGCCGCACCCACTTCGCCGCCAACCTGATGTCACAGACACCGAAGTCGTCCTGGCCGTGGGTCAAGGCGCTGCTGCACAGCGTGTACGACCAGCCCGACGCCGACGCGGTCCATGCCCAGTTCGACCGGATCATCGAGACCCTGGCCGACAAGCTGCCCGCGGTGGCCGAGTACCTCGACGAGGCCCGCGCCGACATCCTCGCGTTCACGATCTTCCCCAAGGGCTGCTGGCGACAGGTGTGGTCCAACAACCCCCAAGATCGGCTCAACCGCGAGATCCGGCGCCGCACCGACGTGGTCGGGATCTTCCCCAACCGCGACTCCGTCATCCGCCTGGTCGGCGCCGTCCTGGCCGAACAGCACGACGAATGGATGGAGCAGCGCCGCTACCTCGGCCTCGAGCTCCTCAAACAATGCCGCGCCGCCCTCGAGACCGACACCACATCCGGGAAGGAGAACACCATAACCACCGCCGGCGCCATCAGCGCCTAACACCCCCACGAGGAATCACCCTCGTACACCACGCCCGTGGACTTGACCCGGACCGCACGCGGCAAGCCCCTTCCCCGCGGCGATTGCACTTGGGTGAACCCCAACGGCCAGTCACGTTCAGGTAGCGATTCGTTCGCCCCGGACCGCGTCAAGCCGTCTCCATTCGGGCCCCCGATCGGTTGTTCCGGCACTTCGTCCTCCGGCACTCTGGCTCCGGCACGGCGGCGGGTCACTGGTCGTGCCCCGCACGGGGACGCGTGCCGGTTCAGGAGGGGCAGGGGGCGGTGGGCCCGTCGAGTTCCACCCGGCCCCGGATCGAGCTGAATCCCGCCGGGGTGCTGCAGGACTCGGTGTACTCGACGTTGAAGACCGCCTTGCCGGAGGCGACGAACTCGTCGTAGCGGTTGCACTCCCCCCACTGCTGGCACTCCTCGTTGACCGCGAAGTCGACCGTGCCACCCACGCGTGGCAGCAGTTCGACGGCGTTCTTCAGACCGATGGTGAGCCCGTGTTCGTGCGCGAGGCGGGCCAGTTCGGTGACGTAGCTCGCCGCGTCCTCAGGCAGCAGCCCGAACCCGGTGTCGTGGAGGAAGCCGTCCACATTGTCGGGGTCGACGGCGTCGAAGCCCTTGGCGGCACAGTCGGCGATCCGGTCCTCCATGATCGGGAGCACGACGTCCAGCTGGCGGATGTCGATCCAGCGTTCCCCCGGCCAGTCCTCCAGAGGCTCGCCGATGACGCTCCCGGGGAACCGCCCGGCGTCGGCACGCCACTCCTCGCGCGCGCCGCCGTTGAGGTAGCAGATGACCCGCGCGCCGCCGGACTTGAGGTGCTCGACGGCGACCGCGCTGGTATCGGCCCCGTCGACGTCGTACACGGCCACTCCCGCCGTCGTGGCGGGCGTCCCGCTCAGCTGCAGGTGCCAGGCGGCCCCCTGTTCGGGGACCCAGGGCCCCGGCACCGGTGAGGCGGTGCAGCCGGCCAGCACGATCACCGCCGCCGCCGCACCGCACGCCTTCACGGGCCCCATCCGGTCGGCAGAACCCGCCACGGATTGGGCAGGCGCCCGTCGGTCACCCAGGCGTGGTCGGCCCCGCGCCGGACGGTGGAGGCCCACGCCGCGGCGAGCTGGGTGGCCGGCACGCTGTGGACCAGGTGCCAGGTCACCCCCGGCCCGGCGGCGTGGTCGAGGGTGGGGTAGATCCGCCAGTCGGTCTCGATGACGCAGGTCACGTCACCGCACGCCTGAATCGCCGGATCGGGGACCCGCCCCGGGTTCAGCACCACCCGGGCGGCCCCGGCCGCGCGGACCGCCGTGACCGTCGCCAGAACATCCGCGACGTCCTCGGCGGGCGTGCAGTCGAGCAGGACGTCGCGGACGCCGTACCAGGAAGGCCAGGCGGCGACGTCGTCCAGGACGTCGGCGAGCGGGCGCCGTCCGTAGGCCAGGTCGACATAGCCGACTAGCGGCGTCAGGCAGCCACCCGCCAGCGCCGGCCCGTAGTAGTGCTCGTCGTAGCCGCCGCCCGGGCCGTCGGCGACGTTGACGACCGCCCAGTCCAGGTCGAGTCGCCCGCCCAGCAGTGCCCGCCAGGCCACCGGCTCGGCCGCCGGGTGCAGGTAGAACGGTGCGGCCGCCCCCACGGTCACCACCACCCCGGGCTGGCGAGGTGGAGGGCCGCGAACAGGGCAGCCGCGAGGGCGATGCCGAGCATGGCCGCGCCGTACCAGACCGGGTGCAGGATCCACAGGGCGGCCACGACCCACATGCCGGATGCGCTGGCGAACGAGTTGAGGGCGGCACCACTGGCGGTGCCCACCCGCATGAGCAGGCCGCTGCACGCGCTCAGGGCGCCGATGGTGAACGCCGCAGCCGCCTCGGGCAGGGTGATTGCACGGCCGTGCATCACCCCCGCGACGACGATGCCGGCGCCGGCCGCCGACATGCCCACCGCGACGACGCACACGAGACCGTAGCCGATGACCAGGGGGCGCACCGTCCGCCAGTGCACGAGCGCGGCTGCCGTCCGCCTCACCTGATGGCCGCACGACTCCAGGAGGGGCTCGCCCACGATGCCCGCCGTCATGCCGGCGAGGGCGACGATCGAGAACTCGATGCCGCTCGCGAGCAGCACCGACAGCAGCGCGGCCTGCAGCGCCAGGGCGTTGAACACCGACCAGTTGACCAGCTTCCAGCCCACCGCCGACGGCTGGCGCCCGGCGCGGGCGAGTGGGACCAACCGTGTGAGGGACCAGAGGCCGAAGCCCAGGACGAGCACGACCGCCGGCACCCCGCTCAGCGGGGCGGGAACGAGTGTGAGGAGGGACGCGCCGGTCGCGGCGGCGAGGGTGCTGATCGACCGGGGGAGGGATACGGGCACGGCGTGCGCAGCCGCCGCGGCGAAGCCCCACGTCACCCACAGCGGGACCTCCCACCAGCCGGTGACAACGGCGACGATCGTGCCGACGATCAGCAGGGGGAACGTGGAGGCAAGCGCGAGCCGGGCGCCCCGGCCAGCGTCGCGGATCCCGCGCCCCCAGTAGATCGCCGCGCTCGCCGCCTGGGCGGCGAGCCAGCCCGCGGACGCGGCCACGAACACGCTCGCCGTGCCGTGCGGGGGGATGATCGAGAGGCACATCAGCGCGCTCGCCCCCAGCAGGATGGCACGGCACCACGCATCGTGGTAGCCGCGGGCGGGGTGGGTCGCGACGTCCCGGCCCACCGGGATCGGAAGGTCAAGGGTGTAGGCCTCCGCGAAGACGTCGGCGAAGCCGAGGCGGACGGCCGAGGCGTCTCCGTGGCCGCGTGACTCCATCCGGGCCGCCGCGTCGAACAGGTCGACGGCGCCCTCGACCATTCCGGAGACCGTGATGAGGGAACTCCGGGTGTGGAGGCCCAGTGGGGCGCTCATCGGGGATCGGCCTGGAGGATGCGCTCAGACTCCGCCTCGAACTCGCGGACCATCGTCATGAACTCATCGATGGACACGTCCGCATGGCCGTCATTCACCAGGGCGAGCCGTTCCACGCCGAACTCCTCGAGCTCGACTGCCCGGCCACCGTGGGCCGCCAAGTACAGGCTGCGGTAGCGG
>JBHEPH010000134.1:0-666 GCA_046260395.1 Gemmatimonadales bacterium
CCTACTACCAGGGGCTGACGGCCCACGGCGTGGCCAACGTTCTGATCTTCACCTTCTCCTTCTCCAACGCGTTCCTGCCGCTCCTGACGGCGCGGTCCCTCAGCCGGCCGCTCCATTCCGGGCTGCTCTGGGGCAGCCTGGGCGCGCTGGTGCTGGGGAACCTCATGGCCATCTACGCGGTGGTGGGGAACCGGGCGACGGTGCTCTACACCTCCTACGCCCCGCTCCAGGCCCACTGGACCTATTACCTGGGCCTCGCCCTGGTGGTGGTGAGCACATGGATCGCCATGCTCAACATGTGGCTCGCCAAGCGCGGCTGGCGGAAAGAGCACCCCGGCGAGCGGACGCCCCTGCTCGCCTACATCTCCGTGGCGTCATACCTCATGTGGTTCCTGGCGTCGATCCCCATCGCGGTCTCGTTCCTCGGCTTCATGCTCCCCTGGTCGCTGGGGATCACCGAGACCATCGACCCGCTGTTCACCCGGACCCTCTTCTGGTTCACCGGCCACGCCATTGTCTACGCCTGGCTACTGCCCGCGTACGTCTCCTGGTACGCCCTCATCCCCCGGCAGGTGGACGGGTCGCTCATCAGCGACAGCTACACCCGCATTGTCTGGATCCTCTTCCTCCTCCTGTCGATCCCCACCGGGTTCCACCACCAGTACA
>JBHEPH010000134.1:817-4310 GCA_046260395.1 Gemmatimonadales bacterium
CTCCTGGGCTGGGTCAGGAAGCTGCCCTGGGGCGACCCGTCGGTCGCGGCCCAGATCCTGGCCATGCTCACCTTCGTGCTGGGCGGCGCCACCGGCCTCGTGAACGCCAGCTTCACCATGAACCAGGTGATCCACAACACCACCTGGGTACCGGGTCACTTCCACATGACCGTCGGCTCGGCCGTGGCCCTCACCCTCATGGGCATCGGATACTGGATGGTGCCCTACCTCACCCGCCGGGGCCTCTTCAGCCGCGGCATTGCCCTGGCCTCGTCGTGGGTCTACACCATCGGCGTCCTCATCTTCGCCCGCGGGATGATCTCCGGCGGCCTCGAGGGGATGCCGCGGCGGACGTTCATGGCGGAGGCCACCTACGGCAGCGAGGCGTGGCGGCTCCCGGGAATCCTCACGGGCGTGGGCGGCACGCTCATGTTCGTGGGCGTGATGCTCTTTTTCGTGGTGATCGGGCTCACGATCGTGATGGGGCGGAAGGGGGCGGAGCCTCACGACATCCCCGTCTCCGACACCCTAACCGCCCCCGCCAGGACCGGCTGGGAGCCCGTCCTGGACCGGCTCGGGTGGTGGGCGGTCGCCGCCATCGTGCTGATCCTCATTGCCTACGGACCGTTCTTCCTGGGCTACGACTATACGCCGGTCTCCCCGGGGTTCCGGCTGTTCTGACGCCCGGGGACCCGCTCCTGACCGGGGCCCCTGGCTATCCGGCGCTGAGGATGGCACTGTTCCGGCCCGATTGTGTAGGAGGATGGCAGGAGCAGGGTGGGCGACGGTGCCCATGTGGTCGGCCCTCAACAGTGGAAGGAAGCGCGTGCATGCCACGCCAGCGTTCACCGAAGTGATCTGGAGCGGCAGCCCATCGCCCGCGCATGCGAGCGGGTGCCGCGCGTCTATCCTGGCGTCTATCCTTCCCCAATGTCCGGCCGAGCGCTTCCAGAGTCGATGGTGATCAGCTCGCCAGAGGATCATGGATCGGGCTCCATCCTGATCGTGGAGCGCGACCAGAGCGTCCGCAGGCTCCAGGCGCTCTTCCTCCAGCGGGAGGGCTTCACCGTGGAGTTCGCCGACGACGGGCCCGCCGCGCTGGAGCGAGCCCTCGCCAACCCGCCGGCGCTGGTCATCACCGAGATCCTGATCCCCAGGATGGACGGGCTGGCGCTGTGCCGCGCCTTGCGGGAAGACCCGTGCACCCGTGATACGCCGATCATTGTCTTCAGCATTCTGGGCGCCGCACAGCGCGCCGCCGAAGCCGGGGCCACCGCGTTCCTGCGCAAGCCTCTCGTCGATTCGATCTTCGTTGCAGCCGTACAGGACCTGACTGCGGCGCAGCCCACACGAGCAATGGATCAGCAATGAGCTTCGAACTGACCGCCGACCGCCGCAGGAATACCGGGACTTCCTCCGCTGACGCGACGGACCGGATGAGCGCGGGGAACGCGGAAGCGGATCACATCCTCGGCGGCGGGTTCCCGTCGAACTCCATCAACATCGTCATGGGCCACCCCGGTTCCGGGAAGACGATCTTCGCCGAGCAGCTGATCTTCCACAACGCGGAGGAGGGCCGCCCCATCCTGTATCTGACGACCCTCTCCGAGCCGCTGGCCAAGGTCGTCCGCTACCTCCAGGGCTTCACCTTCTTCGACGAGGACAAGCTCGGCTCGCAGGTGATCTACGAGGACGTGGGCCCGCAGCTGGCGGAGAAGGGGGCGGGCGTCCTGATCCCGGTCCTCCAGGAAGCCATCGAGACGCTGTCGCCGAAGATCATCGTCATCGACTCCTTCAAGGCGGTCCACGACCTCGCCCCGTCGGTGACGGAGCGCCGCCACATGGTGTACGAGATGACCGCGCTGCTCACCGCGTTCGGGACCACCGCGTTCCTCCTCGGCGAGTACACCGAAGAGGACATCCTCCACTATCCCGAGTTCGCGGTGGCCGACGGCATTGTCGAGCTTTCGCGGCTGCGGCTGGGCAACCGGGACGAGCGCTACTTCCGCGTGTACAAGCTGCGCGGCAGCGAGTATATGGAAGGTGCCCACGCGTTCGAAATCACCGACTCCGGCCTCGAGATCTATCCCCGGCTGGTGAGCCCTGACATGCCGGAGGACTATGAGCCGGCCACGGAGAGGGTTACCACGGGCGTGGCGGGGCTGGACGAGATGCTCGATGGCGGGATGTGGCAGGGCACCACCACCCTCCTGGCAGGCCCGTCAGGGGCCGGCAAGACCACGATCGGCCTGCAGTTCGCCCTCGAAGGTGCCCGCCGGGGGGAGCCCACGCTGTACATGAACTTCCAGGAGAACCCGTCGCAGCTGATCCGGACCATCCGCTCCCTGGGGGTGGACCTGGAGGAGGCCCAGGAGCGGGGCCTCGAGCTGGTCTACGCGTCCCCGGTGGAGCTTCAGATCGACAGCATCATCGTCGACATGTTCCGGCGGATCCAGCAGTCGGGCGTGCGCCGGCTCGTCATCGATGCCATCGGCGACCTGGCCAGCGCCGCCACCGACCCGCAGCGTCTGCACGACTACCTCTACGCCCTGGTTCAGCACTTCGCCGTGAACGACGTGACCAGCATCCTGAACTTCGAGACGGCCGGCAGCAACGTCTCGGGCAAGGGGATCCAGAACGCCATGAGCTACCTGTCCGACAACGTGCTGCTGCTCACTGTGGACGGGGAGGACCGGACGCGCCGAAGACTCAGGGTCCTGAAGACCCGGGGGAGCGCCCACGACCCCAACGTGCGAGAGGTCGAGATCACCGCCGCCGGGCTGAGCGTCCTGCGGTGAGCGACGTATCGGCCTTCGACGCCGTTTCCCCCGACTTCGCCCAGCTCCGCCGGCTGACCGAGATCAGCCGCGCGCTGACCTACACCACCTCGCTGGACCAGGTCAGGCGCCTCACGGTTGAGCGCGGCGCCGACCTGCTCGGCGCGTCGGCCGCCGTGCTCATGCTGGAGGACGCCGATGGCCTCCTCCAGGTGCTGGCCACCCACGGCGTCTCCCGGAAGCGGGTCACCCGCTTCCGGGCACCGCTCGACGACGAGGTCATGGGCCGGCTCCAGGGGCTCCTCGACGTATCCGAAGACCACTTCATCGCCGTGCCCCTCATCGTGGGAGGCGCGGTCACCGGGCTGCTGGCGGTGGCCACGAGCCAGCCGTCCACGGATGCGGACGAGTCCCTGCTCTCCGCCCTGGCCGACCAGGCGGCCGTGGCGCTGGAGAACGCTCGCCTCGGGGGCGAAGTGCGCCAGCAGCTGGAGGACCGCCGGGTGAGCGAGGGGGCGAGCACGGCCAAGGACCGGGCGCTGTCGACGCTCGCCCACGACATCCGGACCCCCCTCAGCGCCATCGACGCCTACAGCGCCCTGATCCAGGACGAGCTCTACGGCCCCATCAATGACCGCCAGCGGGAGGCCCTCGGTCGCGTGCGCATGAGCGGCCGGCACCTGCTCTCCCTCCTCGACAACGTCATGCAGATGGCC